>NZ_JBIAVG010000012.1:0-294029 GCF_042893955.1 Streptosporangium sp. NPDC001559
TGGAGTTCCATCTGCGTAACGCGCGGGCCTGGGCGAACCGGGCCACGGGGGAGGATCTCGCGGCGCAGATCGACCCCGACTTCGTCTTCGGGCCCACACGAGTGTCCCTCCAGCGCTAGCTGGAGGCCGATCGGGCTCGGCCTAGTGTCTGTAAGTTCCCTTCTGAGAGGAGAAGGCAGCATGTCGCTGACCGTTCCGAACGAGCTTCTCGACCAGGCGAAGGCAGGAGAGGTGGACGACGCGACGTTCGTCGCCTGTGTCCGTGACTCCCTGCCATATGCATGGACGCTCATCAGTGACCTGGTGGGGGAGCGTGAGCGCACCGGTGCCGAGTTCACCGACAACACCGTCCCGCCGCCGGACGAGGCCGCCCGCGGCCAGCTCCTGCGCTGCCTCGCCAGCGACTCCATGCGCGGCGCGCTTGAGCGCCACTTCGGGGTGAAACTGGCCTTCCAGAACTGCCACCGGGTCGCGGTCTTCGACCCGGCGGCCGTCAAGGCTCACGCCGAGTTCGTCACGGCCAGGTCCCAGATCCTCAACCAGAGCCCCGAACTCGTCGACTGCTGACCCCTCCCGCCCTCGTCAAGCCGCACCCCGGCCTGACGAGGGCGCTTTTCCGTTCCTGACCCGGGGCAGCACCTCGGCCCCCAGCCGTCTGATCGTTTCGAGGGTGCGCTCCTGTGAGCCCGCCCCCTCGACCATGAGGATCAGGTGGCCGAGCCCCGTCCTGGCGACGGTCCGTTCGATCCGCTCGACGCAGAGATCGGCCGAGCCGACCGGATGCGTCCGGCAGAGAAAGTCCACGTAGTCCGGGATGTCACGGCGCGGCGTGGGACGCCCGTCAACGGGCACGTACCCCGCGAGCCCCGGTCCGAGCCAGCCCGGCATCGCCGTCCTCAACTCCGCGACGGCCTCCCGCGTCGAGTCCGCCACATGCCCGACCACCGCCGCCACATGCCCCGGATCCCCACCGCCCCAGGCACCACCACGTCCTTGATCCCCATCTTCATGAACCTCACCACGGGCATCGCCGTACTCCCGCAGCAGCCCGGCCCTCCCCTCGTCGTCGAGGTGCATGCCCAGCAGCATCGGCAGCCCCCGTCCGGCGGCCAGCGCGACCGTCCCCGGCGAGGTGCATGCCACGACCGGCCTGAGCCTGGCGGCCGGGACCATCGGTACCTCCCGGAACCGGAAGAACTCCCCGTCCGCAGAGACCGTGTCCTGCCCGAGGGCCGCGCACAGCAGGTCGAGCGACTCGGGAAACCCCCGCTCGAACCTGGGCAGTCCCGTCCCGAACACCTCAAGCTCCATCCAGGGACCGCCCCGCCCGACCCCGAGCGTGAACCGTCCGCCGGAGACCTGGTCCAGGATCGCCGCCTGTTCGGCCAGCTCAACAGGGTGCCGCGCCGACAGCACGCTCACCGCCGTCCCCACCCCGATCCGGTCCGTACGGCCGAGCGCGACCCCCGCCAACGTCACCGCCGAAGGGCACACGCCGTACGACATGAAGTGGTGCTCGGCGATCCACGCGTCGTCGAAGCCCGCCTCCTCGGCGACGACCACCGCCTCGACCGTGTCCCGCAACACCTGTCCCGGTTCTCTGCCGGGGAATCCGGCCGCGATGAGGAAGATCCCAACCCGCATGCTGCCCACCATGCGCCACCGTCCCCCGACGGAAAAGGGCATATCCCCCTTCCCTCCGCGTACCCGGCCCGACAAGGTCTGGGGCGACAAGGCTTACGGTTCCCGCGCGAACCGCGCCTACCTGCGCAGACGCCGGATCACCTGTGTTACTCCGGAGAGGACGGCAACCGCAAGAACCTCGGCTCCCGTGAAGGCAGGCCGCCGAAGTTCGACATCACCCCCGCGCGGTGCCGGCGTTTTCCCGGCAGGCCCTGGCGCGTGACCTCCACGAAACCAGCGAGTGCCACAATGCCGCGCGGCCGGTGGGAACAATGCCATTGACGGCCACTTCGCCCCCTTCATGTTGATATGAGCGAGTCGAAGGATTACGAAGTGGCCCTCTTCTGTCACATGGATCTCACCCGCCCTGGACGTGGGCCGGACGACCCGCCTCAGCCGAGCAGGGCCCGATGGCGCGCCCCCGCGGAAACATCGGCGGTTCGACCCCACCAGCCGGGCGGCCCGTCAGCGTGCGGTCTTCCCGCCGCAGAACACCTCCTTGAGGAGCCTTTCCACCACCCTCGGGTACAGCGCCGCCGGATCGACCGCGGCGTCCCCGGTGGTGAGTGAGGCGGTCAGGGTCTTCCTGCCGTCAGGTGAGCTGTACATCAGCGCGCCGTAGCCCGCCGGAGGGCTGCCGTTGTGCTGGTAGACGATGCCGCCACAGCCGGGGCCCAGGTCCTGTACCCACAGTCCGAGGCCGTAGCCGAGATCGCCGTACGGCTTGCGCATCTCGGCCAGCAGCGGGGCCGGCAGGAGCTTGCCGCCCATCAGCGCGGAGATGAACGTCTGGAGATCTTGGGTGGTCGAGATGAGGGCGCCGGCGCCGGCCAGCAGGGAGGGGTTCTGGCGGGAGACGTCGACCACCTTCCACTGACCGCCTTCCTGGTAGCGGAAGTAGCCGTGGGCGTACGGTCCGGGGAGCTGTGTGCGGTCGCCCGGTATCACGGTGTTTCGCATACCGAGTGGCCCTAAGATGCGGCGCCGCATCTCCTCGGCGTAGGAGTGGCCGGTGACCTTCTCGATCAGCAGCAGGGCCAGCGTGTAGTTGGTGTTGGCATACCTTTGGTCTGTTCCCGGTTCGAATCGGGGCTTCTTGGACAGTGCCAGGCGGAGCAGTTCCTCGGGCCGGTAGCTGTGGAAGCGGTTGGCCAGCCACTCCTCGCCATGGCCGGGGATGCCTGGCTCCCATTGCCCGTTGGCGTCGAAGTCGCCGGTGTAGTTGAACAGTCCGGTGGTGTGGCGCAGCATCATCCGTACGGTGATCCGCTGGTCGAGTCCTAGTTCGGGCAGGTGGTCGGCCACCGGATCGTCGAGTTCGATCTTGCTCTCGGCCACCAGTTGCAGCACCAGGGTCGCGGTGAGGGTCTTGTTGACGCTGCCGGCCCAAAAGCGTCCGTTTGTGGGAGGTCTGGCGGTCTGGCCGAGCTTGCGCACGCCGGCGCTGCCGGCCCAATCGCCTTGTTCGTCGTGTACGCGCAGCTGTACTCCGGCCAGGCCTAGGTCGGCAAGGTCCTGGAGGGCCTTTTGCAGCCGCGGGCGGTCTTGCCCGGTGCCGGCGCCGTGTGCGGCCTGGCTGCGTGCGGCGGCTGCCGCGGGTGCGACGGTCCCGGTCAGGAGGGCGGCCGCCAGTGCTGTGGCCGTCAGTGTTGCGGCCGCCGCACGTCGGGGGATGCGCGGTGTTCGGGTCGCGTTTTCGGCCGGGCGAGGGATTTTGTTCATGACCATTCCTCAAATTCACGATAGTACGTGTTTCGTGCGGATCAAAAGCTATGTTGCATTCGAAATTCAGTCAACCATCTGCGGCGCATAACCCCAGGTAAACGGCGATAAATTGACGCAATGACACTGCGTCCGAATGCAAGGGGGCGTTGCAATGAATGCCGCCGAAGGCAATACTGGCGCCATGCCAGGAGGACGATTGACCCAGCAGGACCGCGAGCGCATCGCGGCCGGCCTCGCCGACGGGCTCTCCTATGGTGAGATCGCCAGGAGGCTCAACCGGCCGACCTCGACGATCACCCGCGAGATCGGCCGCAACGGCGGCCCCGGCGGCTATCGGCCCCAGCAGGCCCACCAGGCGACGACCCGGCGGGCCCGGCGCGGCACACCGGCGCCCCCACGCCCGGCCGGATCACTGAGCGGCGCGATGGAGGACGAACTCGTCGAGCTGTCGGTCAAAACCGGACTGCCCAGGACGAGCGCCCGCGTACACATCGACCTTCTGCTGTCCCAGGACGGCAGACGCACCGCGGCTGAACTGGCCAACAGGCTGAAGATCAGCCCGGCCACCGTCTCCGTCGCCGTCAATTTCCTGATCCAACTGGGATTCCTCCGGCGCGAGCGCGACCCCCGGCGACGGCGCGACGTCTACGTGGTCGACGCCGACGCCTGGTACAACTCGGTCGTGACCGGCAGCCGCCAGACGCTCCAGACGGTGCGGGCCGCCAAGGTGGCGGCCCAGGCCTACGAGCTCGACAGTCCCGTGCGGGAACGACTGACCAAAGCGGCGGCGTTCCTGGAACAGGTCAGCCTCGACGTGATCGAGGCCGCCGACCGCCGGCGCGACCTTCTGACGTGACCGACCCTCGCTCGGATCACCTGATGAGCGCGCGGACCAGGTCCCGGTCGTCAGGGCACGGAGACGGAGATGGGCACGGCCTACCCGAACAGGCCGAGTTGCCCTTCCCCCGCCAGCGGGTTTCGGTGCCTCTTGAGGTGGCGCCATTCGGGGAGGTCGTCCAGGTAGGACCAGGACAGGCGGTGGTGTTCGGTGGGGCCGAGGCGTTTCAGGGCCTGCTGGTGGGTCGGCGAGGGGTAGCCCGCGTTGCCGTCGAAGCCGTACTCCTCGACACCGGCCAGAGAGGCCATGTAGGCGTCGCGGCGGACCTTGGCCACCACCGAGGCCGCGGCGACCGAGACGCAGGACAGGTCTCCCTTGATCTCGCACCGGACCGGCCACGGTGCCCCGAGATAGTCGTGCTTGCCGTCGAGGATGACCACGTCGGGCCGGACGGGCAGTTCGGCCAGGGCCCGGCCCGCCGCCCTGCGCAGTGCCTCGGTCATGCCGAGTTCGTCGATCTCGGCGTGGGAGGCCTCGCCGTACCCGACGCCGACGGCCCAGGTGACGATCTCGTCGAACATGGCGGTACGGCGGGCCGGGGTGAGCATCTTGGAGTCGGTCAGGCCGGCGGGCGGCTCGGACAGGTCGGTGACCACCGCGCAGACCGCGACGGGTCCGGCCCAGGCGCCCCGGCCGACCTCGTCGATCCCGGCGACGGTCTTCGACCCGCCGGCGGACAGCAGCCGTTCGAGCGCGTATGTGGGAGGCACGGCTGAAGACGTTACCGTTCGGCCAGACGGACGGCGGCCAGGTCGTCGACCAGCATCCGGGCGGCCACGTGTACGGCCCGCAGGGTGACGGAGACCGCGGGCCGGTTGACGCTCGACGTGCGGGCGACGGCGTGGACCTCACGGCTGACCGGGTCGCCGGGGAACTCCCGCACGACGATGCCCCTGACCCCGGCGGCCAGGGCCAGGGCCGGGACGGCCGCGATGCCGATGCCCTTGGCGACCAGGCTGAGGATGGTCCCCAGCCCCTCGAACTCCCACGGCACCGGCTGCGCCCCGCCGAAGTCGGCGAGCATACGGTCGACGGCCAGCCGCGAAGGTTCGCCGTCCGGGGTGGCCATCCACGGCTCGTCACGTAGTTCGCGCAGGTCGACGGGCTCGTCGAGGGAGGCGAGCCGGTGCCTGCGCGGCACCACGAGCACCAGCGGGTCGTGCAGCAGCGGGAAGACCCGCAGCGTGTCCGTCTCGCGCACCCTGCCGTACCAGTCGTCGACCAGGGCGATGTCCACCTCGCCCGACCTGACCTCGCGCATCCCCCGTCCTGAGCGTCCCTGTCCCATTCGCAGGGTCAGCGCGGTGTGCCCGCGCAACGACCTGGCGAGGGCGGGCGCGAAGGCGACGGCGGCGGTGGGGAAGGCGGTCACGGTGACGCGCCCTGACGGGGTTCCCTGGTGGGCGGACAGGTCCGACTCGGCGTTCTCGACCATCGCCAGGATGCGCTGGGCGTGCTCGACCAGGCGGCGTCCGGCGTCGGTGAGCTCGGCGCTGCGCGCGGAACGGTCGAGCAGCGCGGCTCCGGCCTCCCGTTCGAGGGTCGCGAGCTGCTGGGAGACCGCGGACGGGCTGTAGCCGAGGGAGGCCGCCGTCGCGGCGATGCTCCCTCTCCTGGCGAACTCACAGATCACCACAAGCCGGCGAAAATCAAGCATCGGACTTCCTTACGCCCACCCACACCAACCAGTGCTTGTTCCGATGCCTGCATCCCATCACGCTTGGGAACGTTCCGCATTGATCGGAAAGGGACACTGATGAACGTGACGCTTTCCGCCACGTTGGCGGCGAACGAGGACATCGAACGAAGACGGCGCGCCGGTGAGCGGGTGCTCCACCTGGCCTTCGGTGAGGCGGGTCTGCCCGTTCATCCGGCGCTGCGCGAACGGCTGGCCGCCGCCTCCGAGCACAACGGGTACGGCCCGGTCGCGGGGATCACGCCGCTGCGCGAGGCCGCGGCGGGCTACTGGGACAGGCGCGGCCTGCCGACGGACCCCGACCTGGTGGTCTGCGGCCCCGGGAGCAAGCCCCTGCTGTACGGCCTGCTGCTGGCGATCGGCGGTGACGTCGTGCTGCCGATGCCGAGCTGGGTGAGCTACGCCGCCCAGGCCGACCTGGTCGGGGCCCGTCCGCTGCCGGTTCCCGCCCCTCCAGGTGAGGGCGGGGTGCCCGATCCCGACCGGGTCGCCTCCGCCGTACTGCACGCGCGGGCGCGGGGGCGCGACGTCCGTTCCATCCTGCTCACGCTGCCGGACAACCCGACCGGCACGTTGGCCTCCCCGACCACGGTCACCCGGCTGGCGAGGATCGCCCGTGACCTCGACCTGATGATCATCTCCGATGAGATCTACCGCGACCTCCTGCACGATCCGGCGACCGGCTTCGTCAGCCCCGCCGACGTCGCCCCCGAACGCACGGTGATCACCAGCGGGCTCAGCAAGAGCCTGGCCCTGGGCGGCTGGCGGATCGGCGTGGCCAGGCTTCCCTCCGCCGAACTGCGTGACCGGCTGCTCGCGGTGGCCAGTGAGATCTGGTCGAGCCCGGCGGCACCCGTCCAGCGGGCCGCGGCCTACGCCTACACCGAGCCCGCCGAGATCGTCGAGCGGATCGACCTGAGCAGGCGGCTGCACGGCACGGTCGCGCGGGCGGTGCACGACAGGCTCGTCCGGGCGGGGGTGCGGACCGAGGCACCGCTCGGCGGTTTCTACCTCTATCCCGACTTCACCGGACACGACTTCACGACCTCCGCCGAACTGGCCGCGGCGCTGCTCGACCGGCACGGTGTGGGGGTGCTCGCCGGACACGTCTTCGGCGACGACGTCAGGGCCCTGCGGGTGCGGGTCGCGACGAGCCTGCTGTACGGCGAGACGACCGAGCGGCGACTGGCCGCTCTGCACGCCTCCGACCCGCTGGAACTGCCCTGGATCTCGGCCGCGCTCGACCATCTGAGTGAGGCCCTGACCGGCCTGGCGGGGGCCCGGCGGGCACCCGGTGAACGCCGTGTTTCCGGCGCCGTTCCCAGCCCCGTGACGGGCTGATCTTCCAGGAGATCACTTTAAGGAAACTTTACCCCGTGAGCAGGCACATCCGGGATAGCATCCGCATGCTCTGACCTGCGATTTCGCCCCTCCGAACAGGGGGCGGCAGGGGCTTAACCAAGATGTCTTGTGTCATTTGGCACCAGGCATGCCTGTCAGCCCCCATCATGTGCTCATGCCCGCTTTTGTCACCCTGTCCGGGCGCTCCGTGCGCCTGGAACCGCTCAGCCTCGCGGTGGTCGACGACCTCGTCACCGCGGCGAGTGAGGACCGTTCTACTTACGCCTTCACTCGCGTTCCCCAAGGCCGGGAAGAGATGGTCTCCTACGTGGAGGCCGCTCTGGCTGAGCAGGCGGAGGGCCGCACGTTGCCCTTCGCCGTTCGGTGGCTACACACCGACCGCATAGTCGGTGCCACCCGCCTCATGCACCTGGAGTACTGGCAGGGCCCCATGCCCTGGCCGCCGGGTGCGCGTGGAGCGGTGGGCGAGGTCCCGTCCGTGGCGGACATCGGTTACACCTGGCTGGCCGCTTCGGCCCAGGGCACAGGTGTCAACCGGGAGAGCAAGTACCTGATGCTCTCGCTCGCCTTCGAGACCTGGCAGGTCCACCGCATCACGCTCAAAGCCGACGTACGCAACGCACGATCCCGGGCCGCCATCGAGGCCCTCGGCGCGCACCTCGACGGTGTGCGGCGGGCGGAAACCCGAGGCGCCGACGACACGGTCCGAGATACCGCGTACTACTCGATCCTGAGCGGCGAGTGGCCTGCCGTACGAGAACGGCTCCACACGCGACTCGGCCTGTTCGAGGCGGCGTGACGGAGCCCCATCACTTTCGATGAACCATGGAACAAAAGGCCCGCCCGGAGTTCCGGGCGGGCCCGATGTTCGTCTTCCCGGCCTTTTCCAAGGCCGCCCCGATGACCTCATCGTCCGTCAGGCGTCACTCGTCGTCATCGGCCTCGTAGATGTAGTTCCACCGGCCGCAGGAAACGCGCTGGGCCCCGGGCCGTTCCCAGTAGCAGACCCGGACCTGGACGTTGTCGACGTCCTCCTCGGAGAAGTGGAAGGACCGGTAGCCGGACGAGACACACTGCCTGGCCCAGTCGTAGGACTCGTCGCCGTCGGCGTTCTCGAACTTGACCTGGACGTAGCCACACAGCCGCCACGGGCTGTTGCTGTCGTAGAGGCGCCCCTGGACGTGGACCTCGGAGCCGTCGTCCCACACCCGGCCGTTGGCCTTGGCCCGGGAGCCGTTGCGGTACTTGGAGTAGTAGGAGCCCCAGAAGTCGACGTCGAGGGCACCGGCGGTCGCGGTGCCGGTCGTCGCGGCCGAGGCCGAGGAGGTCAGCGCCGGGACGCCGACCGCGAGGACGGCGGTCGCCGCGGCGACGCCGAGCAGGCTGCGGATGGTGCGGTTCATGGTTCCTCTCCCAGAGGGCCGGACTTCCCGTTCCTTGGTGGAAGTCATGACCCATTGATAGACCGAGGCCCCTGCACCGTGCTTACAGCGCCTTTATCGACGCCTGCAGACCATTGAATCAACGCCTGCAACCTGGTGAAACACCGGGCATGACCGCCCCCGTATGGGGCCATGCCCGGCATGTCACAGCATCCGGGAAGCGGTTCAACGCCCGATTGACGATGAATCAACACCAGGGTTAACGAGTGGGCGGTTTCCTGTGGTGACAGCATTGCAGGACCTATCATTTCGGTGGTAAGGCTTTTTCTTGAGGGCGGAGATCCAGGAAATGGCTGCTCACAGCAGCGAAGAGGGGTTGCGCTTCGCCTTGCTCGGCCCCGTCCAGGCCTGGCGTGACGGCGTCGAACTCGACCTCGGCACGCCGCTGCAGCGCTCCATCCTGACGATGTTGCTGCTGCGTGAGGGCAGGGCGGTCACTCCCGCGGAGATGATCGACGCGGTCTGGGGCGAGGACGCGCCGCCCAGGGCTCTCGGCGCGCTGCGCACCTACGTCTCGCGGCTGCGGGCCGTCCTGGAACCGGGCAGATCCCCCCGGACCCGCCCGGAGCTTCTCACCTCGGTCGGCCGTGGATACGCTCTGCGGCTGAACGACGTCACCCTCGACCTGACGCAGTTCGAGCGGGGTGTCCACGAGGCCGAGACCGCCCGCCGTGCGGGAGACGGCAGGGGGGCCGCGGAGAGTCTGCGCGCCAGCCTGGAGCTGTGCACCGGGGAGCCGCTGGCCGGGGCCGTCGGCCCCTACGCCGAACACCAGCGCGGCAGGCTCGTCGAACGCAGGATGAGTGCCCTGGAGACGCTCATGGACCTGGACCTCGAGCTCGGCAGGCACGCCGACGTGGTCTCCGAGCTGATCGCGCTGACCGCCGACCACCCGCTGCGGGAACGACTGCGCGCCCAGCTGATGCTGGCCTACTACCGGTGCGGCAGGCAGGCCGACGCCCTGGCCGTCTTCGCCGAGACCCGGACCGCGCTGATCGACGAGCTCGGCATCGAGCCGGGGCCCGAGCTGACCACCCTGCACCGGCGCATCCTCTCCGGCGATCCGGCTCTCGTGCCCGCGCGTGCCGCCGTCTCCGCGCCCGAGGAGCGTACGGCCCCGCCCGAGCCCACCGAGGTCGAGGTCCCCGAGCTGCCCCGTCCGGCGCAGCTGCCCGCGGCCGTCAGTGACTTCACCGGCCGCCGTCACGTCGTCGCCAGGCTGCGCACCCTGCTGTCGCAGGCGGGTTCCGACGGTGTGCCGGTCGCCGCCATCTCCGGCATCGGCGGCGTCGGCAAGACGGCCCTCGCGGTGCACCTGGCGCACACCATGCAGGACCTGTTCCCCGACGGTCAGCTCTACGCCGACCTGCGCGGTTACGGCGACGAGCCGGCCGCGGCCGAGTCGGTGCTCGCGGCGTTCCTGCGCGGGCTCGGCCTGCCCCCCGACGTCATTCCCGACGGCCTGGCCGAGCGTGCGGCGCTGTACCGCTCGCTGCTGGCCGAGCGGCGGATGCTGGTGCTGCTCGACAACGCCCGTGACGCCGCCCAGGTCGGTCCCCTGCTGCCCGGCACGACGGGCTGCGCGGCGATCGTGACCAGCCGCCCCAAGCTCGCCGACCTGCCCGCCGCCAGGCTGGTCGATCTGGACGTGATGGAGTCCGACGAGGCGTTGTCGCTGTTCGCCACGGTCGCGGGCGCCGACCGGGTGGCCGCGGAGCGCACGGCCGCCATGGAGGTGGTCGCCGCCTGCGGTTTCCTGCCGCTGGCCGTACGGATCGTCGCGGCTCGGCTGGCGGCCAGGCCGTCGTGGACGGTCGCCTCGCTGGTGCCCAGGCTGGCCGACGAGCGCCGCCGCCTCGACGAGCTGCGCGTGGGCAACCTCGCCGTCGAGGCGACCTTCGCCCTCGGGTACGGCCAGCTCGCCCCGCCCCAGGCACGGGCCTTCCGGCTGCTGTCGTTGCCCGGCGGTCCCGACATCTCCGTCGGGGCCGCCTCCGCCGTCCTCGCGCTGAACCCGACGGAGACCGAGGACATCCTTGAGTCCCTGGTCGACGCGAGCCTGCTTGAGGCGCCCGCGCCGGGGCGTTACCGCTTCCACGACCTGCTGCGGCTCTTCGCCCGCCGTACGGCGGAGCGCAGCGCGGACGCCGAGGCGGGCGGGCCCGCGCTGCGGCGGCTGCTCGACTTCTACCTGGCGTCGGCGCAGTCGGCGCACCGGCTGGCCTACGACGGCAGCACGCTCGCCGAACAGCTCTCGGTGACCGGCCCCGGCCACACGTTCGCCTCCGCCGACGAGGCCGTGGCGTGGCTGTCGATCGAGGCGGAGTCGCTGTTCGCGGCCATAGCCCAGACGACCGCTCAGGCGACGGCCCAGACGACCGTCCAGGCGTTGCTGCCCGCGGCCGACCTGCTGCTGGCCATGGAGCCGTTGCTTGAGTCCGGCAGCCACGCCCGTGAGTTCGAACGGCGGGCCAGGGAGACCCTGGCCGCCGCCCAGCGGTTCGGCGCGCCGTCCAGCGAGCTGCGCTGCCGCTACGTGCTGGGCAGGGTGCTGTTCGGCGCGAACCGGCTGGTCGAGGCCCGCAAGGAGTTCGAGGCCTCGCTCGGCCTGACCGTCGAGGGCGACCGCATCGTCAGCGGCGAGGTGCTCAACGCGCTGGCCGTCGTCGCGGGCCGTCAACGTCGTCACCAGGAGGCGCTCGCCCTGTTCGACGCGGCACGCAAGGTCTTCAGGGAGATGGGCGCGCCGGGAGGCGAGGCTCTGACGCTCAGCTACTCGGCCAGGGATCACCTCTTCCTCGGTCAGGCCGAGGAGGCGATCGCCGCCGCGGAGCAGGGGCTGACCATCTTCACCGAGATCGGCTCAAGTCCGGGCACCGCACGGGCGCGCTACCACCTGGGGATGGTGCTGTCCCGGGTGGGACGGCTCAACGAGGCGGTGCACCACCACGCCGAGTGCCTGGCCTTCTTCCGCACCAGCGGGCAGCGGGTGTGGGAGCAGCGTGTCTGCTCACGGCTCGCCGAGACGTTCATCACGGCCGACCGCTTCGGGGACGCGACCCGGCACGCGGAGCAGGCACTGGCGGTCAGCGTCGAGATCGGCCACCCGTACGGCGAGGCGCTGTCGCTGTGGGTGCTAGGCAGAGCGCTCGCGGGGCAGGGTGACATCCGGCGCAGCCGTGACTGCCTTCAGCGGGCGCACGACATCTTCGACAGGCTCGGCGCTCCCGAGGCCGCGGACATCCGCGCCCTGCTCGACCGTGACCCCGTCGGCAACTGACCACGACACGTCATACAGGTCGTACAGATCGTCGTCGAGCCGTGTCATCCAAAAGTGGTTGATCACTGGAATTCCCGTCGCTCTGGAACCTGAGATCGGATGCGGGGCGCCCGGCCGGCCGTCTGGCCGTCGAAGACGCGTTAGGGGGCCCGGTCATCCGGTGCGTCTTCGACGACCGGCCGCCTCACTGTGACGACCGGCCGGACTCGGCGTGGTCCCTTACCCCCCGGGCCCACGCCGTGCCCACGTCCAGAGCATCCCGTCCGGCGGTCAACATCGGATCAACAACCGATCGGTGGGGACATCCAGGGATATGCACAGCCTGTGGATAATCAGGGGGTCGATATGTGGAAAAATCCCTCAGCGATCAACGGGCGAAGCACTTCGGGGGCACGAACTAGCAGGTCATCGGCATCCTGACCGGTGAGTTCCGCGATGGCCGCCAGCAGGGGAGCCAGTGGATAATCGCCGTCGCAGACCCCCGCCAGGGCCGCCTCGACCGTTCCCACCTGGGTGGCGCGGCGCAGTCCCCGTGTCTGCCTGAGCACGATCCGCGACGGGTCCTCGGCGCCGGGCGGCCCCGTACGCTCCTCCGCCACTCCCTCGGCCAGCGCGAGCCTGGCACCGAGCAGTTCCCCGTCGGTGAGGCGGTGGGCCAGGCCGACCGAGGCCAGCACCTCGTCCACGTAGCCGCCGACCGGCACCTCGACCCGCTGCCCCAGCTCCTCGACCCTGACCACCGGGTCGAGGCTGCCGGAGTCGTGCAGGGTGATCCAGCCGAAGCCGATCCCGGTGACCTTCATGGTCTCGAACCAGTCGAGCCAGTCGTCGTAGAGCTCCCGGTAACGGGGGGTGCCCTGCTCGGCGGCGTCCCTCAGCCACAGTTCCGCGTACTCGGCCGGGTCCTGCACGTCCCGCTGCACCACCCAGCCGTCGCAGCCGGTCCCCGCGAGCCATCCGCCGACCCGGTCACGCCAGTCCTCGCCGTCGACGTGCAGCCAGTTGGCCAGCAGCTGACAGGTGCCGCCCGGGGAGAGGAAGCGGGGGGCGAGCCGTACGAGGTCGCGGCAGAAACCGTCGGCCTCGAAGCCCGACTCCCGGTAGGTGAACCGGCCCCGGGGGGAGATCACGAACGGCGGGTTCGAGACGACCAGATCGAACCGCTCCCCCTCGACGGGTTCGAACAGGGACCCCTGCCTGGCGTCGACACCCTCGATCCCGGACAGCGCCCAGCTCAACCGGGCCATCCCGAGCGCACGGGGGTTGACGTCGGTCGCCACGACCTCGTCCGCCAGGCCGGCCAGGTGCAGCACCTGCACCCCGCACCCGGTGCCGAGGTCGAGAACGCGCCCGGCGGGACGGCGCGAGACGAGCTGGGCCAGATTCGCCGACGCCCCTCCCGCGCCGACGACGTGGTCCTCGCGCAACGCCGGATCACCCGGCCTGACCTTGCGGTCGGAGACGACGTAACCGCCCGTCTCCCATGGCTGCAGGTGCACCGCCGCGCTGACCAGGCCGTCCTGTACGGTCACCAGCCCGCCCTCGGCGAGCGCCTCGACCGGGAGCCATTCCGGCGCCTCGACCGGCGCTCCGAGCCACCACAGCCGGATCAGCGTGCCGAGCGGATCGCCGTCGCGGGTGACGCGCAGCGCGGGTGTCGTCTCCTCACGGGAGAGCGCGGTCGCGGCGACCGTGCCGAGGCGGTCGCGGACGCCGTCGACGGTGTAGCCGGTTTCGAGCAGCAGCTCTCTGAGACGGGCGGGAAGATCTCTCACCCGACCATCCTCCCGCAGCCCTTCCAGCCGGGGGTGACCCGATCGTTGCAGACGGCCGTAAGCGTTCTGCAAGCACGGCACAAGTGGGAGACGGTACCAATGAGGAGTCGCTCCACCCGGTCCTGAGGTTTCCGAGATGTTGATCCCCTGCTTCGCCTGTGAGTCCCGTTTCCGGCCCGACGAGTACTTCCGCGCCTGCCACGACTACAACCGTGGCCGGGACATGGTCGCGTGGACCTGCCCGAGGTGCGGCAACCGGGACGAGTTACGGGTCCTGCCGGGCGAGCTGGGCTTCGGATACTCCGCGAACGGCGGACACGGCGGGTTCGACGTCAGCGACCGGGTCCGCGTGCCCGGTCTGCGGCGGCGACGCCAGGACCTGCGGCTGGACATCTCGCTGGACGAGAAGGTCTGGCGGGTGCCCACCCGGCTACGGCAGCTCGCGGGAGCACGCTGAGGACCGCTCCGGCCCGGACGAACCCCCGGACTCCGGGCCGGAGCTCTCAGACGCCCAAAAACCGGGGCTCTCACGAACAACAGCGTCGGGCGGCGCGGGGCCGTGGGCGGCGGGTGATGGGTGCGGCGACGGGGGCCAGGTGGGCGAAGCCGTACGGTCAGGCGGGGGCGGGGCGCTGGCGCAGGCTGTGCCAGGCGGCCTCGCACAGGCCCGCGATCTCCTCGGGTGTCGGCTGGTGAGCGCCCGCGAACCACAGGCGGCACATCTCGGTCGCGGGACCGAGCCAGAGCACGTAGCACATGGTGGGGGGAACGGGCTGGAGCAGGCCGTTCTTCATGTGGGGCCGCCACCAGTCGGCGACCTTGCGGAAGAAGGCCCTGCGCAGCTCGGAGACCTCGGTGCCGCCCGGTTCGTCACGCTTCGGCGGACGTTCGCTGAGCAGCAGGTGCGCCCGCTCCCTGTTGTCGTCGTACCACCTCATGTGCAGGGCGACGATGGCCTCGATGCCCTCCTTGGCCCCCTCGTGACGCCGCAGCTCGGTGAGGAAGACCTCCTGGTACATCCTGAGGGTGTCGGCGTAGAGCACCCCGAAGACGTGCTCCTTGCTCGCGAAGTGGTGGTAGAAACTGCCGACGCTGACGCCGCTCTCCTCGCGGAGGCTGGCGAGCGTGGTGGCCGAGACGCCGTCCTGGCTGAACCGGCGCAGTGCGCCCTCGATGATCCTGGTGCGGCCGTCGCGTCCGTTCTTGGCACTTTTCACGGTGTCAATGGTGCGCCAACAGAACCTTGTTCCGCAAATGGTGTCCGGCCACCGGACTCCCCGTTGATGATAACGCTCCGTTCGCCGCCGCCACCCGGCGCGACGTCCCCTCTGAGGGCCGGTTCGACCGGTGCGTTCACCTCCACGCTCCCCTGGGAGGTCCGGGTGACGGCCCCCGGCCACAGGCCCCGGATCATCGCCAGAACCCGGTGGTTGTCGCCGAGGACGTCCATGTTCACGGTCCTGGCTCCGTTGACCGAGGCGCGGCGCAGCAGCCTGCGGACCAGGCGGGAGCCGATGCCCTTTCCCTGCCAGGCGTCGGCGACGACCACCGCGATCTCCACCTCGGCGTCCACCATGACTCCCACCGCGTGTCCGACGACCCTCTCCCCCTCGACGGCGAGCAGCACGTCCCCCCGACCGGTCGCCGCCAGCAGTTTGACCGCCATGTCCTCGTCCACGGCGGTGAGGAAGCGCAGGTGCCGTGTCCTTGGCGACAGTTCCGCGAGGAAGCGGCGAATCCGCTCCCCGTCGCCCGGTCCGGCGGACCTGATCTCGACGACGGCGCCGGGGGTTCGCGCGAGAACCCCCTGAGTTCGCATCATGAACCTAGACTTCCGTCCGGCAGCTGAGTATGTCAAGTAGACTTAGCCACATTGGAGGTGACGCCGTGACGACCTACGATGCGGTCATGAGCGACGCGCTCCCGCGCCCCGACAACTGCTCCATCGAGCGCGCGCTGGCGATCGTGGGCGAGAAGTGGACGCTCCTGGTGCTCAGGGAGGCCTTCCTCGGGGTGCGCAGGTTCGCCGAGATGCAGGCCTTCACCGGAGCCCCGAAACAGATCCTCAGCGCCCGGCTGACGCGCCTGGTCGAGGAGGGGCTGTTGTGCAAGGTCCCCTACCGCGAGCCCGGTCAGCGCAGACGGGACGAATACCGGCTGACCCAGATGGGCCGCGACCTCTATCCGGCCCTGGTCGCCCTGATGCAGTGGGGCGACCGCTATCTCGCCGACCCCGAGGGGCCGCCGATGCTGCTCACCCACCGTGACTGCGGCGCCCCGATCGAACAGCACTTCCGCTGCGCGGACGGGCACGAGATCTCCGGCCCGAGGGACATCACGGCGTCACCCGGTCCTGGAGCGTGCCGTACCCGTGGTCCAGTGCCCGCAGGCAACGCCTGAGGCCGAGCACGGAGACCACCCCCGCCCCGCCGAGCAGCACGGCCACCAGCGAGGTCCGCACCACGAGATAGGTCTCCAACGTCTGGGTGAGCAGCAGCCACACGCTGAGCGAGGCGTTGAGGAGCTGCGCGCCGCCCCACAGCAGCGACTGCCACACGAAGAAGCGGCGCATCCTGGGATGTTCGAGCAGGTGCCCGGGCAGCGGGACCAGATCGGTCGCCACCCGCTGGACGAGCGGCCTGCGCGTCGGGGCGGTGAGCAGGAAGCCCAGGCTCGCACAGAGCACCCCCAGGCAGGGCTGCAGGAAGAACAGCACCGGGCTGCCGGTGGCCGCGGCCAGCACCGCCCTGACCGTGATCGTCCCCGCCGCCAGCAGCACGGTCCCCGGCACCGGATCACGCCTGACCAGCCGCCAGACGATGCCGCCGTAGACCCACGCCACCGCGACCGCGAGCGCGCCGTACAGACCGAAGAACATCAGGCCCGCGTAGAAGACGGCGACCGGCAGAATCATGCCCTCCAGCACCCTCGGAGCGGCGTGCCGCAGCAGCGCCCCGAGGCGGGGCAGTGCGACCGGAGCCGCGGGGGGCGACAGGACCAAGGTCATCGTGCGCGGGCTCCGGAGGGGGAATGGAACGGTCCGAGGGGGGCGGATCCATCCGACCGTACGCGATGTCCGGAGTGTCCGACAGCCTTTCCCGGACATCCGACACCGGCCGAAGGAGAGAGCGGTGGGTACGGTGCCTACCCTTGGGAGCGTGTACCGGTTCCTTCTGACTCCCCGATGGCTGGCGCTCCACGTGGTGGTCCTGCTGGTCATCCCCGCCTTCGTGTTCCTTGGCCGATGGCAGTTCGGACGTTACGAGGAACGGTCGAGCAGCAGTCACCAGACCACCGCCAACATGTCCGCGGCCCCCGTTCCCCTCGAAGGCCTCGTGCCTCCCGGCGCCCGGATGCGGGCGCACGACAGGTACCGCCCCGTGACGGTCACCGGCACGTTCGACGCGGGCGCCCAGTTGCTGGTCCGCAGACGCGTCCAGGACACCAGGGTCGGCTTCTACGTGCTCACCCCGCTGCGGACGGCCGACGGCGTCGGCGTCCTGGTCAACCGGGGCTGGGTCAAGGCGGGCGCGACGGCGGACGCGCCTCCCGAGGTCCCGCCGCCGAGCACCGGCGAGGTGACCGTCACCGGGCGGCTGCAGCCCCGCGAGACCGAGGAGACGACCGGCATCAGGAACCGGCCCGGCCTTCCCCCCGGCCAGGTCCTGCTGATCGACACCGAGTCGATCGGGCGGGGCCTGCCGTACAAGCTGCTCGACGGATACGTCGAGCTGACCGGCCAGCAGCCGCAGGCCCAGGCCGCGCCCGCCCCGGTGCCCGCGCCGGACGTCGGCGGAGGCGGCGGCCTCAACCTGGCGTACGGCGTGCAGTGGTGGCTGTTCATCGGCATCGCGATCGGCGGCTGGATCCTGCTGATCCGCCGGGAGGCCGCGGACCTGCGAGCCGAGGCGGCCAAGGGCGAGAAGGAGACGGTCGACGCCTAGGACGGTCGTCAGGGGAACAGGTCGTCAGGGGAACAGCAGGTTCAGAAGGCCGCCGACGGCCGCGGCGACGCCCACGGCGACCACGGACGTCACGATCGACACCAGGCAGCCGGTACCGCCCCGCATCCGTCCCCGCTCGGGTGGGGGCCGCCCGTACCGGTGCCACAGCGGCCGGGGTTCGAGCAGGAGGAAGGCGAACGCGCCGATCTGACCGACGCCGAACAGCCAGAACCACGCCCACCTGTTGCCCAGCCTGGGGGTCGAGCCGAGCATGATCATGAGGGTCGCCACCCAGGCGGCCCCGACCCACCACATCCCCAGCGTCGGGGGGATCTCGAAGGGCCAGGTGGCGTACCACCAGGAGGGTTGGCGAACGCTCTCCTGGACCAGCCTGGCCCCGGAGTCGCCGATGTCGGCGCCGAACCGGTCGAAGGTGTAGGCGCCCTTGCCGTCCAACACCGGTCCCTGGTCGATCCGGTGCCAGACCAGCGGCCCCTCGGCCCACTTCAGCCCGTACACCACCCCCGACGAGTCCGACGAGTCCGGGGACGCCGTCCCCGGCTGGGACGCCTGGTAGACGACGACCGTGACCCTGTCCGCCTTCAGGGCCGCCCGGAAGTCGGTGATCGTTCTCCCCGTCGGCACCGCGGCCGCCACCACGAGCAGGGCGCCGAACAACAGGATCAACAGCAACACGACCCTGACGACGGTCCCGGCAAGCCACCACCCCCAGCGCGCCTGACGCCATCGGGGCGATAAGTCCCCCACTTCAGAGGTCATGCTTCTTTACTACCTCATGACGTCCAGGCGCTGATCATCCCTATACCGAAGAAGACGGCCACGGCGAGGGCGAACCCCTGCGTCCCGTTGAGCCTGACCCGCTCGGACGGCACCTCGTACGACCCCCGCCACAGCGGGTACGGCTCAAGCAGCACGTAGAGCCAGGACCCCCCGACCAGGAACATCCACGTCCACGCCCAGCGCCCGGCGTAGCGGTTGTCCCGCCGGGTGAGCATCAACAGCCAGGCGATCACCTCGGCGGCGACCGCGACCGGGGCGAACGGCTCCCACCAGCGGGCGTAGGCGGGCGAGCCCATGAACATCCCGGCCAGCCCGAACCGCTGGGGGCCCCGGGCCTGCCCGACCTCGACCGACGGGCCCGCCGCCTCCCCGATCCGGGCCAGGAAGGCCGTCTGGACCCGCCGGAGTTCGCCCGGCACCAGCCTCGTGGTCACCGGGTCCCACACGTCGTCCGGCGGGTCGAAGTAGGCCTCGTTCCACGAAAGAGGATCGTTCGCCCAGGTCAGCGTGCCGTACGCGGGCCAGTCCCGGTCGTAGACGACCTTGGTCACCGTACCGGCCCGCAGGTCGGAGATGAGTTCCTCGGCGTCGCGCAACCGAGGGTCCTGGTTCAGGTGGACCACGGTCGTGGACAGCGCCAGGACGAACAACAGGGCGATCCGCGCGCCGTACGGGATGCCCTTCGGGATCTGCATGTCCGCCCCCATCGCGAGATGTCCGCCGCCGGATAGATTAGGGGCTCCCTACAAGGGCACACGACCGCATTCCCATCGCGACACACACGAACGCGAGAAACCAGGACGCACCCCTCCGGACACCCTCCTGTGGGCCTTCCGCCGGTTACCGGACACACAGGGGTAGACGGGATGAGACACAGATACCAAGCGGATATCTCGCAGGTTGTTCAGTGTGACGTCAGCGACGTACGGTTTACCGCGTGACTACGCCGCTGCTGCCCGACCCCGAGCCACGGCGGCGGGACTATGTGATCATTTCCGCTGACGACCACCTCATCGAGCCGCCCGACATGTTCCTCGACCGGCTCCCTGAGAAATACGCCGATCTCGCCCCCAAGGTGGTCGAGACCGACTCCGGGCACCAGGTCTGGCGGTACGGCGGCGCGACCTACCCGTGCGCGGGTCTCGACGTGGGCGCGGGGCTGCCCCGCGAGCAGTGGACGCTCGACCCGGTGCGTTTCGAGCACATGCGGCCCGGGTGCCACGACATCCACGCGCGGGTCGAGGACATGGACCGCGCGGGTGTCTGGGCGGCCCTGTGCTTTCCCGGCATGCTCGCCGGGCAGTCGGGGATGGTCTTCGCCAAGACCCGCGACCAGGAGCTCGGCCTCGCGATCACGCGGGCGTGGAACGACTGGCACGTGGACGTCTGGGCCGGCACCTACCCCGAGCGGATCATCGCCCTGCAACTGCCCTGGCTGACCGACCCCGAGGTCGCGGCCAAGGAGATCAGGGACAACGCGGCCAGGGGGTTCAAGGCCGTGCTCTTCCCCGAGTTCCCCACCCGGCTGCGCCTGCCGTCCATCCACACCGACCACTGGGACCCGTTCTTCCAGGCCTGCGAGGAGACCGGCACCGTCGTGTGCCTGCACACCGGCTCCGCCTCCTGGACCCCCGTCCCCTCGACCGACACGCCGATCGAGGCGATCACCACGCTGATGCCCGCGAGCGCCATGTTCGCCTGCGCCGACTGGCTCTGGTCGGGCATCCCGCTGCGCTTCCCCGCGCTGCGGATCCTCATCGTGGAGGGCGGGGTCGGCTGGCTGCCGATGCTCGCCGAACGCGCCGACTACGCGCTCGACCACCCGGTCGCCGGGGAGGCCGCCTGGGAGGGCGGGCTCAAGCCCAGTGAGGTCCTGCGGCGCAACTTCTTCTTCGGCACGCTCAACGACCACGCCCTGTCCGGGGTGCGCTTCGCGGTCGGCCTCGAACACGTGCTGCTGGAGAGCGGCTACCCGCACTCCGACTCCACCTGGCCCGACACCCAGCAGACCGTGGCGACGAACCTGGGCAACCTGCCCCCGGCCGACATCGCCAGGGTCGCGTACGGCAACGCCGCCCGCCTGTTCGGGCACCCGCTGCCGTCACGGGCCTGGCTCAGGATGGAACAGCTCTAGCGCCTGTGCTCGGAGCCCTGGCGCCCGTATTCGGGCGGGAAGACGCTCGCCTGGATGTTCCCGCGCTCCCAGTCGAGATAGCGCCCGCTCTCGCCGAGCAGTGAGGCCGTGAGCCACAGCAGGACGCCGAAGTCGTCGGCCACCCCGACAAGCGCAAGGAAGTCGGGGATGACGTCGATCGGCGAGAGGATGTAGACCACGCCCAGGCCGAGCATGGCCAGCCTGCTCTTGCTCATGCCGGGATACCGGCCCCGCGTCACCGCGCCGACCATCCTCGGAACGGTGCGCAGTCTGGTGATGAGTCCCGGTGAACCCGGCTGGGACACCTGCTTGTAGACCCGCCATGCCTGTGCCGCACGCGCTGCCTTCGCCATGGGAACCCTCCTCGGGGGGCACGCTCGTCGACGGCCTTCTACCCCGTCGCCTCAAGATATAACGCGTACCCCTCGTGGACGGTTCCCGAGGAATCTAGGGTTATGTCCATCACGTGAAAGGTGAGACAGATGACGACTTTCTCCGGGGTTCACCACATCGCGCTGAACGTGCGCGACCTCGACGCCTCCGTGCGGTGGTACGGCGACGTCCTGGACTTCGCGCCCCTGTTCCCCTGGAACAACGCGGGCTTCGAACGGCAGCTCATGCGGCACCCCAGCGGGATCGTCATCGGCCTGACCAGGCACAAGCACAAGGACGGCGACGCGGAGTTCAACGAGCGCAGGACCGGCCTCGACCACCTGGCGTTCACCGTGGACACCCGGCGGGAGCTCGACGCCTGGGCCACCCGCCTCACCGAGGCCGGGGTCACCCACTCCGGCGTCCAGGACATCCCCGAGGCGGGCTTCGCCCTGCTCGCCTTCCGGGACCCGGACGGCATCCAGCTCGAAGTCTTCCTCAGCCAGAACCGAAGCCAGGGCTGACGCACGGGCGGCCCGGGAAAAGGATGACCGTGACCGAACACGCCCCCACCGCCGCCCTCGTCGACCGCTTCGTCACCGGCCTCGTCCCCCTGGTCCCGCTGCTCGCGGTCTGGGCGCACGGCTCCCTGGCCGCGGGCGACTACCAGCCGGGCCGCAGCGACCTCGATCTCGTGGCGGTCCTCAGCCGCCCCTGCTCCCCCGAGGAGGAGTCCGGCCTCACCCTGATGCACGGACGCCTCGGCGCCGCCGTACCGCTCGCGGCGAAGCTGCACTGCGGCTACGTCGTCACGACCGAACTGGACGACCCCGGAAGGCCCCACCTCGCCTGGGCGCACGAGGAGGTCACCCACCGGCCGATCACCCCGGTGACCAGGCGCGAGCTCCACGAGTTCGGCCTGGTCCTGTACGGCCCGCCCCCGGCGTCCCTCCTGCCGCCGGTGACCGACCAGGAGCTCGCCGGGTTCGTGGCCTGGGACCTGCGGGAGTTCTGGCGCCCGCTGCTGGACCGCCCCGACCTGTGGCTCCGTGACATCTGGGTGGACGCGGCCATGCTCACCCTGGCCCGGGCCACGGTGACCCTCAGGGAGGGGAGGCTCGTCACCAAACGCCGGGCGCTGGCCGTCCTGAGGGAGATGGGCGCCCCCACACGGGTCGTCGACGACATCGAACGGCGGCGCTACGCCCGGCCCGGCCCGGTCCAGGACGACGGGTGGCCCACGCTCAGGGCGGAGCTCACGGTCGCCTTCCTCGCCGCGGAGATCGACGCGGTCAGCGGGGGGTCGCGTGCCTGATCGCGGTGTGCTCGAAGGGGGCCGCGGCCTCGATCTGGGAGGCGATCCGGATCAGCAGGTCCTCCCGGCCCGCCGCCGCGACCAGCTGGACGCCGACCGGCATCCCCCCTGAGGTCCGGTGAAGCGGCAGGGAGATCGCGGGCTGGCCGGTCGCGTTGACCGGCGAGCTGAACGCCACGGCCTGGTTCATGCGGCCCCGCGCCATGCTGACGTCGTCGGAGGCGAGCCAGCCGATGGGGAAAGGCGCCGCCCCCAGGGACGGGGTGAGCAGCAGGTCGAAGGACTCCCACCAGGTGGCCATCCTGCGGCGGAAACCGTCGATCCAGTCGCGTGAGGCCACGTAGTCGACCGCGCTGAGCCCCCGCCCGGTCGCCCCGAGGATGCGGTTGCGCTCCTCAAGCTCGTCGAGATCGACGGGCCTGCCGCGCCAGCGCCCGAAGTCCTCAAGATCGGCGGCCAGGTGGGCCGCGACGACCGTGCCGAAGTGCAGCGCGAAGTCCTTCTCCGCGAGCGCCTCGGGGCCACCTGACTCAACGCCGTGGCCGAGCGACTCAAGGAGCCGGGCCGCGCCGAACACGGCGGCCGTCAGGTCGGGGTCGGTCTCGCCGGGGCGCCCCGGGTGCTCGGTGAGGAAGCCGATCCGCAGCCGTCCGGGGTCTGCCCCGACCTCCTGAGCCAGGCTCCCGGGCCAGGCGGGCGCGCCGTACGGGTCGCCCGGCATCGTCCCGGCGATCACGTCGAGGGTCGCCGCGCTGTCCCTGACCGTACGGCAGAGCATCCCCGGCGTGGAGAAGCCCGCCCAGGCCTCGCCGACGGCCGGCCCGTAGCTCACCCGCCCCCGGCCTGGCTTGAGGCCGACCAGCCCGCACAGGCTCGCCGGGATGCGGATCGAACCGCCGCCGTCGCTGCCCGCGGCCACCGGGACCATGCCCGAGGCGACCGCCGCGGCCGACCCGCCACTCGACCCGCCGGGGCTGTAGCGGACGTCATGGGGGTTACGCGTCGGTCCGAAGGTCCTGGGCTCCGTGGTGATCGCGGTGCCGAACTCGGGGGTGTTCGTCCGGCCGAGGACCACGAACCCCGCCGCGCGCAGCTTGGCCGGCGCGTAGCCGTCCCGCGCCACCTCGACGCCGTCGAGCACCCGGGAGCCCGCCCGGTACGGCTCGCCCGCCATGCTCCAGCCCAGGTCCTTCAGCAGGGTCGGCACCCCCAGGAAGGGGGCGTCCCCGGTGAGCCTGTCGGCCTCCGCGAGCGCCCGCTCGAACCTGCGGTGGACAACCGCGTTGATCTCCCCGTCGTGCGCCTCGATCCTCGCGATCGCCGCCTCGGCGAGCTCTCGCGGTGAGACGTCACCGGCGCGCACCGCCTCCGCCTGGCCGACCGCGTCGAGATCGAACAGCTCGTCCAACGCCTCACTCCTTGCGGGATGCACCCCTTCGAAAGGCTCTCCGGGCCTTTCGAAGCCGTGGCCCACATCCTTCCCGATCCAGGTGGGAAACGTGGTTCCGTGGGTGGATCTTCGCAAGGGTTTCATTACTCTACCGTGACACTCTGTTAAATGTTAGAACGTTTATGTGACGAAAAACCGGCGCGGAAAACGACGACACGCACTTCTGGGTACGGCGGTGCTGGCGACCTGTGTGGCCGCCCCGGTGACGGGGGGAGCCGTCGCGGCGTTCGCCGGTGTCCAGGACTCTCCCGGCCAATGCCTGACGGCCACCCGGAACGGGACGCCCGAGTGCGCCCCCCTTGACGAGAGCGCCCCGCAGTACGACGCGGGCCAGGACACCACCCCCGAGGCCTCCCCACCCCGAACCGACGAGACGCCCCGGGCTCATGAGGCGCCCCGGGCTGAACCTCCGGCCACATCGGTCACGGTGCAGGCCCGGGTGAGGCCCGAAGCCGACCTTCCCGGCAAGCCCGGGCCCACAGCCGGGAGCGACGCCTCCGCCGACACTCCGGCCGAGGCTCCGCCCAAGACCTCGCCGGAGGCTCCGTCCGAGGGCTCGGCCAAAACCCAGGGCGGGGCCGGCGAAACCCAGGACGGAACTCAAAGCGGAGCCCAGAGCGAGACTCAGGACGGGGCTCAGAGCGGGACCCAGGACGGGGCTCAGGACGGGGCTCAGGACGGGATCGCCGACGAGGAGGCCGGGTCCGGGGTCAGGGTCGGGCCGCCGTCCTGCGGGCACGGCCTACTGGGGTCGCTGCTCGGCCTGGTCCCGCACTGCGAGCCGCTCACCAAAGCTGTGAGACCTGTCATCTGCCTGCCCATCGTCTCGCTGCTGCTCGGTGGGGAGTCCTGTCACGCTCCCCACCCCACCCCGACGGTCGAGCCGCCGGCCCCCACGCCGACGCCGCCGCCCGCACCTACCCCCACCCCGACGTCCCCGCCCCCTGCTCCTCCGCCCACACCCACCCCGACGCCCCCACCCACGGAGACCCCGGCTCCGACGCCTCCCCAGACGCCTGAGCCGCCGGCCCCCACCCCGACGCCGCCCACGACCCCGGAGCCACCCGCTCCTACGCCGCCCACCACCCCGGAGCCACCCGCGCCACCGCCACCGCCGAGGCCCGTCCAGGTCTCGCCCGTCGCCGTCGTCCCGGCACCGCCGACACCCACCCCGTCTCCGCCTCCCACAGCGCCTCCCACGGTGTCGCCGAGCCCGGAGAGTTCGGTCCTCGGGATGCGACGGCAGCGCATCCAGGACCGCTTCGCCGAACGGCGCCAGGGAACCGACCGCAGGCTGGTCATCCTGGTGCTCTTCACCGGCGTCATCTCGGTCACCGCGGTCGCCCTGCTCAAGCGCAGGCCGCGCAGATAAACGCGTGAGGCCCGGTTGGCGATCGATCGCCAACCGGGCCTCTCACCGCCCTGTTCAGCCTTCGGGCAGCTTCGCGGGGAACTGGGCGTCGACCTGGTCGTACTGCTGTTGCACGGCCACGAAGTCGTCGGGCCCGACCGCGCCCAGGCCGTTGAACGGGTGACCGGTCAGCATGATGAAGCCGACCCCGACGACGACCACGGTCACCCTGACCAGGTCTCCGACGATCGAGGCGCCCGTCGGCCGGTTCCCGACCGTCCAGGGAAGCACGACGACCAGCAGCCCGGAGATGAGCATGGAGATCACGAAGATGCTCTCAAGACCGGTGTTGGCGTCGTCCGCCCGTACGGCGCGGGAGTGGAAGACGTCGGAGATGTGGCTGAGGGCGTCCTGCTGGAAGGTCTTGCCCGCGTCGTCGGCCGGCTTGAGCCTGAGCACCTCGGCACGCATGTTCTCAAGCAGCTTCGTGGGGACCGGGGACATCTCACCGTGGGCCATGAGCGGCCAGTCGAGGGAGACGCTCTTGGCGGAGTAGTCCCTGATCTGGGCCCGGATGGGCCCCGCCTCGGGGATGGGTGCGACCGACCAGTACAGCTCGCTGAGGGCCTCCGTCTCCGCCTGGACGTCGGTCTGCGAGGTCGAGATGGCGTCCCGGCACAGCACGACGGCGTAGGCCAGGACCAGCAGGTAGATGGCGAGGGCGAGGTTGGCCGCGAAGTCGATCGACGCCGAGCCGTTGTCCTCTCCCTCGTGCCCCCTCCTTCTGAGGACGAGAAGCGCGATCAGCGTGATCGCGACGGCGACTACCACCAGCACGCTTATCCAGCCCATGGGACTCCCTCGGATCAACCATGAATGTAACTACTTAGGGTAATCTTTTCATTACACAGATGCCTACGGTTCCGCCACAGTTCACTCACGAAATCGGCGATCCCGGATGACCCGATACGGCGGACATACTTTCCCCGTCCGTTTCGGCGATCTTCTCTCCCCGAGGCCGTACGGCACACCCTGCGGAAACCGACTGCTTTGTCGCGTTTGTTGGCGTACGGCCTGTTCAGTGGGGAGCACGGTGATCACCAGCACCGGGCAAATTTCGCGAGGTTCGGGGGTCATCGCCGGTCCGGCGTGGGATTGATCCTTCTTGTGGAAGGGCTTCCGCGACAAGGGATAGAAAATGGGGAAACGTCCCTGTAGACGGAGAGCGGCCCGGCTTACGGCGGGAGCACTTCTGGCTCTGCAGATATCGTTCATCGCCCTGGCCTCGGACGGAAACGCCGAGACCGGGGCCGCCAGTTCGCCGGTCGCCGTCATGATCGCGGACTCGTCCGGCGCGTCCGCACGGGTGCCGAGCACCGGCCTCTACGACGTCAACGCCCTGGAGGCCGCCAGGAGCTACACCCGTGACCTGTACCTGAAGGCCGTCGCCCTGCGCGAGCCCGCCGATCTCGGCACGGGACTGTGGGAGCGGGAAGGGCTGAGCGAGGCCCGGAAGCCCGAGGCCAAGGCCCCGGTCAGAAAGAGTCAGGCGCGGACCAGCGCCCAGACGACCCGCCGCCTGCCCTCGGTACGGCTCGCCCACACACAGGCCGCCCAGTTGCTGGAGCGGGCCGGTCTCGGCCGGAAGTCCTCGGGCCGGTGCGCCAGCCGAGACAACGGGCGGTGCACCTCACTTGAGGCCGTCAGGACGGACACGGTGAACAGGGTGATCGACCTGAAGCGCGAGAGCGGGTGCCCCATCGTGATCACCGGGGGCACCGAGGTCGGCCACGCCCCCGGTCTGTACAGCCACTACGAGGGCTACAAGCTGGACATCAAGCCCAACCGGTGCGTCAGCCGCTACATCAAGAGCAAGTATCCCTACCAGCGTGTCAGGGGTGACGGCGCCCCGCTCTACGGGGACTCACAGACCGTCTACGCCAGGGAGTCCGACCACTGGGACATCCTCTTCCGCTGACACCCGGGAACGCCACTGACATCCGGGGAACCGGACGCCCGGAAAAACCGCACCGGGCGGGCCGTCCATGAGACGACCCGCCCGGCGAAGACGACGTGCTAGGAGAGTTCGGCCACGACCAGCTCGGCGATCTCCGCCGCGTTCAGGGCGGCGCCCTTACGGAGGTTGTCGCCGCAGACGAACAGGTCGAGGGTGTTGGGGAAGTCGAGCGCCTGGCGAACCCGGCCCACGTAGGTGGGGTCGGTGCCGACGACGTCTGCCGGGGTCGGGAAGACACCGTTGGCCGGGTCGTCCATGACGACCACCGTCGGCGCCGCCTCCAGGATGCGGTGCGCGTCGGCGACGGTGATCTCCCGCTCGAAGGTCGCGTGCACGGCCAGTGAGTGGGTCGTGATGACCGGGACACGGACGCAGGTCGCGGAGACCTTCAGATCGTCGATGCCGAGGATCTTCCTGGACTCGTTGCGGAGCTTGATCTCCTCCGAGGCCCAGCCGCCGTCCTTGAGCGAACCCGCCCACGGCACGACGTTGAACGCGATCGGGGCGGGGAAGGGAGACTCACCGTCACCGAGCTTGTTCTGCAGGACCTTGCGCACGTCACCGGCGCTCTGGCCGACCGTCCGGTCGCCGGCGAGCGCCTCGATCTCGTCGTAGAGGCGTCCCGAACCGGCGACACCCGCGCCGGAGACCGCCTGGTAGGAGGAGACGACCAGCTCGCGCAGGCCGTACTCGGTGTGCAGGGCGCCCATCGCGGCCATCATCGACAGCGTGGTGCAGTTGGGGGTCGAGATGATGCCCAGCGGGCGGTTGCGCGCCGCCTGCGGGTTGACCTCGGGCACCACCAGCGGCACCTCGGGGTTCATCCGGAAGGTGCCGGACTTGTCGATGGCGACCGCGCCGCGCTCGGCGGCGATCGGCACCCATACGGCGGAGACCTCGTCGGGCACATCGAAGATCGCGATGTCGACGCCGTCGAAGACCTCGGCGGTCAGCTCCTGGACGACCAGGTCCTCACCGCGGACCCGCAGGACCTTGCCCGCGGACCGGGCGGACGCGACGAGCTTGATCTCGCCGTAGATGTCCTCCCGGTTGGAGATGATGTCGCGCATGACGGTGCCGACGGCACCGGTCGCGCCGATCAGAGCGAGGGTGGGCTTGCGGCTCATCGGCCGGTACCTCCGTAGATCACAGCTTCAACCTGGTCGGCGTCGAGATTGAACGCGCGGTGGGCGGCGCTGACCGCCGAGTCCACCTCGTCCTGCCCGACGATCACCGAGATGCGGATCTCCGAGGTGGAGATCATCTCGATGTTCACCCCCGCGTCGGCGAGGGCGGCGAAGAACGTCGCGGTGACGCCGGGGTGCGAGCGCATGCCCGCGCCGATCAGCGACACCTTGCCGATCTGGTCGTCGAACAGCAGCGACTCGAAGCCGATGTTCTGCTGGATCTTCTTCAGTGCGGTCAGCGCCGTCGAGCCGTCGCTCGCGGGCAGCGTGAAGGAGATGTCCGTCCGACCGGTCGCCGCCGCCGACACGTTCTGCACGATCATGTCGATGTTGACTTCGGCGTCGGCCAGCGTTTTGAAGATCGTGGCAGCCTCGCCGACCTTGTCGGGCACCCCGACAACGGTGATCTTGGCCTCGCTCCGGTCGTGCGCGACGCCGGAGATGATCGGCTGCTCCATCTGTGTTCCTTCACTGTCGGGGTCGGAGATGACCCACGTGCCTTCCTTGGTGCTGAACGAGCTTCTTACGTGAATCGGCAGGTTGAAGCGGCGGGCGTACTCGACGCAGCGCAGGTGCAGGATCTTCGCGCCGCAGGCCGCCATCTCCATCATCTCCTCGTAGGAGACCTTGGGGATCTTGCGGGCGACCGGGACGATGCGCGGGTCCGCGGTGAAGACCCCGTCCACGTCGGTGTAGATCTCGCACACGTCGGCTTCGAGGGCGGCGGCGAGCGCCACGGCCGTCGTGTCGGAACCGCCCCTGCCGAGGGTGGTGATGTCCTTGGTGTCCTGGGAGACCCCCTGGAACCCGGCCACGATCGCCACCTGACCGGCGCCGATCGCCTCGCTGATGCGGCCCGGCGTCACGTCGATGATGCGGGCGCGGCCGTGCGAGGAGTCGGTGATCACCCCGGCCTGGGAGCCGGTGAACGAGCGGGCCTCCTGGCCCAGATTCGCGATCGCCATCGCCAGCAGCGCCATCGAGATGCGCTCACCCGAGGTGAGGAGCATGTCGAGTTCGCGCACCGGCGGCAGCGGCGAGACCTGCTGGGCGAGGTCGAGCAGCTCGTCGGTGGTGTCGCCCATCGCCGAGACGATCACCACGACGTCGTTGCCGGCTTTTTTCGTCGCGACGATCCGCTGGGCGACCCGCTTGATGCAGGACGCGTCGGCGACGGACGAACCACCGTACTTCTGAACAACGAGCGCCACGAGATGTCTCCGAAGCAATCTAGGGCTGTGGAGCTCTCAGTCTACTGTCGCCCGGGTGGCGCACTTCTGGTTTGGCCCACTATGTGGACAATCACACGGTTGTGCGCTCTTCGGCCACGTCCAGCCGAGTATGGGCGACGAGTGCCTGAAGGGCGCGCAGTGCGGCCCCGGCGTGGTTGCCCCAGGTGTTGAAGTAGGAGTACTGCCACCACCACAGCGCCTCAAGAGGACGCCCCGCCTGGTAGTGCCTGAGCCCGTGCAGGAGGTCGGCGGCCACCGCCGTCAGGTCGTCCGACAGCCGGTACGGCGTGACCGCGGTGTCCTTGTACGGGTCGAAGACCTCGGCGTAGTCGTCGACCGGGCCGAGCCGCTCGGCCAGGGCCGTACGGACCGTGTCGACGTCCGGGTCCTCGCTCAGGTGCGGCTCCCAGTTGCCGGACAGGATCACGTCCTGGCTGGCGCCGAGCTGCGCGCCCGCCGAACTGACCTGCGCGACCTCGACCAGCAGCAACGACAGGATGGCGTCGCCGCCCTCACCGTTCGCCAGCCTGGTCAGACCGTCGATGTAGTTCTCCGCGTGCCCGGCGACCCGTTCCGCCAGAGCACCCCATGCGTCAGACATCCAGCAGCCTCCTTCCCTCGAACGCGCGGCCCAGGGTGACCTCGTCGGCGTATTCGAGGTCGCCACCCACGGGCAGCCCGCTGGCCAGTCGTGTGACTCTCAGCCCCATCGGCTTCACCAGACGGGCGAGATAGGTCGCCGTCGCCTCCCCCTCAAGGTTGGGGTCGGTGGCGAGGATCAACTCGGTGACCTGGCCGTCGGCCAGTCTCGTCATCAGCTCGCGAATGCGCAGGTCGTCGGGGCCGACCCCGTCGATCGGGCTGATCGCGCCGCCGAGCACGTGGTAGCGCCCGCGGAACTCACGGGTCTTCTCGATCGCCACGACGTCCTTGGACTCCTCGACCACGCAGATCACGTGGGGATCGCGCCGGGCGTCGCGGCAGATCCGGCACTCCTCGTCGGCGGCGACGTTCCCGCAGGTCCGGCAGAAACGGACCTTGTCCTTGACCTCAAGCAGGGCATGGGCGAGCCGCTTCACGTCGGCGGGCTCGGCGGACAGCAGATGGAAGGCGATCCGCTGGGCGCTCTTCGGGCCGACTCCGGGCAGCATGCCCAGCTCGTCGATCAGGTTCTGGACGACCCCCTCGTACATGGCTTCAGAACCCGGGCAGCTGACCGAGGCCGCTGCCGCCCCCAAGTCCCTGTGCGAGCGGGCCGAGCTTCTCCTGCTGGAGGTCGGCCGCGGCGCGGACCGCGTCCCTGATCGCCGCGATGACCAGGTCGGCGATGGTGTCGGCCGTGTCCTGGGGGTCGCCGGGGTCGACGGCCTCGGCACTGATCCTCAGTTCGAGCAGCTCGCCGCCGCCGTTGACCGTGGCGACGACCAGCCCGCCGCCCGCCGAGCCCTCGACCTGGGCGTCGTTCAGCTCCTGTTGAGCGCTCACAAGCTGCTGCTGCATGAGCTGTGCCTGCTCCAGCAGCTGCTGCAGGTTGACATCCCCTGGGTTCACCGTCGTTGTGCTCCTCGTCCGTGACGTCAGTCGTCACGAGCCTACGGGGTCAGAGGCGGGTGTTGTACTGGCGCATGCCCGTGTTCCCCCCATGTGGTGACTAAACCCGGTCCGCCGGTTCACGACGATCCTGTCGGGTCCCGGCCCCCCTCCACGACGCCCGGGACCCGACGTCGCACGCGCCGGAGCGGCCGCACACGACGGCGTGCGCTGTGAAGGTAACCGATTCCAGGTTGCACACACGTTGCGATCGTTCAATCACCCTTCGCACTCCCTTTTCGCCGAACCGGTTGCGTGCACCCGTCCCGACAACCGATGCTTCGGCAATCGGTCTGATTCCTGGGGAGCCATATGTCCGGCAGCCGCCGGGAAGCCGTCCCGGATGTGAACGTCCACTCGTTACGACTGCGCCGTCTGCACGAGTCCGTGCTGAACGGTGCCCGACCTCCTGACGGGGCGCTACGCGGCCTGATCTCCGCCTCGTGGCGCAGATCCATGGACGCGGGCGTCGATCCCGAGACGAGCGCGGCCCCGCCCGCCTTCGAACGGGAGGACGTCGAGGACGTCCGTTCCCACCACCCCGTCGGCGCCCTGCTGCCGCTCGTCGCCGGAACCCTCCTGGAGGCCGCCTCGGCGAGCGCGCACATCCTGATGGTCACCGACGAGAAGGGCCGGGTGCTCTGGCGCGACGGAGACCACCGGGTGATGGGCATGGCCGACGGAGTCGGGCTCGCCGACGGCTTCCACTGGGGCGAGGAGGTGATCGGGACGAACGGCATGGGCACCGCGCTCGCCACCCGGGGCCCCGTCCACGTCTTCTCCGCCGAGCATCTGGTCAGAGCGCTGCACCCCTGGTCGTGCTCGGCGGCGCCGATCAACGACCCGGACAGCGGCGAGGTGATCGGCTGCGTCGACATCAGCGGCACCATGGACGCCCTGCATCCGGCGACCGTCGCCCTCGTCGAGACCACGGCCAGACTGGCGGAGAGCCACCTGGCGCTGCGTATGCGCGAGCGCGACGACCTGTTCCGCGACCGCAACGACGAGCACCTGCTGGCCCTGCGCGGCGAACCCGGCGCCCTGGTCACCGCCACGGGCCGCGTCGTCGCCTCCGACCGTTCCCGGCGATGGGGCGACCGCGTACGGCTGCCGGCCTCCGGTGACCGGGTCGTGCTGCCCGACGGCGAGACCGCGCTGCTGACCCCCGTCCGCGACGGCTTCCTGCTGCGTGCCCTCGGCGCGGCGGACGCGCCCGTGCTGACCCTGTCCTTCCTCGGGGCGCGGCATCCCACGGCCGATCTCGACGGCGCCCACGTGCCCCTGTCCCCGCGCCACGCCGAGATCCTCACGGTGCTGGCCCTCAACCCCAAGGGCGTGACGGCCGAACAGCTCTCCCTCCACCTGTACGGCGACGCGGGAAACCCGGTGACCGCCCGCGCCGAGATCCACCGCCTGCGCCTGCAGCTCGGCGCCGTGGTCGCGGCGCGGCCGTACCGGCTGACCTGTGTGGTGCGGGCCGACTTCCTCACCCTGCGCCGACTGCTCGCCGGTGAGGACACCACCGCGATCGCCGGCACGTACGGCGGGCCGCTGCTGCCCCGCTCCGACGCCCCCGCGGTGCGCGACGAACGCGAGGAGCTCGAAGGCCGGGTCCGCGCCCGCCTCCTGACCCGGGGGTCCCCCGACGACCTGTGGGCCTACGCGGAGACCGAGGGGGCCAGGGGCGACGCCCACGTCCTTGAACGGCTCGTCGCCGTGCTTCCTCGGAGCGACCACCGCGCCGTGACCGCCGCGATCCGCCTGTCGGCCCTGGGCTCGCCCTGATCTCGCAGGACCGTCAGGAGTGGCCGATCTCCTCGATGATCTGGCCGCCCAGTTCACGCTGGAGGAGGGCCATGCCGGTCAGCGCGTCGTCGGACGAACCGGCGTCGCCGGAGCCGGACGACCTGCCGGGCACGGCCTCCGGCCACGCCGGCTTGGTCCCCGCTCCCCTCGGCCCCGTCTGGGCGACCGTCTGGGCGGCCGTCCTGGCGGCGGAACGCGCGGCGGTCAGGCCGGGACTCGGCGGCGGAGGCGAACCCGGATCCTCGGGGAGCGGCGCGTCGGGCCAGGACTCGTCCGTGGCCTGCGGGCTCTGGCGAGGCTGTGCCTGCGGGGCCTGAGGGGCTCGCTGGGCCTCACGGGGAGGCGAGGCCGCCTGGGGCGGCGCCTCCCCCGCGGGCTCCGCGGACGGCCTCATGGCGGGCCCCTGCGAGGGACTCTGAACGGGCTCGGCGCGCGGCGGAGGGGGCGGCGGCGTCTGCTGCCGGGCACCGGACGGCGCGGGCGAACCGCCGACGACGGCCTCCACCTTCCAGGTGCCGCCGAGCACGTCCTGCAGCGCCCCCGCGACCACCACGTCCTTGCCGCCGCCGGTGAAGTTGCGCATCGCGCCCACCTGGGCGAAGCCCAGCGTGACGACCTTGCCCTCGACTCCGACGACCTGGGCGTTGGTGTTGACGTTCGCCCAGACGACGATGCTGCGTCGTTTGAGGGCCGCGAGCACCTGCGGCCATGCCTGCTGTACCGCTCCCGCGTCGCCCCCTGACACTCCCGAGACCGCAGGAGCCTGGGCCTGGGGCTGATCCGTGGCGGGGGCGGGCGCCTGCCCTCCCGGCCGCGTGGGAGCGGGCCAGTCGTCGTCCCTGGCCCGAACCGGTACGGCGGCAGCGGGCGCGGCGGGCTGCGCGGGTGCCTGCGTGGAGGCCGGAGCCTGGGCGGCCGGGGGAGCCGGAGCGGGAGGCGCCTGGGTCACCGTCGGGAACACTGCAGGGGCCACCGTTGGAGCCACCGTTGAAGCCACTGCCGGGGCCGCTGCCTGGACCACCGTGACCCCGCCCCGCTCCAGCCGCTCAAGCCGGGTCAGCAGCGCCGCCTCGTCCCTGGCCGCCCCGGGCAGCAGTGTCCTGGCGCACATCAGCTCAAGCAGCAGCCGGGGCGAGGCCGCGCCGCGCATCTCGGTCAGCCCCTCGTTGAAGATCTCCGCCGCGCGGGTCAGCTCGGCCGGCCCCATCGAGGCCGCCTGCTGCTGGAGCCGTTCCAGCTCGTCACCGGGACGGTCGAGCAGCCCGCTGGTCGCGGCCTCGGGCACGTTCGCCAGGATCACCAGGTCACGGAAGCGCTCAAGCAGGTCCATCGCGAACCTGCGGGGATCGTGACCGCCCTCGACCACCCGGTTCACGGCCTGGAAGACCTTCGCCCCGTCGCGGGCGGCGAAAGCGGAGACCATGTCGTCGAGCAGGTCTCCGTCGGTGTAACCGAGCAGGGAGACCGCGCGGGCGTAGGTGATGCCGGCCTCGTCCGACCCGGCGAAGAGCTGGTCCAGGATCGACAGCGAGTCACGGGCCGACCCGGCGCCCGCCCTGACCACCAGCGGCAGCGCGGCGGGCTCGAACGGCACGTTCTCCGAGGTGAGGATCTCCTCCATGAGCGTGCGCAGCGCGGCGGGCGGGATCAGCCGGAAGGGATAGTGGTGGGTGCGGGACTTGATCGTCCCGATGACCTTCTCCGGCTCGGTGGTCGCGAAGACGAACTTCAGGTGCGGCGGGGGCTCCTCGACGAGCTTGAGCAGCGCGTTGAACCCCTCGCGGGTCACCATGTGCGCCTCGTCGATGATGTAGATCTTGAAGCGCGCCGAGACGGGGGCGAAGAAGGCTCGTTCCCGCAGATCGCGGGCATCGTCGACACCGCCGTGCGAGGCGGCGTCGATCTCGATGACGTCCAGGTGGCCGGGTCCGGTCGGCGCCAGGGCCACGCACGACTCGCACTCGCCGCAGGGGTCGGGGGTCGGCCCCTTCTCGCAGTTCAGCGAACGGGCCAGGATGCGGGCGCTGGACGTCTTGCCGCATCCCCTGGGCCCGCTGAACAGATAGGCGTGGTTGATCCGGCCGCTCCGCAGCGCCTGCCGCAACGGCTCGGTGACGTGCTCCTGCCCCTTGACCTCGGCGAAGGTCCCGGGCCGGTACTTGCGGTACAGCGCAAGACTCATGCGACGATCCCACCTGCGAGGGAGTCTGAAACGAAGAGACCCCTCGCACACCCGCCAGAGCCTGCTTATCCTTGCTGCCTTCCGGCCCTGGGGAGGTTCACAGGATGACGCCGCGCGAGGGGTCCTGGCACAGTCTAGCCTCTGTCGCGAGTGCTCGGAGTAGTGAACGGCCACCGACGAAGATGCCTCGAATATGTGGTCAACGCAGTCCTGAAAGTTCGGTAAGCTACTCCACGGAGGATTCGCCTAGTTGGCCTAGGGCGCACGCTTGGAAAGCGTGTTGGGGGCAACCCCTCAGGAGTTCGAATCTCCTATCCTCCGCGCTTGGTTGAGCAGCACAAACACGAAGGGCCCGGACCTATCCAGCCGGGCCCTTCGTGCTGTCCGGTCTCAGTTCTCGTCTCAGTTGGCCTCTGAGAGGGCCTATTCGGCCTCTGCTGGCGTCCCCTCGTCGGCGTCCCAGAGCAGCCCGTCCACCTGCTTGGCGACGGTGTGTCGAATGGTGTCGGTCACATGTTGGTACCGGCGAGCCATGCCGGTGCTCGCCCACCCCATGATCGCCATCACCGTCCGCTCGGGGACTCCCAGGATCAGGAGAACAGTCGCGGCGGTGTGCCTCGCGTCGTGTAGCCGGGCGTCCCTGAGTCCGGCTGCCTTCAGCAGGTCCTTCCACTGGTGGTAGTCGGTGTTCGGGTTGAGGGGACCGCCTGTCGCGGTGGCGAAGATCCATCCCCCTTCCTGCCAGAGCTGTCCTGCCAAGGCGCGGTCTGTAGCCTGCTCCTCACGGTGCCTCCGAAGCAGGGTGACGAGCTGGCCGGGAAGCCCGATCGTCCGTCGCCCTGCCCTGGACTTCGTGTCCGAGGTGTCCGGCCGGGTCTGCCGACGATCTGGGCAGTAGCCCGCCTTCCTTCCGCAGGTCCCCTCGCAACCGTGCTTGTACTTCGGACGCTGACGGCCCCGACGTACGCGCAGGACGCCCTTCTCCAGATCCACGTCAGTCCACTGCAACCCCAATGCCTCGCCCTGACGCAGCCCCAGGGCGAGCGCCACGGCCCACCGGGCACTGTTGCGCGGCAGTGCCTCAGCGGCCTTCAAGAGCCTCCTCACCTCGCTGATCTCGTACGGCTCCACCTCCTCCTCAGTAAGGGTCGGCGCTTTGGCGAACGTCGCGGGGTTCCTGGTGAGATGCCCGCGCCGTACAGCCACGTTGAGCGCGGCCCGGATCGTGCGGTGGACATGGTGAGCGGTCCCCGCGGCTTTCCCCTCGCGCTGCATCTTGGCGTAGAGCTTCTCCAGGTGCTCAGGGGTCAGCTTGTCGAGCCGGTGAGCACCGATACCGGGGATCAGGTGCGCGGTCACGTCCACTCGGTAGCCCGCGTGGGAACTCTCACGGATCGCGGGCGGCACCGCGATGGTCTCAATCCAGTGCGTGAGCCACTTGGCCACCGTCCACCGCTGGCCAGCCGTGCGAACGTTCCCATCGTCGCGCGCACGCTCCAGCGCGCGAACCTTCCTGGTGACCTCAGCCTCGGTCTTGGCCTGCACGTGGCGGCGATCGGGCTTTCCGTTGTCCTTGACGCCCACGGTTACTCTCCCGTGCCAGTAACCGTCCTTGCCCTGGTAGATGCTCGACGCGCCATTCGGCTTACGGCCCATTCAGCCTCCTCAGGCCATGGTCTTCTGACTAGCCCCGGCGGCCAGCAGGTCAGTCACGTACTCGCGAAGGCACTCGATCGGCACTCGGCGGAGACGTCCGATGAGGACGGACTCCACGGTTCCGGTCATCACGAGCTGGTACATCTGGGTTCGGCCGATCCTGAGCTGCTCAGCCGCTTCCTCCACCGTGAGAACCAGGTAAGTGGCTGAGATCGAGGCGGGACTGACGGCGAGGGCTATCGAGGTGGCCATGACATGTCCTCCTGTCGCGCGGTCCTTGTGGGGAGGGCTGAAACATCTCGGAAAGTCGGCAAGTCGGCAAAAGTGCCCGTGACCTGGGGTGATGCTTGCCGACTTAGGAGTTGCCGGGGTGAGTGCATCTCGGCAAACGCTGGCTATCTCGGCAACGGGTGCCGACTTGCCGAGATAGCCGTTTGAGTCCCGGGTTATCTCGGCAAGAGTTAGTGCAGGTCAGAGCCGTCTTTGCCGACTTGCCGACTTGCCGACTTGCCGAGATGTTTCAGCGCTTTTCTCTTCACCGGTGCCTCATGCCGGGTGGCGCTCGACCCAGAAGACGTTCCGGTTGCCCCGCTCGTGCTTGCCTGAGCGGATCACGTACTCGCCGCGCCATCGGCCGATCTGGCCGGTCAGCAGCCGCCCCAGGGACATCGCGTTGGGCAGCCGTCCGGAGGGGGTGGTGATGAACATCCCGTCCCACCGATCGACCTCCTCGAACCCGACCCGATCCGGTTCGCCGGAGTGGCGCAGGTCGGCGGCGGCCATGGGCTGCTGGCCGTGCAGTCGGTGCCAGCAGGACAGGAACGCTCCCCAGCGGGATTCGTCCTCGTCGATGTCGCGGATCTGGCTGGCGTTGGTCAAGAACCCCTCGACGTCGTGGTGGGCGAGGAATCCGCCCAGGGCTTGGGTCCAGGGGGTGAACTGGCGCATGGCCATTCCGGCGGATCGGGGGGCGCCCTGGCCGGTCCAGTCGAGCACCAGGATGAGCAGGTGCCACAGGATGGTCATCTGGTTGCCCGGCACGGTGATCCACTGGTCGAGGTGCGGGATGCCGAACGTGCTCTGGTCGCGCTGGTCGGGCCGGGGCATGTTCGGGTCGAGGTGCACGCGCACCGTGCGGGAGGCCATGTCGCCGCCGACCTGGAGGTTGTTGCCGGTGGCCATCCACAGCCGGTCGTTGACGGTGGCGATGTTGCGGGAGGCGCCCAGCTGGCGGTCTGACCACACCCCGGCGGTCACCAGCAACGCGAGGGTGGCGGAGTCGATGACGGTGCCTTCGGGCAGGTTGTCCCAGATGACCACGCCGACCTGTTCGGCCAGTACCGCGGTGATGCTCTTGCGGAGTTCTTCTTCGGCGTCGGCCCAGGGCATGATGCGCTGGCCGTAGAGCATGCCGGGGCCGCCGGTCAGGATGGATTTGCCGGAGGCGGGCATGGTCGCGTCGATCATCGCGAACGGCGTCAGCGACCGGGTGAAGTGCCGCAGGATCGGCGTGGCCAGCAACGCCAGGTAGTTGGCGCGGTCGGCCGCGCTGGCCCACGGGAAGTCCCGCAGGAACCGGTTGAGCAGGAAGTCACGGGCCTGCTGTACCTGCTGGGCGGTGGGCCGGTCCGGGACCGGCGGCAACGCGACTTTCGAGGCCAGGTACAGGCCGGTCGCCGGGTCGTAGCCGGGTTTTTGCAGGAGGGTGCCGTCGCGGCGCAGGATCGGGGCGCCGATCACGCCGCGCAGCGGCGGCAGGTGCGGCCAGGTCTTGCCCGCCAGCACCGAGGAGAGGATCTCCCGGGGCGGGGTGACCTCCTCCTCGACCAGCTCGCTCCCGCCGGAGGCGTCCTTGCGCGAGCGCATCCGGTAGACGTAGGCGTGCTCGGCCAGCAGCCCGGCCAGGGTGGCCGGGGTGATCGGGCTGGCGGTGGTCGGCAACGGCGAATCCTCGTCAGCGGCCGGGCTGGCCTGTCCGCCGGAGATGGTCTCCATGTGGACCAAGGCGCCGCCGGAGACGTAGGTGTCGGGCAGCAGCCCGTCGGCCAGGCGCCGTTTGAGCACCCGGATGGTCTCCGGGCCGGAGCCGACCTGGACCCGGGGCGCGTCCTGCCCAGGCTGCCCGGCAGTGGCCGGGATGGGTGGTGTGGTGCTGGTCATGCGGGAACGCTCCGAGGTCGTCGAGCCCCGGCGCGGAAACCGGAGGCGATGGTACGGCGGGCCTCACCCTCGGCCAGGCCCGTACGGATGGCGGCGTCGGTCAGCAGGTCGGTGACCTCGCCCTCGCCCAGGGCACCTCCGGCGACGAGCTGCCCGAGGGCGACGGCGGCGCCGTAGAGGGTGGCGTTGCGGTTGGTGTGGGCGGTGGTGGAGGCCAGCGCGGTCAGGCTGGCGCGGATCGCCGCCGTCAGGTACGCGCCCCGGCGTCCGGACTGGAGTTCGACCACGACGGGACGCTGGGGCGGGAGCGGGGCCGGGCGTAGCCGTTCGGCCAGCCAGACGGGCAACGGTGCCGGGTCGGCGGTGTGGAGGGGTTCGTACCATCCGGCGCCATCGGGCAGGTCCACGTAGCTGCCGGGGCCGACAACGTACCCGCCCTCTGCGCGGGTGTCGATCCGCCAGCCGAGGCCGTTGCCCGCCTCGCCGGAGGTGTTGGTCAGGGTGAGGTCGGGCGGAACGGTGAAGTACAGGTGAAGGCCGCCCCGGCGGGTGCGGACGGAGAAGGTCTCCCACGGCACCGCCTGCCCGGCCAGCTCACACAGCAGGGCGAACACATCGGCGCCGCCCTCGACGCCAGGCCGCTGCCACTGGTCGGGTACGGGTTCGCCGGGCTTGGGCAGGTCGAGATCGATCACGACCAGGTGGGAGGGGCCGCAGGAGATGCCGATGTTGAACGGTCGGCGCGCCCAGATCCGGTTGATCACCTCGGGATCGGTGGTGGCGTGCCGCTTCCATCGAAAGCCGGACAGCGGGATCTTGTCGCCGATGGCGACGGGGAAGACGTGCCAGCCACGGGCGGCGGCGGCCAGGGCGCAGCGTCGTTGGGGTGAGGTCATGCGAGGTCTCCTCTCCGCAGGTTTTGGGTGGGTGTGACAGGCCGGGGGCGTCACGGCCGGGGGTTGGGGGAGGGAGTTACAGGTCAGCGGGGGTGTGACACCGTGACAGGAGCCCCGTGACACAGGCGTGACAGGGGTGTGACAGCCCCCGTGACAGGTGCCGTGACACCCGTGACAAGATCATTTCGGGGTGGTTGTTCTCCCCCACGCGCAGCCGCACGCGAGCCGCCGGGGCGGGTGGGGCGGCGTCGGCCGGTGGTCGCACCGGCGCCGCCCCGGGGCCGCTCGGTCAGGCGGCCCGGTCGTAGCTGTCGTCGCTGTCGCCGTCGAGGGGAGACAGGTCGGCGATGGTGAAGGTCCGGCTGGTGCCGGACTTGGTGACGGTCAGGATGCCGCGCTCGGCCAGGTCGGTCAGGACCTTGTAGATCCAGCCGCGGCCGAACCCGGTCGCGTGGCGGGTCGCGGTGAGTTCGTCGTCGGTGGCGGTGAAGGTGCGCCGCCCGGCCTGGTGGCGGCGGCGTAGCCAGGTGTGGATGAGGTCGCGCGCCTGGACGGGGTCCATCTGGACGGTGGGGCCGTCGGCCTGCAGCGCGTCGGCCTCGGCCGCGGTCGGCTCGGGCACGATGTCGTCGGGGTTGGCGGTCAGCGACGGGTCGGGGTCGTCGAGCTGGGCGAGGGTGGCGGTGACGACGTCGCCGGTGGCGCGCAGCTGCTCGACGATCCCGGCCGCGGCGACGTCGTCGGCGCCGATCAGGACGGGCCGCTCGTCGGTGCCCGGGTGCGGGGCGCCGATGACGCCCTTGCGGTGCAACGCCTCCAGCAGGCGCAGGCAGTCATGCCGGTTCGCGCGCAGTCTGCGCTCCAGCAGGGCCGGGGAAGCCTGCTGGGTCGCGATGACCAGTCCGGCAGCCTCAGCCAGCAGATCGGCGAACGCCGCGGCGAACTCCTCGACCTCGTCAGGCTCCCCGCCCTCGGCGGGCAGGGCGGGCGGGGCGGGCATGGCGCCCTCTCCTGCAGGCGTGGCGGGTGCGGAGATCGAGGGGGCAGGGGCAGAAGGGCGGGCCAGCGCCGCAGTGAAGGCGTCCACCTTCTTGGCCGCAGCGGGGAAGGCGGCGGCGTGCGCGGCCATCGCGGCCCGCGCCTCGGCGCTACTACTGCCCCAGGTGAAGGTCCGCATCGGCATGGCGTAGTGCGTCGGGCGGACGCTCTTGCCATCGAGGTAGGCCATGCCGGGGTGGTGGTCCTCCCACTCGTGCGGCTCGACATCGGCCTTCTTCTGGCGGCTGCTGACCCCGTACCTGACGTCGTCGGGGTCGGACAGGCCGAAGCACATCTTGGCCATCTGGGACCGGAAGATCGTGGGGATCTGCGTGTAGTCAGCACGCTGCAGCGACAGGATCACACTCCCGCCCGCCGACCGGAGCTCCTTGAGGATCTCCCCCAGCAGCTCCTCGTCCTGGGCGCCCAGCTCGGCGACGAGCTTGGCGATCTCCTCGACGTGCAGGTACCAGTAGGTCAGCCCGCACCCGGGCTCCCAGGCGTTGTAGCCGCGGCTGGCCAGCCACTTGGTGCGCTTGGGGATCTCGGCATGCAGGGCGCGGATCAGCTGCACCGCCCCGGCCTTGGTGCTCTCGAACCGGTGCAGCCCCTCCCGCAAGGGGCCCATGGTCTGGTCGTCCTTGCTGATGTCGATGGAGAACACCGCCGCGTCGTGGCGGGTGATGATCTCCCCGATGATGTTCCACGCCCCGCCGATGGACTTGCCGGACCCGGTCATGCCCATGATCTGCAGGTGGTGGCCGACGAACCGGTACTGCACGTCGTCGCCGTCCTGGTAGAGCCCGATCCGCAAGGGCTGGTCGATGGAGGCGCCGGGGTGGGACGGGCCGGGCCAGGGGATCGGCTGGCGGATCGCGCGGGGGTTGGAGACGGTGAAGTGCGCCCGGTCGGCGCGGTCGTCGTCGCGGGAGACGGTGACACTGCCGGGCGGCAGCTGCATGCCCGACTCGATCCGGTCCACGCTCTTGATGACGTCGTCGGCGGTCTTCTCGCCGGGCGGCAGCTGCATCTGGCCCTTGACCTTGTGCGCGGTGACCTCGGTGGCCCGCACGCGGGCGCCTTTGAGTCCGGCCTGCTCGCGGGCGCGGGCGAACAACGTCCCCAGTGCGTCGCCGGAACCCTCGCCGTCGCCGTCGCTTGAGGTGTTGCGGATGACGGTGCGGATGTTCCACGACAGGGCGAGGGTGGCGCCGCCGAAGAACAGGGCGCCGTTGACGACCGGCGTGCCGAGGCCGGTGATGGTGGCGGCGGTGAACCAGGCCGAGGCGGCGGCGGTGGTGGCGGTGGCGTGCAACCGGCCGATCAATCGCCGCTGGTGCGTCACCGCCCACGTCAGGCCGGTCAGTACGGTGGAGCCGAGGGTGCAGCCGACCGCGGCCCACGTCACCGCGGGGGCTTGGCCCCACAGGGCGTGGGAGACGGCCCCGGCGGCGGCTTCGGCGCCGAGCACAGCCCATGGCGGCACCAGGACGCCGACCTTGGAGACGGCGGAGGCGGCGAGGCGGTCCATGGTGGCCTCCTGCACCACCGGCAGCAACGGGGTAGAGGTGCTTTTGCGGCCCATCACAGTTCGACCTTTCCCTTGTAGTCCTTGCCCTTGGCGGAGCGCTGCTCCAGCGCCTGCAGGGCCTCCAGGAACTCCTGGCGGAACTGCATGTTGAACTTGACCGCCTCGGCCGAGATCCCCTCGGCCAGCTCCTTCGCTTCGCGCAGGTGGCGTGCGACGCGCCAGGCGCGGGCGCGGATGTCGATGCCCAGCAGCAGCGGGTGCCCCTTCAGCTGCGTCATCGCCGATTCCGCGGCCGATTCGGCGTGGCTGAGTTCGCGGGCGACGTCGTGGGCGAAGAGCTGGGTGGCGACGGTGTAGGCGGTGATCTGGGCCGGAACCTTGCCGTGGAACTCGATCGCGGCGATCTCATCCAGCCGCTGTTGTCCAGTCCCCATGGACGGGTCTCCTTCCTTGGTCGGGTTAGGCGTTGGGGGTGAAGTGGCGCCGGTAGCTGCGGTGGAACTTCTCACCGCGTTCGCCGAGGGCGGCCACCAGGGTCTGGGCGCGCTTGAGGCGCCGGGCCACCCGGCGGGCACGGACTTTGGAGTCCAGGCCGAACAGCAGCGCGTGACCCTTCATGGAAGCCATGGCGGCTTCGGCGTCGGCGGCGGCGATTTCCAGCTCGACGTTCCACCGCTCAGCCAGCGCGGTCAGTGCCCGCCCGTAGGCGTGGAAGGCGACCCCCAGGGAGCCGGTGAACTCGACGCTGGACAGCTCGGTGATGCCGCGTCGGCTGATCGGACGGTTGGTGTGGTTGGGGCGGCTCATCGCCAGACCTCCTCATCGGTGTCGATCACATCGGCCTCCACCACGTCACCGCCGAAGCGGTCGGCGGCGGCCCGGCACTCACCGCCGATGACGGCGGCGAGGTGGCGCAGGGTGGGCAGCAGCGGCGGCCAGCCGAGTAGTGCGCTGATTCCTTCGTCGGCGGCGGTGAGCAGCAGGACCAGCAGCGCCCCCGCGATCCGGGCGAGGACCCGCAGCCGCTGCCAGAAGCTCACCCACGGCCGGGAACGGGACGCGCCGGTCAGGGGCACCACGTCGTGCTCCTTCGGGCAGGCAGTCATCAGGCGCCTCCGGTGTGGGCGTCGCGAGGGTCGTTGCGGACCTTGGAGACCCAGCCGATCGACCAGCCGGTCTTGTCGGCCAGGTCGCGCACGCTCGCCCCAGGGGTGTTCAGGACGAGAGCGCGGGCGTCGTCCTCGGGCATCCGGGGGGCGTTCACCGCAGGCGTCTTGCGGGTGTTCGCCGGAGCGTTCACGCCGGTGCCGCCCGCGTTCAGCGCTTGGCGTTCACGGCGTTCGCGGGCGAGCTGCTCGGCCCGTTCACGGGCTTGGCGCTCCTGCTGCTCGCGCGCCTGGCGTTCACGCTCAGCGTGCTCGCGCTGCTGGCGTTCACGACGCTCCTGCTCGGCCCGCTCCTGCTGTTCACGGGCGTGGCGCTCCTGGCGTTCCCGCTCCTGCTCGCGCTCGATGCGGGCAGCCTCCTCGCGGCGCTGCTCGGCCTCGAACTCGCGCTGCTCACGGGCCATCCGGGCTTCATATTCCCGCTGGTCGCGCTCCAGCTTGGCGGCGTGCTCCCGCTCCTCGCGCTCCAGACGTTCGGCCCGCTCCTGCTGGCGTTCACGCTCGGCGCGCTCGCGCTGTTCACGCTCCTGCTCGGCCTGTTCACGCGCCTGCCGTTCGCGGCGTTCGTGAACACGCTGCCGCTCGGCTTCGGCAGCCTGTTCACGCTCGATCCGATCGAGCGCTTTGGCGATGGCCCGCCGGTAGGCCAGACCCGCCTCGGCGGTCACGATCAGCAGCAGCGGGGCGACGGCGTGAACAGCCACCCCGGCAAGGTCTTGCTTCCATGCGGAGTCGCCGATGTTCAGCGCCACGGTGAACAGGCCGGTGAGCCAGCGCAGCACGACCGGCCACGCCCCGCCGTCACCGCCGAGCCGGGATACCGCCGAGTCGAGCCGGATCACGATGACCACGGCGGCATCGACGACGATCGGCAGGATCGGGGCGGTCCAGTCCCACCCGTCCGGGGTGACCCGCTCCACGAGCGGCGTCACCGTCAGGACGGAGAACAAGACGGCGCCCGCGGTGATGGCCCACGTCCCGACGCTCAGCGTCCTTTCGGCCACCATGATCTGCTTTTGCGACAGGGGCGCACGCTTCATGTCCCCTCCTTCGCCGGAGGCTTTCGGGTTGCGATGCGAATGCTGTGGTGAACCGCCACACCCACCAGCGAGACCAGGAACGCGACAGGGAGGGGAAGCACCATCGAGAGCACGAAGCCCAGCAGGATGACTGTGGCGGTGTGGGCCAGGAGGTCGATGGCCTGCAGAACGACGAAGGCGATGAACGCAACGGTGAAGCGGGCAATGCGGCTCATCACGCCACCTGCCGCAGGTCAGGAGAGGCCTCTGCGCAGTCCAGGCAGGTGCCCAGGTGGCGCGGCAGGACGTAACCGGCGTCCCGGTTGCAGTCCGGGCAGGTCCGGCGGGCGGCGTTGGCTTTGGCCAGCGCGGCCAGTTGGGCGGGGGTGGCGGTGCGCTTGGGCAGCGCGAACCGCACGTCGTACAGGTAGGCGGCGCGCACGCCGGGGGCGCCGTGACGGCGCGAGCGCCACAGGATCTGGGCCTGCACGCCCTGTCCGCCGGGCCGTAGCCCCTCGGTGGCCAGCTGGCGCAGAGTCATCAGGTGGCCAGGCGCCATCCGCCACGGGTAGGTGGGGATGCCGTACCGGGCTCCGGCGGGGTCCCAGAACGCCGCACGAATCCGGCTCATCGGCCCGCCTCCGTCCGGCGGGAGGCGGCCAGGCCGTACCGGGCGGCGGCCGGGGTGGTGGTGTGCTGCCAGAGCAGCGCCCACCGCAGCCGCCGGGCCGGGCGGCCCGTGGCCAGGGTGCGGCGTCGGGCGCGGGCGGTCGGGTGCTGACCGAACACCCACCCGCCGAGGCGGTAGCCGATCGGTTCGGCGGGCAGGTCGGCCAGCGCGGCGGCCACGATGCGCCGCCCCGGCGCCCCGGCCGCGTCCAGCAGCCGCACCGCGTAGGCGTCGGCGTCGTACTCCTCCAGCCGGGAGCGGCGCGCGTCGGCCAGGTGAACACCGAACATCAGTCCGATGAGTGCCAGCAGGGCCAGCGAGGGCAGGTTCAGGGCCAGCCCGGCCAGCAGCGCGGCCTGCACCACGCGCATCCGGTATCGCCGGATGATGCCGTCGCCGTGGTTGAGGGCGTGGTGGGCGATCTCGTGGGCGAGCACCCCATACAGCACCTGCGGAGCGGAGGTCAGCAGGGCGGGGCTGATGTCGATGCGGTCGGTGCCGTTGCACAGGTTCACCGACGCCCTGGCGTTGTGGTCGAGGTTGGGGTCCAGGGTGATCAGCAGGCCGGGCCGGGTGGTGTGGCGGCGCAGCGCGGCGGCCAGGTCGGCCAGCCCGGCCAGCTCGCTCACCGCCTTCTCGGCGGTGACGGCCGGGGGGAAGGTGGTGGTCATGATGCGGGCCTCCTCTCAAGGGCGGGGGTGTGGTGGCCGGTCCACATCCGGCAGAGGGCGGACACGGCGGCGATGTCGGGCAGGTCCTTGGGGCGGAGCGCGGCCTGTTTCCAGGCCAGCAGGCAGGACAGGCGCATGAAGGGCAGGCCGTCGATGACGTCGGCGGTGGCGATCAGCCGGTCACTCGACCAGCCGGGCGTCCATCGGTCGAAGACCTCGATGTCGGCGTGCGGGTGGCGGATGACCTGGCCGTGCCCGGACGGGGCCGGGCGGGGGGCGCCGAGTGTGGCGGCGATGGCCCAGGCCGGGCCGATGGCCAGCACGTCGAGGTCGCCCATGCGGTCGCGCAGGCCGCGCACGTACAGCGCAGCCGATCCGCAGATCACATACGAGCCGTGGGGCAGACGCAGACCGGTCAAGGTGTCGAACAGCCCGGCCGGGTCGGTCAGCAGGGGCAGGAACATCTCAGCCCCCGGAGGAACGGGCCAGGCGGCGGCAGATGCGGCAGCCGTGCATGCGGCGGGCACCGTGCGTGCGGCAGCGCTGAATCTGCGCTCCGGGGCCGTCCGCGCAGCACGGGCACCCGGTCAGGGCGTTGTGGCGGCGCGTGCAGGTCAAGCACTGGAACCGGGCGGCCATCACGCCACCTGCTTGCCGAACTCGGCCACCCGGTCGAGCTGGGCGGCGTGCTCGGCGATCTGCTCAGGCGTGCGGCCCGCCCAGATGCCGGAGGAGGGGCCGACCTTGGCGGCGTACAGGCCGCAGAACTGGAGGGCGGGGCAGGTGGCGCAGACCTCGCGGGCGATCTCCTCGCGGGCGGCCTGCTCGCTGGGCGTCTCGGTGCTGTGCTCGGGGCCGGTGTGCAACTCAGGGTCGTAGGTGCACTCGGGGACCGGCGGCTCGTCCTCGACCCACCAGGCCGCGTCGAGCTGCTCGTCGGTCATCCGGGACGGGTGCAAGGGCGGCAGGGCCTGGGCGCCATAGGCGTCGGCGTAGACGCGGGCCATGATGCCCAGGTCAGCGCCGCTGTGGTTGGTCAGGTCGGTGGTGCACACCGTGCCGAACCGGCCGCCGGTGCGCTCCACCACGGCCAGACGCGCCGCAGCGGGCAGCGACGGGTCCCGCAGACGCAGGCCGTCGGTGATGGGCTCAACCCCGACCGTGTGGTTCGAGGCGGTGGTGTGCAGGCGAACGAGATTTGCCATGATGGCGAGAGCTCCTGACTACTGAAGATGGGATGGGGCTGGCCGGGGCGGTGCGGATCTTGGTGGGTGCGCACCGCCCCGGATCGGTTACGGGCGGGCGGCCTGAGCGGTGATGGTGGCGGCGATCCAGCGGGCTGCGGCGCCCCGGGAGGGCAGGCCGTGCCGGGTCGCGGTGGGCGGGTCGTAGCCGATGCCCGCGCTCCATACCGTTCCGCCTCGGGCGCCGCGGTTGCGGGTGATGACCCCGGCGACGTCGGTGGCGGTGCGGGGGGTGTCGGGGGTGGTGGTGACGAAGTAGCCGACCGGGTCCGGAATCGTGGCCGGGCGGCGCAGGACGGCGGGGCCGGGGTGCAGCCACAGTCCGGCCGCCTTGATGGCGGGCTGGCCGTAGCCGGTGACCCAGGTCGCGGTCAGCCGCTGGTGCGCCTCCGACCGCATCCCCCCGGCGTCGGCGTCGAGGTCGGTGTCGGGGGTGATGCGGGTGGTGAGGTCGTGGACGGTGCCGCATCCCCAGCACACCGCGCGCATCCCCAGCTCGCTTATCCCGCTGGAGTGCTCCAGGCTGAAGGTCTGCACGTCCCAGGCGGGGCGGCGGCAGCCGGACAGGTGGCCGACCGGCTGCCAGTAGAGGTAGGCGTGACGCAGGTTGTTCACCGCTGCCTGCCGCACTGCCCGGTGCCCTCGCACACCCCGCACTTCTGGGTGGAGGTCATCCACCCCTCACCGCCGCAGCAGTGGCAGGGGCCGCGGTGTGCCTTGGCCAGGATCGTTCGGTGAAGCATGATGGGGACGCTCCTTACGGAGTCGAAGGGGACGGCCTTACGTCTTGGCGGATGGGGGCCGTCCCCGGTGATTACCGGCCTGTTGGCCGGAGCGCCCCGGCAGGGAATCGAACCCTGCCTGCGACCATCGGGGCTGATGAATGAGTGCTCCTTGGCGGAGCCGAAACGATAGATCATGCAGGTGTTTTCCCTGGATAAGCCGCCTTTTGTCGGGGAGGCGGTGGCCCTCTTGCTCTCTGTTGAGTTCTCACGTATCGAGCGCGACAGCCCGCCGGGCGCGCGGCTTGCGCCGCCTTCCCGGATCTTCCAGCTGTGCAAAGGCGAAGGGAGAACCTTCAAGTACGTAGAGTACGTACTCACCGGTCTTTCTTCTGAGTACGTACTCTCTACGCTTCAGGCTGCGCTGTCAAGGAGATTGGTACGGTGAGTACGTACAAGCCGGTCAGGGCGAACTAGGAGGACTTCGAAGTGGGGACAGCAGACCCCCGCGCTCTCTGGGAGCGCGTGGCCGATGACTTGAGGGCAGAGATCAACCGTGGAGACCTGAAGGCGGGGGACCCCATCTCGCCGGAGCAGGAACTCGCCGACCGGCACAGGGTCAGTCGGCAAACCGTGCGGCAGGCACTCCAGCAGCTCACCAACGAGGGGCTCCTCCTCAGCGGGCGCGGTCGTGGACGAACCGTCCGCTCACAAACACGGCTGCACTGGCAGCTCTCCCACTTTGAGACCCAGGAGCGACACAGCGCGGAGGCCGACGCATGGAGCAACGGCGTCGCAGATCAGGGGCGCAACCCCCATCAGGACGTCACGGTCGAGATCAACGTGCCGACACCGAAAGTGGCAGAACGACTGGGCCTGAATCAGGATGATCTCGTCGTCGTCCGACGTCGCGTGCGCTACGTGGACGATCAAGCGTTCCAGCTTGCCGACAGCTACTTTCCTGAATCCATCGCACGTGGAACGTTGCTCATGCAGCCGCGTGACGTGTCGGTTCCCGGCGGGATTCTCGCGTCGATCGGATACCCACAGGTCAAGATTGTCGATGAGATCGAAATCCGGATGCCAACGAAGGAGGAGTCGAGCAAGCTCGGAATCGCTGCTGGCACTCCTGTGGCCGAGCACGTCCGGACGGGTTACGGCGAGGACGGCAAGCCTCTCAGAGTCATGATCACAATCGTCCCCGGGGACCGTCACGTCCTCGTCTACGAACTGGAAGCTCAGTGACCGATTCCCCCTCTTCCCCCACTGACGTGACCAACGCCGAAGACCTGTTCGCAGACGATCCGATGTCCCAGCCCCTGACCTATCCGGGGCGTATCCCGCAGACGTCGGGGGTCCTGACCGGCAACCGCTACGTACGGCTTCACGCCCCCGACGGCGAGCCTGCCAGCCGATGGCGCGCCGAGGTGAACGGTGTCAGGCCGACGCTGGCCGAGTTCCTCGGCGACCTTGGCGTGACACCACTTGAGGGACGGCATCGAGTCGTCGCCGTGGGGTCGAACGGTGCGCCCAGCCAGCTCTACCGCAAGTTCGTCAACCATGGTGCCCGGGCAGCCATCCCGATGACACGCGCCAACGTCACCGGGATCGCGCCGGGCGTGTCCGCGCACATCAACCGGAACGGGTACGTCCCCGCAGCGCCGATCGAAATCCCTGAGAAGGCGCATCTCCTGTTTGTGCTCTGGCTGGACGATGAACAGCTTTCCGTGCTGGATGCCACAGAGCCGAACTACCACCGGCGCCTGCTTCCCCCGGGCAAGTTCCCGATCAAGCTGGCATCCGGGGTGGGCCTTCCAGCGTGTCATATCTACGTCGGCAAACATGGCTACCTAGTGGACCGGGCAGGTGTTCCGTTTCGCTTGGGTGAGCAGGCGGAGTTGATCCGTCAGCTGCTCACTCATTCGTCTGCCCTTCGACGCCTGTGTGGCAATACCCCCGAGGAGTTCATCTCTCATGTTCAGGATGAAGCTGTGCGCAAGTTGGCTTATGCAATCTTCCGGAAAGAGGGCCTTGCCCGCCCACAACTTGACTTTCTCAGCCTTCCTACCGAAACGCCGTCACCTAACTCTGACCCGCAAGAAAGATCTTCCTAGGATTTAAAGCTATCAACTTCTGATTCAGTAGCAGCGACGCGTCGATCATGTTGATTAGGAGATCCTGAAGAATCTGTCGCGAGACTCGCCTCCTACCTCTTGCCTGCCGCATGAGCGACGTAAGACCTGGCAACTATAGAATAACCACGTCTACAATTACCCCCTCCACCCCGTCCACCCATGGAAACACAGGGGTTACGCCCGTCATTTCTTGGCACATCATCCTGCATGATCAACTCGCCGTAGCTGATTTTCTACATACACATAAAAGGCGGCCAAGCTCATCCGATTACTGAGACTCACCTCAGAGGGCCAGACCGTACTTGATCAAACCACACAGCATCCACGGCTCGAAGTTCTCCTTGTACTGCAGGACAACACGGAAGCCGATGTTTTGGCACGAACAAAAGCACTATATGGCGCAAGATTGAAGTTGTCTGAATCAGAGGAGGGCATTGACAGATTTCACTTAGCCATGAATCAATGAATACAGGTCAGCATTCGACAGCGAAGGCGGTGGCACAATTTTCAGACAGAGGCAATTCTTGATGAGTGGCGCCTATATTTCGACACTCACAATCACCTTAAATGCCTGGGCCATGAGTCCGGCCGCCGCAAACCCCGTAGACGCACCTAGCGTCACCGCTAAAATTCAGGCCCCACATTGCGTACTCCGTCTATCGAAGAGCAAAAAGACGACTGAAAGTTGTTACAATACTTTCACAGAAGGCATCTCCGACGCGACGGGCCAGCAAATAACCGACGCTCCCGCTAACATTAAAGATGCCGTCGCGGATGCAGCGTTCGATGAGCGCATAAACTCCATTGCACTATCTAAAAATTCACCACACGCCGCACAGGAAAATAGCAACACGGTCATCGGAATCGAATATCAGCTTAATAATCATTCAGGCGAGTCAAAAATTATAGTGGCAGAAAGGGCCTGTAGCAGCGATACAGGTGGTCCAGTAGATTGGCAGATAGACCTAACAGGCTCATGGTGGGACAACAGGATATCCTCATTCAAGGCCTACGCCAGCTGCTACGTAAATCATTATCAGTTTTCCAACTACACGGGGGATGATTTCGGGTGGACCGGATACGGCTATCCGGAGATGGGCAATTTCGATAACAGGACCACATCAATTCAGTGGACGTAGTAAAATTCGACCAGGAGCTACAAGCGTGGAGCTGCAGCTGATCTAGCGGTCGATCTGAAGCGTCGTAGTCTCAGTTTCCGTCTCAGTTCACCTGCGTACAGGACCGTCCAGCGATGTCTAGCCTTAACCCTCGCATCCTGCTTAGAGCCCCTCTGAACGACCCTGAACGGGCCTACACAGGCTTGGAAAGCGTGTTGGGGGCAACCCCTCAGGAGTTCGAATCTCCTATCCTCCGCGTTTGGTTGAGCAGCAAGATACGAAGGGCCCGGACCATCCATCCGGGCCCTTCGTGCTGTCCGGCCTCGTTTGAGGGGCCGGTCAATCCCCTCCTGTGGCGCCGAGCCGTACGGTCGTGGTGGTGGTCGAGCCGTCGGGGTGGAGGAGTTCCACCTTGGCCGAGTCGCCTGGCCTGTGGGCGGCGAGGGCTCTGGCGAGGTCCTGCGCGGTCAGGACCGGGGTTTCGTCGAGCGCGATGATCACGTTGCCCGGCCTGAGCACGGTCCGCGTCCCCTGGGCCGTCCGCACGACGCCGACACCGCTCGGCCTGCCGTGTCTGTCGACCACGGTCTGCGCCGTGACTCCCAGATCCGCCCGGCCGGTTTCGGTCACCTCGCCCTTCTCGACGAGCTGGCGGACGACGCGGGTGACCGTGTTGGCCGGGATGGCGAAGCCGATGCCAGGGAGCACGCTGCCCGTGTCCACGTTCACCAGGTCGGCGACCAGCACGCCGACGACCTGTCCGGCGAGGTCGACCAGGGCGCCTCCGCTGTTGCCCGGGTTGATCGCGGCGGAGGTCTGGATGAGACCGCCGGCCGTCGGGGCGGCGGTCTCGTGCCCCTCGGCCGCGAACTGGACGGTCCGGTTCAGCCCGGAGACGATGCCGTCGGTCACGCTGCCCGACAGGCCGAACGGGTTGCCCATGGCCAGCACGATCTGGCCGATGGCGAGCCGGTCGGAGTCGCCGAAGCCGGTGGGGACGAGGCCCGACGGGTCGTCCACCCTGATGACGGCCAGGTCCCCGGGCTTGTAGGCCCCGACGAGCCGGGCCGTACGGGGGGCGCCTCCGGTGGCGAGCATGACCTCGAAGCGTTTGGCGTCACCGACCACGTGGGCGTTGGTCACGATGTGCCCGAGGGTGTCGTAGACGATGCCCGAGCCCTCGCTGATCTCCTCTCCCGACCGCGAGGTGATCTGCACGACGGACGGCAGCACTCTGGCGATGCCCCTTCGGTAGTCGGCCTCAAGTGTCAGTGGGCCTTTCGCCACGGGGACGGCCACGGAGGACCCGGTTTCGAGGTCCGCCTTGTCCGGTGTCTCCGGGTCGGCGCCCAGACCGTTGCCGAGAAGTACGGCCATCACAAAGAGCACATTGATGACTACCATCCGCATCTGCCGCATGTGACGATATTTCCCTTGCTGGCGGTGAAAAGCTGCAGGTGGGGGATATATTTCGTGCAAGTCGACGCCGACGAGGAGCCAGGCCGTACCCGGCGAACCGGTGCGCATGACCGGCCCCGGGGAGGGCAGTGGGGGTCCAAGCGGATCGAAGGGACGTCTGCGATGGATTTCAGAGACGACGCCCAGCTGGACAGCTCACAGGTGGAAAGCGGTGGCCGCAGGAGGATTCCCGGAGGAGGGCTCGCGGTCGGCGGGGGCGCCGCCGGGATCCTCGCACTCATCGTGGCCCTGCTGTTCGGGCTCAACCCCGGCGACATCGTCGGCGGGAACGAGCCCGCCCCCGTGGGACCGGGGACCGACCTGGCGGCCAAGTGCAGGACGGGGCAGGACGCCGACCAGAACGAGGAGTGCCGGGTGGTCGGCGTGGTCAACAGCATCCAGGACTACTGGCCGACCGTCGTGCAGGGCTACCGGCCCGCCAAGACCGTGATGTTCTCCGGCCAGGTGAACACCGCCTGCGGCGCGGCCGACGCCTCGGTCGGCCCGTTCTACTGCCCGGCCGACCAGAAGGTCTATCTCGACCTGAGCTTCTTCGACGAGCTGCGCACCCGTTTCGGTGCCGAAGGCGGTCCGTTCGCCCAGGCGTATGTGATCGGGCACGAGTACGGCCACCACGTGCAGAACCTCCTGGGCACCGGCTCCATGGCCCAGGGAGACCGGCAGGGACCGCAGAGCGGCTCGGTCAGGCTTGAGCTGCAGGCCGACTGCTACTCGGGCGTGTGGGCGAAGAACGCCTACGAGACCGGCCTGTTCGACAAGCCCTTCACCCGGCAGGACATCCAGCAGGCGCTGAGCGCCGCCTCGGCCGTGGGGGACGACAGCATCCAGGAGCGCACCCAGGGCCGGGTGAACCCGGACGCCTTCACCCATGGCACGTCGGCGCAGCGTGTCAGATGGTTCACCACGGGTTACGAGACAGGGGATCCCAACCGGTGTGACACGTTCTCAGGAAGCCTCTGAGCCCGTCGCCGACCTGGACAAGCGGGCAAAGAATCCGAATCTCTCATAAACTACGTACTGTGATCTTCAAGCTGGTCGGTGATGGACGGCCCTACCCCGAGCACGGTCTCTCGCATCGCGAGTGGGCGCAGATACCGCCGCGGCAGGTCCGCCTGGACACGTTGATCACCACGAAGACGGTGCTCGACCTGCACTCGCTGCTCGCCAAGGACTCCACCTTCTACGGTGACCTGTTCCCGCACGTGGTCCAGTGGCGTGGCGACCTCTATCTGGAGGACGGCCTGCACCGTGCCCTGCGCTCGGCGCTGCACCAGCGCTCGATCCTGCACGCCCGCGTCCTCGAACTGCCCGAAGACTGAGGGCTCCCCGAGGACTGAGAATCCCCTGGCACGACGAAGGGCCCCCGGCGAACCGGGGGCCCTTTCGTTGCTGTGGCGGTGGAGGTGGGATTTGAACCCACGGATAGGTTGCCCCATCACACGCTTTCGAGGCGTGCGCCCTCGGCCACTAGGCGACTCCACCGCCGAGCAGCTTACCGGATATCCGCTATTACTCGCGCATCCGGCGAGAGGTGAAGAAGTCGGTGAGGACCGTGGCGCACTCGTCGGCCAGCACCCCCATGACGACCTCGGGTCTGTGGTTGAGGCGACGGTCCCTCAGCACGTCCCACAGCGAGCCCGCGGCGCCCCCCTTGGGATCGACGGCGCCGTAGACGACCCGGTCGACCCTGGCCAGCACGGCGGCCCCGGCGCACATCGTGCACGGTTCAAGGGTCACGACCAGCGTGCAGCCGGTCAAACGCCACTCACCACGCGAGAGGGCGGCCCGCCGCAGGGCCAGGACCTCGGCGTGCGCGGTCGGGTCCGCCAGCGACTCACGGTCGTTGCCCGCCCCGGCCAGGACGGCCCCCCCGGCGTCGAGGACGACCGCGCCGATCGGCACCTCCCCCCTGGCGCCCGCCTCGGCGGCCTGCTCAAGGGCCAGCCGCATCCCGGCGGCGTACGCCTCGGGGTTCACCGGAGCCGGTCGAGCTCGTCCGCGAAGGCCAGCCGCTCGGCGATCACCGAGAGCGTGTCCGCGGGGAGCGCGCCCTCCTCCATGCTCAGCTCGACGAGCTCCTCCGGGCTCAGGCCCAGGTCGCTCAGCAGCTCGAAGTCGCCCGCGGGCCGTACGCCGAGGTCGGGGGTCTCCTTGTCGGGGGCGACGCCGGCCAGCTCGGTGAAGAGCTCACCGAGCCCGTCGGTCAGGCCCGCCTGGGCGTCGGACAGGAAGGTGCGCGGTTCCCGGTCGCCCTCGTAGCGGACGATGGCGAACCACTCGTCCTCGACCTCGACGCACAGCAGGGCCAGCTCGTCACCGTTGAGCCCCAGATTCTCCTGTACGGCGTCGCCCAGGTCGTCGGCTATCTCCGCGGCGCCGAGGTCGACCTCGGCGCCGTTCCATCCGTCCTCGGTGCGGACGAACGCCGCGGAGAACACACTGCCGGTGGATTGCCTGGAGGACATGGCCGGTCTCCCGGGGTCAGCCGAACACAGAGTCGATCGCGCGCTCGAAGGGCTCGGAGAATCCCAGACGGGCGGCGATGCTGGACAGCACGTCCTCGGGAAGGAGGTCGATGTCCCCGGAGAGGATGCCGAGCTCCATCTCGTCGAGCCCCAGGTCGGCGAAGATCGAGAGATCCCCGGCGGGCAGGGCCGTCTCCTCGTCCTGGAGGATCGCGTCCAGTTCGTCCTCGTCGGGCACCGGCACGTCGAGGTATTCCAGCGCCTGCCGCGCGAGGGGAAAGTCCCAGGACGCGGCGATGTCGGAGAGGAAGACCTCCACATGCTCACCGAACACTCGTAACGCCACGAAGAACTCATCCCCAACGGCGACCAGGCCAATCGTCCCGTTGATGCTCGGCTGCTGGCGTAGGGCGTGGACGAGACCCTGGAGGTCGGAGGTGAGCGCCACGGGAAGCAGCTCCGCCTCCCAGCCGTCGTCCTCGCGATAGACGACGATGGCAAAGTCCAGAGGGTCTTCGTCTGACATGCTCATCCCCACCGGTGCGCTCGCTACGGACGTCAATGCTTTCAGAAGCACCGCGTCGCCGTACGCCTCCGGGGCCAAATTGTGATCCAAATCCGGGTGAGCGGGTGATGTCGTCCAGGCGAGCGCCCGTCGTCCGGGACCCGGGTCCCGCCGCTGTCCCCCGCACGACCGTCCGGATAGCGTTGGCGTCCATGGAGACCCTCGTCGTCGAGCACCCGCTGGTCGCGCACAAGCTGACCGCTCTCAGGGACGCGCGTACGGACTCGCCCACCTTCCGGCGCCTGGCCGACGAGCTGGTGACGCTGCTGGCCTACGAGGCGACCCGGCACGTCCGCGTCACCGGTGTCACCGTCGAGACCCCGGTCGCCAAGGCCAAGGGCGTACGGCTGGCGCAGCCGTACCCGCTGGTGGTGCCGATCCTGCGCGCGGGCCTGGGCATGCTGGACGGTATGACCCGGCTGCTGCCGACGGCCGAGGTCGGCTTCCTGGGGATGATCCGCAACGAGGAGACGCTCAAGGCCGAGACCTACGCGACCCGGCTGCCCGACGACCTGTCCGGGCGTCAGGTGTACGTGGTCGATCCGATGCTGGCCACGGGTGGCACCCTGGCCGCGGCCGTCCGGTTCCTGTTCGACCGCGGCGCCGACGACGTGACCGCGCTGTGCCTGCTGGCCGCCCCGGAGGGCATCGCCTACATGGACGAGGCCTTCGCCGGCAGCGACAGGCCGATCCGCCTGGTGACCGCCGCGCTCGACGAACGGCTGAACGAGCACGGCTACATCGTTCCCGGGCTTGGGGACGCGGGGGACCGCCTCTACGGCGTGGTCTGAGGATCTCCCCGGTGTGGGGGGAGGCGTTAACCCTCCCCTTCGTTACCCAACGTGCTTGAATGGGTACGAGCAGTAGCGAGGGCGCCTCTTCCGTGTCCCCGGCCAGGGGAGGCCGCGGGCACACATCAGGGAGAAACATGAGCGAGCGGACCATCCAGGATCAGGAGCCGGACCCCTACGAGCACGTCAGTGCCGCGTTGCGGAACGAGTTCTCCGAGGTCCATCCGGCGGCCACGGTGGCCCGCTGCATCCAGGCCGCGCACTACGGCGCGCTGGAGGTGACCGGCCAGGCCCATCCGGTGCTGGTCGAGCGGATCGCCCGCAAGCACCTCGAGGTCCTCGCGCTGGCCGCGAGCGAGGGTGGGTGACGAATGTCACACCTCCCTGATCGGGTCCCGTCCCCGAGATCGTGACCCTGTCAGGGAAGACGCTTTACCTCGCGAATGGCATGGGTAATGTATACGGCGGGTGCAGTGGGTGAGTGGTCGTAGGAGGCCGCAGTGCAGGTCAAGAAGGTTCTGACATACAGCGCCATTGCTTTTGTGGCGTTCTACCTCTTCACAAGACCGGGTGACGCAGCGAACACAGTTAGGGGCGCCATGGACACCATGTTCAACGCGGCCAATTCTCTGGCCCAATTCGTATCTCATCTGTCATGAGGCTGGTGACCCACGGGGACTCGGCTCCCGCGTCGGTCAACCGCTACCTACTCCCCCACGAGCAACAAGTAATCATGGTACGGCTTCACCCGGCCGTACTGCTGCGCCCCATCGCCGAGGTCTTCGGTGGCCTGATCCTGGCCGGCCTGCTCAGCAGGTGGTTCGGGGGACAGAGCTCCGGAGGCACCGCCCTGGTGATCGTCTGGTGGGCTTGGCTCCTCCTTTTGATCCGTTTTGTGTGGAAAGTGGCGGAATGGTCGGTTGAGCATTTCATCGTCACCTCCAAGCGTGTGCTGCTCACCACGGGCCTGATCACGCGCAAGGTCGACATGATGCCCCTCGGCAAGGTGACCGACATGAGTTTCCAGCGCTCACTGCTCGGTCGCATGCTGGGATACGGCGAGTTCGTCCTGGAGTCGGCGGGTCAGGACCAGGCCCTCTCGAGGATCAACTTCATCCCCTATCCGGAGACCATCTACCTAGAGGTGTGTCAGATGCTCTTCCCCGGCGGCAACGATTCGGATGATTAGTGCCCCTATGTCCCGTATGACATAGGGGCCCGAAGAGTCCGCAGGTGGATTCTCTTCACGTGGGGTTACCGATTCGACTGCTTCGTGCAATCATGGCGGGAACATTGACCATCCCCCGCCCTGAGAGATCAGATGCCGAGTCAGGGAACCATCGGTGACCGCGTCCGCGGACTGCGGCTGAGTAGGCGCATGTCTCAGGCCCAGCTGGCAGGGCCTGACCTCTCCGACAGTTATGTCTCCCTCATCGAGTCCGGCAAGCGCACGCCGACCCCCGTGGTCGCGCGGCTTCTCGCCGAACGGCTGGGGTGCACTACCGAGTTCTTGCTGCACGGGATCGAGCCGCGCCAACGGATCGACACCGAGCTTGGCCTGCGTCACGCGGAGCTTGAGCTGCAGCATGGCGACCCCGGGGTCGCCGCGGAACGGTTCGGCGAGATCGTCAAGGTCGCCGGCGAGGAGAACGCCATGCTGGCCGCGCACGCGCGGCTGGGGCGGGCTCGCTCGTTGGAGGCCCAGGACCGAGTCGGACCAGCGGTAGAGGCGTTCGAGCGGCTCCGCCGCGAGGCCGCCGCGCACCCCGAACGGCTGGCAGACCTTCCTCTGACGGTCGCGCTGAGCCGCTGCTACCAGCGCGCGGGCGACACGCTTCGCGCGCATGATCTGGCCATCTACGCCCTCAGCCAGGTCAACCACCTGGCGTTGACGCAGGGCGAGATCGCGATCGAACTGGCCGCCGCGCTGGTGGAGACCGAGGCTGCCAGGCCCCAGTCTCCCGGCCTGTCGTATGTCAGGCACATCCTGGCGGTCAACGGCGTTCCCTCGGTGGTCAACCGCACCGCCGAGATCCACTCCCTCTGGCAGGCGAGCGTCGCCGCGGCGGAGGGCGAGGACTCGGCACTGGCGGTACGGCTGGCCGACGACGCCATCGCGACCGGCCGACCCGCCCGGATGGCCTTCAGGCTGGCCGGGATCGCACTGGAATGGGCGAGACTCACGGTCTCTCTCGGAAGCGCCTCCCCCTTCGAGGAGGTCTACGAGTTGGCCACCGCTGCCAGCGGGGTCTTCGCCACGTTCGACGAGAAGGTCAACGAGTACGCAGGAAGTCTCGTGGTCCTGGCCCGCCTCCAGCTCGGGAGCGGTAACCCGGACGGCGCGGTCAACCTGGCCTCGTCCGCCCTCGACACGCTGTCCGGCCAGGCCAGCCCCACCGCCGCCGCCGCGCACCTGGTCCTTGCCCAGGCCGCGCTCTCGCGGGGAGAAGGTGAGGTTCTGTCACGGCTGAACACCGCGGGGGAGCTTCTTCACGCCCTGCGTTCGGAGCGGTCCAATCCCGACCGTGAGGTCGCGCGTGCCTGGCGTGAGCTGGGTGACCTCTACGGCAGGGTCGGCGCGGGAGAAGAGCAGACCAGCGCGTATCGTAAGGCTCTCGAGGCAGCGGGAGTCCGCGACGCGATGGTGGGAATGACGGTCGATTCGACACTGGTTCGATAAAGCAATCCGCCTCCTCCGGCGCTCCGGATTTGTTTTTCTGCCTCCGGAATAACTAGGGTCTACCAGTCATTGAATCATAGGATGATTGGTTTCTCCGGAGGAGGCGGACTGTGAGTCTGCGTACGGCGCAGCGGGCGTCTCTCGTTGACCAGGTGATCGACCAGCTCAAAGAGCAGATCACGTCGAACTCCTGGAAGATGCACACGAAGATTCCCACCGAGACCGTGCTCGCGGAGCAGCTCGGGGTCGGACGCAACACCGTGCGTGAGGCGGTAAGGGCACTCACCCACGCAGGCCTGCTCGAATGCCGCCAGGGCGACGGAACCTACGTCCGCGCCACGAGCGAACTCTCCGGCGCGATGCTGCGACGGCTACGCGCCGCCGAGCAGCTGGAGATCCTGGAGGTACGGCGCGCGCTTGAGGTCGAGGCCGCCAAGCTGGCCGCGACGCGGCGGACCGAGGCCGACATCGCCCACATCGAGGCCGCGCTCGCCGAGCGGGAGCAGGCTTGGGAGTCGGGCGAGCCGACCGCCTTCGTCGAGGCGGACCTCGCCTTCCATGTCGCCGTCGTCCAGGCGACCCACAACCGGGTCATGATCGATCTCTACCAGGACTTCTCCGCCGCACTGCGGGCCAGCATCACCGCCGCGGGCACCTCGCTCAATAGCACCTACATCCCGCACGAGGCCATCGCCCGCGCCATCATGGCGGGCGACGCCGCCGCCGCGGAGCGCGCCGGTCACGCGTGCATGGAGCACATCCTGATCGCCCTGACCGAGGCCCAGGAACTCACCAGCTGACCCTCACCCGGCGCGGCGGACGCCGCCGCGCCGGGTGCTCCCTGTTCGGGTCGGGGGCCTCAGGCGGCCAGGCGCAGGGACATCACGAGATAGCGGAAGGCCGGCTCGGCGTCTCCGGGTACCTCGGTGATGAGGGCGGGCCGACTGGGCGTCTGCATGTTGAGCCGTACGAACTCGGTCTCGACGCCGCTCAGGCCGTCCAGCAGGAAGTGCGACTGGAAGGCGATCTGGATCTCCTCGCCGGACAGCTCGGCCTCCATCACCTCGGTGCCCCGGCCGATGTCGCCGCCGCCCGCCTGGATGAGCACCTGTCCCTGGCCGAAGGTGAGCCTGATCGCGGTGTTGCGCTCGGCGACCAGCGCGACCCGCTTGATCGCCTCGACGAACGGGGCGGCCCGCATGTCCGCCTTGATCGGCCAGTCGTCGGTCAGCCGTGCCCGGTAGTCGATGAACTGCTCGTCGAGCAGGCGGACCGTGGTGCTCCTGCCGACGCTCTCGAACCCGGCGACTCCCTCGCCCAGGCCGATCGAGACCTCTCCGCCGCGCAACGACCTGGCGACCTCGACGAGCACCCGGGCCGGGACCATGGCCGCTGCCGTGGCGCCCGGCTGCTCGGGGCGCCAGTCGAACTCCCTGGCGGCGATGCGGTAGCGGTCGGTGGCGGCCATGGTCACGCGCTCACCCGCGATGTCGAAGCGGATGCCGGTCAGCATGGGGAGGGTCTCGTCACGGCTGGCTGCGGGCGCCACCTGGCCGACCGCGCTCGCGAAGACCCCGCCGCCGACCGCCCCGATCTTCGGCGGGGCCTTGGGCAGCGACGGGAAGTCCTCAACGGGCATGGTGAGCAGGCCGAACTCGGCGCTTCCGCAGGTCAGCACCGCTTCGGACCCGTCGGTGACGATCTCGACAGGCTGGGCGGGCAGGCTCCGGGTGATCTCGGCGAGGATGCGGCCCGGAATGAGCACCCTGCCGGGCTCGGCGACCTCGGCCTCGATGGTGGCGCGGGCGGAGACGTCGTAGTCGAAGGCCGACAGCACCAGGTCCTCGGCGTCGGCCTCAAGCAGCAGACCGGAGAGCACGGGAACGGCCGGACGGGTCGGCAGGGCACGAGCGGCCCAGACCACGGCGTCGGCCAGGACATCACGGTTGACCCGGAACTTCACCTGAGCATCCCTTCGTCCCGAACGGCACCACCACATGCGGTGGCCGTACTCCGGAGAACGGTAGCCGGTCCTACCGACAAAGCACTGATACTGACATATCACTCAGTCGGTCGGTGGTCACGCTGTGTTCCCGCGCGGCGGAACGTCCCAGGCCCCCGGGTCTCACATCGAGGGGGTCCAGCCGGGGGTGCGTCCGAGCACCGCGAGGACACGGTCGAAGCCCGGCGTTCCGTCGTCGACGGGCAGGCCCGGCTGGAAGGCGGCTCCCGGTCTGGTGCGCCGTTCGTCGTCGGGGACCGCCAGGGCGATCGGCCAGGCGGCCTCGACCAGTTCCGGCTCTGGCCGGTAGTCGACGCCGATCGAGCGGGCCACGTCCCAGGCGTGCACCAGGTAGTCGATGAAATGGAAGCCGATGGCCTGCCGGGCGGGGAAGACCGGTCCCCGGGGGGCGAACTCGGGCAGCGTGAACCCCCGTTCGAGTACGCCGTCCTCGGCGAACGCCGCCAGCACGTCCTCCGCGGCCTTGGTGTAGAGCTGGACGGCGTCGTCACCGAGCGCCCTGACCTTCCAGACCTCCAGGTCGGCTCCGGTGCCCCTGGCCGCGGCGGCGAACCCGTGGTGCTGGACGGTCATGTGGGCGAGCAGGTCGGCCACCGTCCATCCCGCGCACGGTGTCGGCCTGTCGAGATCGTCGATCGTCACCGCGGCGACCACGTCCACGCTGTCCCGCACCGCTCGCCGGTCGAACTCCTGAATGCTCACAAAGCCCCCTCAGATGTGTTGATCACAGCATCCATCATCACGGCCGTCCCACCCATGGTGGATCGGCGGTACCCACCGAGGGGGCCCGGTGGGTACCGCCGGAACCGGATCGTCAGTCGACGATCGTCACTGTGGCGTACTGGTACCTCGTGGTGCCGTTCTCGTCACCCCAGTGGTACCGGCCGGTCATGACCTGGCCCGCGTTCGCCCGCCACGAGTGCCTGCTCTCCTTGAGGTCGCCGCTCCACGCGGGGGAGGAGAAGTGCACCTGCCTGCCCTGCCAGAAGAACATGGCCGCGAGGTACTTCGTGGAACCGTTCTCGTCGCCCGAGTGCCACCTGCCGATGACGGCCTGGTCGTTCGGCGCGGTGTAGGACGACCTGCTCTCCTTCAGGCCCGGGCTCCACAGCCCCTTCACCACGTTCTGGACCGGCTGGTCGTTGATGGTGATCGAGCTGCAGTAGTAGGTGGTGTAGCCGTTCTCGTCCCCGGAGTGGGAACGGCCGGTCATCACCTCGTTGCCGGGGCAGGTGAACCACACCCCGGCCGACTCCTTCACGGTCGAGGTGTGGCTGAGCTGGACCTTGACCGTCACGTCCAGGGTGGTCGGCGCCGCGGACGCGGGAGCCGCGGTCAGGGTGGCCAGCGCTGCCGCCGCGAGCGTGGCGGGCAAAGCCTTCTTGTACACGTTCATGTTCTCCGGCTTTCGTTCCGACAGTGTTCGGTGCTGTGCCAAGAGCGCGTGTGTTGACGGCTCGCGCCATCCCCGGATGTCGTCCGTGGACGCCGGGTGGGAGGCGTCGCCGGGATGGCGATCACATGGTGGCCGTCGCCGTACCGACGGATCGTCCCTCTGCCGGACGAGCGGCGATCCGTCTCGGGGGCTACCCGGGACCTCTCCGTGGATGATCACAGCGGCGGGAGAACACGGTGTTCCTGATCAGGCTGTAGGCGCGGGCCGAGCAAGGGAACGCCGAACGTGAACACGGGGTCCGTGCGCGCTCAGACTCACCCCTCGCGTAAGGCTGAGCGCGCACGGACCCCGTATCTCATCTCTTCGGCGTTCCCCTGCCCGGCCGGCGCGGGAAGCACCTCTCCGCTACGGGCCTGACACGCGGTCACCGCCTTGGGCCGCCCACGGTCGTTCACCCGCCGTCGCTCCCACGGCCGGCGGCCACGGCGCCTTCACCGGCGACGGCCTCACCTCGCCCGCGACGATGTCCCGCTCCTGCGTTCGCCTGGAAGCACGGTCACTGAACTTGTCGATCGTCAACGACGCTGGAATTCCGACCACCCCTGTCGACGTCTGAAGTTGGCCCTCTGGCGTTGATGTTGGTTAAGAACCGCTGCCGGCGGACCGGACGCCGTGGTGATGGTTCCTGTCGCTTCGGTTTCCCATGGCCGTCACCAAGGAAAGGAGAACCGGCTCGGTCCGGTTTCGGACGAAGGCGTGACCTCCAACGATTCGTTGATCGGTCATGACTCTGAACCAGGTTTGTCAGCGCGTTCTCATCGCCGTGTAATGAGCGTGTAACGGCTTCCGAGACCGGGCGAACGCCCTGGTCATCGCTGACTTTCGGCGCGGCGGACCCCGGGTGGAACGTCTACGACTCTGGACCGGCTACGCGCCGAGGCGTTCGACGGTGAAGGACGCCAGGAAGCCCAGGGTGGCGATGAGACCGGTGAAGAGATGGGCGCGTTCGAAGGCCTCGGGGATCATCGTGTCGGCGACCATGGTGAGGATCGCCCCGGCGGCCACGGCAGTGATCATCGAGACGGTGGCGGGTGAGGCGTCCTGGAGGGTGAGGTGGCCGACGAGGGCCGCCAGCCCGCTCACCAGGGCGATGCCGCCCCAGACCCCGAAGACGTACGGCGCGCCGCGCCCGGCCTGCTTCATGCCCGCCGCGCTGGAGAGTCCCTCGGGGACGTTGGAGACGAAGACGGCCGCCAGGACCGCGATCCCGACGCCCCGGCCGTCGAGCAGTGACAGGCCGAGCACGACCGACTCGGGGACTCCGTCGAGCAGGGCGCCGACGGCGATGGCCGTACCGCTGCCCTGGACGTCGCCTTCGGACGGTTGCCTGTCGCCGGAGCGTTTGCGGTGGCGGGCGCCGTACCGGGCGAGGAGGGTGTTGGCCGCGACGTAGGCGCAGGCGCCGGCGAGGAAGCCGACCGCCGTGGGGAGGAGTCCCCCTGAGCGTTCGGCCTCGTCGATGAGCTCGAAGGACAGCGCCGAGATCAGCACGCCCGCGCCGAAGGCCATGATCCCGGCGATGATCACGGCCGGGACCCGTACCAGCCAGGCGACCGCCGCCCCCACGACGAGGGCTCCCCCGGCGGCGGTTCCCCACAGACCTGCTTGGAGCCACTGCGGCACAGCCGTCTCCCCCTCCCGCGGCGGGCGACATTTCCCAGGAACGGGTAATGAATGTCCCATATTCTCGCGAGGCGGGGGAGCGTGGTCAGATGCCCCGTACCGAGGCGATGGTGAAGGGGGTCCGCGGGATTCCAGAGCCGAGCGGGCCGCCCTTGTCGAACTGGGAGCGGACCACGTAGAGCGTGCCGTTCCCGAACGCCAGCGTCGTCGGGAGCTGGAGGGCCTTGTCGGTCAGCCGCCGCTCGACCTTGGCCGCGGAGCCGTCCCGTGTCACCTTCCAGCGGCTGATGGTGTTTTCGGTGTTGTGGACCACCCAGAGCCTGCCGCCCCGCAGTTCGAGCCCGTCGGCGTGCAGCGTGTCGCCTCCGGTCAGCGTCACCCTGCGGATCGCTCCTGAGGCGATGTCGAGGCGGTACAGGTCGCCACCGGTCATGTCGGCGGTCAGCAGGTAGTGCCCCGAGGGGTCGGCGACGATCCCGTTGAGGGTGAACGTGCCGGACTCGTGGGGGTCGAGGGCCTCGCCCAGGTCAAAGCGGACGGTGAGCGTCATCCGGCCTCCGGCCGCCACCTGCCGCGGCGTGACGCGGTAGACCACGGAGCGGACGCTGTCGGTGAGGTAGGCGCTGCCGTCCGGGGCGATGGCGAGGTCGTTGACGAAGGCCGGGGCCTGCCCGGGGACGTCGAAGCTCGCCAGCAGGCGGCGGGTGCGCGTGTCGTAGACCGAGACCCCGGTCGTCGAGTCGGTGACCCACAGCCGTCCCGCACGGTCGACCTTGAGCCCGTTGGCGGTGTCACGCCCGTCGGCGCCCGCGGGCAGGAAGATCCGGGCCGTCCGGTGACCCGGTGTCATCTTGAAGACCGTGCCGTCGGTGTAGGAGCCGGCGTAGAGGTCACCGGTGCGCGGATCGACGGCGACGCCCTCGGGGTAGACCCGGTCGCCGGGAAGCTCGTACGCGGTGGAGATCCGTGCCCGCGTGATCTGGTTTGCCGTGGTCGACGCGCCAGACGCGGGCAGCGCGGGGGTGAGGGAGAGCAGCGCGGTGAGGGTCGTGGCCGCGGCGGCCACGATCAGACGAGGCGAAGACATGGCGCCCTTCTGTTCGGCTTCACATGCTTGAAAGATGTATATCTCTTGTTCGTGTACATACACTAGTTAGAACTCTAATGGTCGTCAACGCTTTAATTCACGGGTTGTTACCATGCGGAGATGACCGAGTTGCCGCTCTCCGAGCGCCTGGGCTCCCACCTCAAGCGCGCTGAGCAGGCGCTCAACGCGGCCAAGAACGCCGCGCTGAAGCAGGCCGGGCTGACCGTGTCGCAGTACGCGGCGCTGCTGCACCTTTCCGCCAGCCCCGGCATCTCGGCCGCCGCGCTGGCCAGGGCGTGCGCGGTCACCCCGCCGACGATGAACACCGTGCTCAAGAACCTCCAGGAGCACGGCCTGATCGAGCGCACCCCGCACGAGTGGCACAGGAACGTCCTGGAGACCCGCCTCACCGAGAAGGGTGAGCGGGTGCTGGCCGCGGCCGACCCCCGCGCGGTGCGTGTCGAACGGGGGCTCGCCGCGAAGTTCAGCCCCGAGGAGCGCGAGACGCTGATCACCCTGCTGGGCCGCTGCGTCGAGTTCCTGGAGGCCGTCCGATCGGCGCCCGAGCCCGAGTCGTAGCGAAAATCTCCCCGGACGGAAAAAGGGCGAACCATTTTCTTTTCAGTGGTCGCCCTTTTCTGGTTCAGGCTTTTTCCGTGGTACGGGATTTCCTTCTGTGGTTCGCAGTCAACGGTTTCCATGTGCCGACCGCCTGGCCGTACGGCCTGCTTGACCTGGCTTCGCGCACGCCGAGCCGATGATTCTCCATGCCGTGGAGGTAACTCCTGGACGAAGAAGACTCGTTGACTTGTGACGTCGACGTATTTAGTGTTTGGGTATTCTCCGGCGAATGTTCGACAACGGGGAGCCGTGGTTCTTACGGTCCCTGATCATCGGTGGCAGGGGCGACCCCCATGGCGGTGGAGCCGCCGGTTCGGCCTCTGGAACGCGACGACCCCGTCCGCCGCCGTGTGCTCGTCCCGGCCCGCGTCAATCCGCTCGACCCTCCAGGGAGCGTCCGCATGGCCATTTCCTCTTCACCCATCGTCCTGGACCCCTACGGAAGCGACGTTCCCGGTGAGGTGTCCCGGCTGCGTGCCCTGGGCACCGTGGTCAAGGTCGAACTTCCCGGTGGCGTGCCCGTCTGGGCCATCACCCGCCACGACCTGCTCAAGCAGGTCATTCTCGACCCCAGGGTCAGCAAGGACCCACAGCGGTACTGGAGCCTGTGGCCGCAGGTCGACACGCGGCCCGAGTGGGGCTGGCTCAACCTGTGGATCGGCATGCGGAACCTGGTCAACGCCTCCGGCATGGAGCACCGGCGGCTGCGCAACCTCGTCGCCCCCAGCTTCACCGGCCGCCGGACCCTGGCCATGCGGCCGATCATCGAGCGGATCACCGCCGAGCTGATCGACGACCTCACCAGGCTGCCCGCCGACCAGGTCGTCGACCTGCGTGTCGCCTACGCCCACCCGATGCCGCTGCGGGTGATCTGCGAGTTGTTCGGCGTCCCCGACGACATGCGTCCCGAGGTCGCCTGGATCTCCACGGCCTTCATCGACAGTGCCGCGAGCGCGGAGGAGGCGGCCGAGACCTCGGCCAGGATCAGGACGTTCTTCCCCGCCCTGATCGCCCACAAGCGCGAGCACCCCGGGGACGACCTGACCACGGAGCTGATCAACGCCCGTTACGAGGACGACCGGCTGAGCGACGACGAGCTGCGCGACACGCTGCTGGCCCTCCTCGGCGCCGGGCACGAGACCACCGTCGACCTGATCGACAGCACGGTCCACGCCCTGCTCACCCACCCCGAGCAGCTACGCCGGATCCGGGAGGGGGAGGTCACCTGGGAGGCGGTGATCGAGGAGGCCCTGCGCTGGGCGCCGCCGGTCGCCAACTTCCCGTTGCGGTACGCCACGGAGCCCATCGACGTGGACGGCGTGCGCATTCCCGCGGGTGACGCCATCCTCGCGACCTACTTCGCCGCGGGCCACGACCCGCACCAGCACGGCCAGGACGCCGACCGCTTCGACGTGGCCAGGCCCCCGGCCGAACACCTGGCCTTCGGCGTCGGCGTACACCACTGCATCGGCGCCCCCCTGGCCCGCCTTGAGGCCGTCATCGCCCTGCCCGCCCTGTTCGACCGCTTCCCCGGCCTCACCCTGGCCCAGGGAACCCCCACCCCGAACCGCCTCCCCTCCCTGGTCATCAACGGCCTGAGCGAACTCCCCCTCCGCCTGGGCCAACCCTCCAGAAAGTGAGGAGTTTGGTCTTCCCGGCCCTCAGTGTGAGGAGTGTCCGGCTTGGGCGCGTCGGTGCTTGGACTGAGGAACGCAGGAGCGCAGCGGATGAGCGACGAGGGAAAGCACCGACTCAGGGCGTCCAGCCCGCGACGCCGCAGGCGGCGCAAGGAGGCAGGGTCTGGCTTTACCGGTGCCAAGTGTGAGGAGTGTCGGTTCGGGCGCGCCGACGCTTGGACTGAGGAGCGAAGGAGCGAAGCGGATGAGCGACGAGGGAAAGCGTTGGCCTGAAGCGCCCGAACCCGCGCCACCAAAGGTGGCGCAAAGTTAACGTGCGGCGTTGAGGTAAGCCAGCACCGCCAGTACCCGTCGGTTGTCGTCGTCCGACGGGGACAGGCCGAGTTTGGTGAAGATGCCCGCGGTGTGTTTGCCGACCGCGCTCTCACTGAGGTAGAGCCGTTGGGCGATGGCCGCGTTCGAACGGCCTTCGGCCATCAGTTCGAGCACCTCCCGTTCGCGGGGGGTCAGTTCGCCGAGCGGTTCGTGCCTGGCCGTACTGGCCAGGAGTTTCGCGATCACCTCGGGGTCCATGGCGGTGCCGCCCGCGGCGACCCGCCGTACGGCGTCGATGAACTGTTCGGCGTTGAACACCCGGTCCTTCAGGAGGTAGCCGACGGCGCCGGAGCCGTCGGCCAGGAGTTCGCGGGCGTAGAGCTGTTCGACGTGCTGGGACAGGACGAGCACCGGCAGGCCGGGTACGGCCCTGCGGGCGGCCAGCGCCGCCTGCAGGCCTTCGTCGGTGAACGTGGGCGGGAGCCGTACGTCGACCACGGCGACGTCGGGGCGCAGGGTGGTCAGGGCGGTGAGCAGTTCGGGGCCCGACTCGACGGCCGCGACGACCTCGAAGTCGTGGGCCTGGAGCAGGTGGACCAGGCCGTCTCTCAGCAGGTAGAGGTCTTCGGCGATGACGACTCTGGGGTGCACCGGTCCCACTTTAGATGCATCCGTTCCTGAGTTCGTGCTTGTGGGAGTGAGCGGTGGGGATGCCGATGGCCATGCCGTACAGGGACATTCCGAGGAGGATGTTGAAGATGATCATCGGCCACTGCAGCGGTTCGGGCAGGTAGAGCGCGAGGAACCAGCTTCGATCCTCAGTGCCGGTGAACTTGAGGATCGCGGGGACCAGGCCCTGGGGGAACGTGGGGAGCCAGCCGACGCACCAGCCGATCGCGACGGCCGCGTACTTCCACCGGGGCATGGAGGGGGTGTCCCCCTGCGGTGTGACCAGCGCGTAGGGCACGTCGATCGTGGCCGTGGTGGGGCCGCCTTGCGGGCTGCTGAGGGCGAGTATCCCGTCGAAGGCCGCCAGGCGTCGTTCGATGCCGTCCAGACCGCTGCCGCGTGCGGGGTCCGCGCCACCGGAGCCGTCGTCGGTGACGGTGACGCGCAGTGTCCTGCCCTGGCCGCTGATGTCGATCCAGACGCGTTCCGCGCCGCCGTGCCTGGCGGCGTTGGTGAGCAGTTCGCTGACCGAGAAGTAGACCGCGGACTCGACGGGTGCCTCGGGACGTGACTTGAGGTCCACGGTGACCTTGATCTTCAGCGGGCTGTCCAGCGCCAGTGCCCTGATGGCGTCGCCGAGTCCCCGTTCGGCCAGGACCGGCGGGTGGATGCCCCTGACCAGGTCACGCAGTTCGGTGAGGGCGGTCGATGAGGCCTCGCGCGACTTGGCCAGCAGCGCCTTGGCCGCCTGGGGGTCCTTGTCGATCAGTTCCTCGGCCGCGCCGAGGGTCATGCCGATGGCGACGAGCCTTGCCTGGGCGCCGTCGTGCAGGTCGCGTTCGATCCGCCGTAGTTCGGCGGCCTGGGAGTCGACCGTGTCCAGCCTGACCTGGTTGAGCCGCCTGATCTTGCCGGCCAGTACGGATCTGGCGGTGGGCGCGAGCAGCAGCCTGTTCCACCAGCCGTAGAAGCGCAGCAGCCACGGGGTCGCCGCGACGCCGAGGACCGCCATGGCGAGTCCGAGGGGGGCGGCCTGCGGTGCCCAACGCCAGGGCAGGGTCAGGCCGTAACCGGCCATGGCCAGGGGGAAGAGCACCAGGCTGCCGCCGACGATCGGGTTGAGCAGCACCCAGGCCGTGTCACGCCAGGTCGCGGGGTCGGTGAATATCCACTTCGTCCGGTTGTTCCAGTCGGGCCACCACGGCGTCTTGTAGAGCTGGCGTTGGTAGCGGTACCAGCCGTCGGGCTGGGGCCTGACCGGTGGCGGAGGAGGCAGGTACGACGGGAGCACCTCGATGCCGAGCCACCTGCCCGTCAGTCTTCTGGCCATGGCCGTACGCCATCGGATCGCCCTGATCACGGGCGGGAAGAAGAAGATCAATCCGACGATGGTGAGCAGCCCGGCGAACGCGCTCATCACGAGCAGTACAAGGTCCGCCAGGGCCATCGTCCCCATCGCCAGGGCTTTGCCGACCGCCACCGTGTGTCGCCTCATGGCTATGAGTGTCGGTGATCCGAACCGGACATCCAATGACAACAACTCCCCTTCGGGGTGTAGGAAACCCCACCTTCGCCGTGTATCCAAACGGCTTCTGCGTTCCGGCCGGGTTTCCTAGCGTCGTCGGCATGAAGGTTATCGAGGTCAACGGCCTCAGAAAGAAGTACCGCGACCGGTTCGTGGTCGACGGCGTGTCCTTCTCCGTCGAGGAGGGGGAGATCTTCGGCGTCCTCGGCCCGAACGGCGCCGGCAAGTCGACCACCGTCGAGTGCGTCGCGGGGCTGCGTGTCCCGGACGCCGGAACCGTGAAGGTGCTGGGTGGCCTTCACCGCACCGAGATCAAGGAGCAGCTCGGCGTCCAGCTGCAGAGTTCCGCCATGCCCGCGAAGATCAAGGTGTGGGAGGCGATGGAGCTGTACGCCTCCTTCTACCGGGCGCCCGCCGACTGGCGCGCGCTGATCGAGCGGGTCGGGCTCGCCGAGAAGCGGGACGCGCGGTACGCCACGCTCTCCGGCGGTCAGAAGCAGCGGCTCTCCATCGCGCTGGCGCTGGTCGGCAACCCCAGGGTGGCGATCCTCGACGAGCTGACCACCGGTCTCGACCCGCAGGCCCGCAGGGACACCTGGGAGCTCATCGAGCAGATCAGGGCGGACGGGGTGACGATCCTGCTGGTCACGCACTTCATGGAGGAGGCGGAACGGCTCTGTGACCGGCTCGCGCTGATCGACGCGGGCAGGCTGGTCGCCGTGGACAGCCCCGACGGGCTGATAGCGCGGGTCGGCGAGTCCCAGCGGGTCACCTTCCGCGCCCCCGCCCTCTTCGACACGGCGTTGTTCACCGGCCTGCCCCAGGTCAGCGGAGTACGGCGGGACGGCTCCAGGATCGAGGTCACGGGAAGCGGTGAGCTGCTGCTGGCGGTCACGACCGCCCTGGTCTCCGCCGGGATCGTCCCCAAGGACCTGCGGGCGGAGCAGGCCACCCTCGACGACGCGTTCCTCGCCCTCACCGGAAAGAAGATCTCCACGTGAACAAGATGATCATTACGGAGGCGAAGCTCTTCCTCCGTGACCCGGCGGGGCCGATCTTCGCGATCCTGCTGCCCCTGGGGCTGCTGCTGGGGCTGGGCAGCATTCCCTCCTTCCAGGAGGCGAGCGCCGAGATGGGCGGACAGCGGGCGATCGACACCCAGCTGCCGGGCATGATGGTGATCCTGTCCGTGGTGACGATGGCGTTGACCGCGTTGCCCGCCGTGGTGGTGACCTATCGGGAGAGCGGCGTGCTGCGCCGGTTGTCCACCACTCCGGCGCCACCGGTCAGGCTGCTGGTCGCACAGGTGGTCAACAACATCGGTGTCGCGGTGCTGTCGACCCTGCTGCTGGTCGTGCTGGGCCATGTGATCGTCGGGGTTCCCCTGCCGGGGAGCCCGCTGGCCTTCGTCGGGGTGTTCCTGCTGGGCACCGCCTCGCTGCTCGGCCTCGGCCTGCTGATCGCGGCCGTCGCGCCGAGTGCCAAGTCGGCGCCGGGGATCGGCTCGCTGCTGATGTTCCCGCTGCTGTTCGTCGGGGGCATGTGGATTCCCCGCGAGATGCTGCCCGACCTGGTGCGCCGGATCGGCGACTTCCTGCCGCTGGCACCGTTCGCCCAGGCGCTGCGCGACACGTGGGCGGGGCACGCGCCGCAGCCGCTGCACCTGGTGGTGATGGCGGGGACCGTACTGGTCACGATGACGCTGGCGATTCGGCTGTTCCGCTGGGAGTAGTCCGGGTACGGCCCGCGCACGGGGGCGTGGGCCGTATTCTTATTTGACCGATCGTTCCAAATAGGCATAGCCTCTCCTCATGGCGAGGACGAAGGAGTTCGACCCGGAGACCGCCCTTGAGGCGGCTCTCCAGCTGTTCTGGGAGCGTGGCTACGAGGCGACCTCCATGAGTGACCTGGTCGAACGGCTGGGTATCGGCAGGGCCAGCCTGTACGCCACCTTCGGCGGCAAGCACGACCTCTACCTGAGGGCGCTGCGGCGCTACGCGAACTCCAGGAACCCCTCGCCGGTCGAACTGCTGTCCCAGCCCGGGGCCGCGCTGCCCGCCGTACGGGGGCTGGTCACGCTCTACACCGAGGACTCGATCGGCGACCGGCGCGGCTGCATGATCGCGAACGCGGCGGGTGAGCTCCTTCCCGGCGACGAGCGGGTCGCCGGGATCGTCGACGCCAACTGGACCCACCTGGAGACGGCGCTGACCTCGGCGCTCATCAGGGCCCGGGCACAGGGGGAACTGCCCGGGGACCGTGATCCCGTGGCGCTCGCCCGCTTCCTGCTGGTCTTCCTGCAGGGCCTGCGGCTGATGGCCAAGGGGCGGTCTTCCCCGGAACGGTTGCGCGACGCGGCCGCTCAGGCACTCAAAATTCTTGACTGATCGTTCCGATATGGAGGGGACATGAGGTTCCACGACAAGGTCGTCCTGGTCACCGGGGGCGGGTCGGGCATCGGCAGGGCCGTCGCCCTCGGCTTCGCCAGGGAGGGTGCCCAGGTGGTCGTCACCGGCCGTGGACGCGAGGCCCTTGAGCAGACCGTGAAGCTGGCCGACGCCGATATCGAGGGTGGCCGGGTCACCGCGCTGACCGCGGACGTCACCGACTCGGCCTCCGTCGCCGCGCTGGTCGGCGGGATCGTCGGCCGGTACGGCAGGCTGGACGTCGCGGTCAACAACGCCGGGGTGCTGGCCACGGGCAAGGTCGCCGACCAGCCGGAGGAGGACTTCGCCCGGGTGCTCGACGTCAACCTGACCGGCGTCTTCCTGTCGATGAAGCACGAGATCCCGGCCATGGTCGCCGGGGGCGGCGGAGCGATCGTCAACTTCAGCTCCCAGATCGGCGCGCACAAGCGCCTGCCCGGGTTCGGCGCCTACGCCGCCTCCAAGGCCGCGGTGACCGCGCTGACCCGCACCGCCGCGCTGGAGTACATCGGCCAGGGCGTGCGGATCAACGCCTTCAGCCCCGGCAGCCACGACACGACGATGTCCATGCGGCCCGGCGAGACCGAGGCCGACCGGGCCGAGCGCATGAAGGGCCAGGTCCCGGCGGGCCGCGTCGGCTCCCTCGACGAGGCGACCGGCACGGTCCTGTGGCTGGCCTCGGCCGATGCGGGATACGTGGTCGGAGCCGACATCGTCGCCGACGGCGGCTCAACCGCCTGATCGCGCGTCGTAGGCCTCCCTGGCGTCGTGGACCTGCTCGATGTTGCCCTCCGCCCACGACTTGATGGCCAGCATGAGGATCTGGAGGTCACGGCCGAGGTCGGTGAGGGCGTAGTCGACCCGCACCGGGACCGAGGGGGTGACCGTCCTTTCCACCAGGCCGTCACGCTCCAGGTTCCGCAGGGTCTGGGTGAGCATCTTCTGGCTGACGCCGGCGATGATCCTGTCCAGGTCGCTGTAGCGCCTCGGGCCGCCGGACAGGGCGTTCAGGACCAGGCTGACCCACTTGTCGCTGATCGCGTCGAGCAGTTGCCTGGCCGGGCAGGTGGCCAGGAAGGCGTCATAGGCCGCCTTCGCCTCCTGTCGCCGCTGCGCCGCCGTACGGGTGGTCATGGCGCCCCTTCCGGTGCGGTACGCACTTCCGGGTGCGTACTTCCTTATGGAGAGTAACACTCCATAGGTTCGCTTCATCGAAACCCTGAGGAGGCGATGATGCGCGCTGTGGTCGTTCGTTCGTTCGGCGGACCGGAAGTGCTTGAGGTCGAGGAGGTCCCCGTCCCCGGGACGGGCGTGGGACAGGTCAGGGTCCGGGTCGAGGCGGCGGGCGTCAACCCCGTTGACGTGGCGACCAGGGCCGGAGGCCTCGTCGCGCTCGGACTCGCCGACCGGCGTGACGTGCACGGGATCGGCTGGGACCTGGCCGGGGTGGTCGAGGAGGTCGGCACGGGCGTCACCGGGTTCGCCCCCGGCGACCGGGTCGTGGGCCTGGTCGACCGGCTCGACCTGCCCCTGGGCGCCTACGCGGAACAGGTCGTGCTGGACGCCGACGCCCTGGCCCTCATCCCCGGCGGCGTCACGGCCGTACAGGCGGCCACGCTCCCGCTCAACTCCCTCACCGCCGACCAGGCGCTCGACCTGCTGGAACTGTCCGAAGGCCAGAGCGTTCTGGTCACCGGCGCCGCGGGGGCGGTCGGTGGCTACGCCGTGGAGCTGGCCGTACTGCGCGGGCTGCGGGTCGTCGCCGTCGCGGGCCAGGAGGACGAGGACCTCGTCCGTCGCCTCGGTGCCGAGTTCTTCGTGCCACGCGGCGCCGAACTCGGCGCGGCCGTAAGGAGCCTCGTGCCCGGAGGGGTCGACGGCGCGGTCGACGCCGCCGTGGTCGGTACGGCGGCGCTCACCGCCGTGCGCGGCGGCGGCTCCTTCGTGGCCGTTCTCGACGGCGCGGTCCCCCGCCCGCTGCGCGGCACCAGGGTGTCCAACGTCTGGATCCGCGCCGACGGCGCACGACTCGCCGAGCTCGCCGGACTGGCGGGCGAGGGACGGCTGAGCCTCAGGGTCGCCGACACCCTCCCCCTCGACGAGGCCGCGAAGGCCCACGAACGGTTCAGCCAGGGCGGCCTCAGGGGGCGCCTCGTCCTGCTCCCCTGACGCGTGTCAATCTTGGACGATGCTGACACTGGCCCACGTGAGCGACATCCACATCGATGACTCCCCCCGCAGCGTCGAACGGACCCGAGCCGTCATGCGTCACCTGGACGGCCTGCCCGGTCCGCTCGACGCCGTCATCGTGACCGGGGACATCGCCGACCACGGCACGGTCGAGGAGTACGAGATCGCCAGGCAGGCGCTCACCTCACGCCACCCGGTCGTGATCTGCCCCGGCAACCACGACTCCCGGGCCGCCTTCCGCAAGGTCCTCCTCGGCCAGGACGGCGACGCCCCCGTCAACCAGGTCCTGCGGCTCGACGGCCTCGTCGTCGCCCTGTGCGACTCCAGCGTTCCCGGACGGCACGACGGCCTGCTGGCGGAGGAGACCCTCGCCTGGCTCGACGGGGTGCTCGCCGAGTCGCCCGACGTCCCGGCCCTCGTGGGCATGCACCACCCGGCCGTCCCGCTGGGCATCCCGTACGTGGACGACATCCGGCTGGGCGAACCCGAGCGGCTCGAAGCCGTCCTGCGCCGCCACCCCCAGGTGGTCGCCGTCCTGGCCGGACACGCCCACACCCCCGCGAGCACCTGGTTCGCCGGCCGTCCCCTGCTGGTCGCCCCCGGCGTGATCAACACCCTGCTCCTGCCCACGGAGACCGCGGAACGCCGCTCGTTCGACCTCTCCCTACCTCCGCAGATCGCCCTGCACGTCCTGGACGGCGACCGTCTCACCACCCATGTCCGGCCGATCCTTTAGGGCTCAGGGGTAGATCTTCCTGTGCTCGGCGAGCATCGTGACGTACTGCGCGATGCGGCGTGCCCTGGTCTCCGGCTTCTTGGCCTCCTGGACACGGTGCAGGACCGCGTAGCGGTTACGGCTGTCCAGCGTCGTGAAGAACTCCCGCGCGACGGGGTTGCCGGCCAGGGCAAGCTCCAGGTCCTCGGGCACGGTCGCGGTCCGCGCCCCGTCGTAGGCCGCCTCCCAGCGGCCGTCCGCCTTCGCGCGCTCGACCTCCAGCAGGCCCGCGGGCTGCATCCTGCCCTGTTCGAGCAGTGCGGCGACCTTGTCACGGTTGACCTTCGACCACCTGCTCCGCGGCCTGCGCGGGGTGAACCGCTGCAACCAGTACGTGGTGTCGAAGCCTCTCTTCTGCCCGTCGATCCAGCCGTAGCACAGCGCGACGTCGAGCGCCCGAGGGTAGTCCAGCGACTCGACCCCCGGCACCTTCCTGGCGACCCTGAGCCAGAGTCCTGACGAGGAGGCGTGATTGGCGGCCAGCCATTCCTCGAACGCCTCAGCAGAAGGGAAGAAGAGGCTCTCCGGATCATCACTCATCGCGCCAGTCAACCACGCGGAAGCCGCCTCCGAAACCACTGCAAACCGGGTACGGCGGGGTCGTGGGGCGGGCTGAGCCGGGCGCCCACAGGGGATCCGGCTCAGAGCACGTGTCGGCCCGGGAACGACCCCGCTCCTCCGGTCCGCGACGGACGCCCGGCCCTGCGAAACCGCCGTCGACCGCGACGGTCCGGGCGTTCAGTGCGCCATGTCGACGAAACGGCTGTAGTGACCCTGGAAGGCCACGGTGACCGTGGCGGTCGGACCGTTACGGTGCTTGGCCACGATCAGGTCGGCCTCGCCCGCCCGGGGAGACTCCCGCTCGTAGGCGTCCTCCCGGTGCAGAAGGATGACCATGTCCGCGTCTTGCTCGATAGATCCGGATTCGCGAAGGTCGCTGACCATGGGGCGTTTGTCGGTTCTTTGTTCCGGACCACGGTTCAGCTGGGAGATCGCGATGACCGGGACCTCAAGCTCCTTGGCGAGAAGCTTGATCCCTCGGGAGATCTCCGAGACCTCGTTCTGACGGCTCTCCGTCTTCTTGGGCGAGGACATCAGCTGCAGGTAGTCGATGATGACGAAGCGCAGGTCGTTACGCTGTTTGAGGCGGCGGCACTTGGCCCGGATCTCCATCATCGACATGTTGGGCGAGTCGTCGATGAACAGCGGCGCCTCGGCCACCTCGCCCATCCGCCTGGCCAGTTTGGCCCAGTCGTCGTCGGTCATCGTGCCCGAGCGCATCGACTGCAGCGACACCTTGGCCTCGGCGGACAGCAGACGCATCGTGATCTCGTTGCGCGACATCTCCAGCGAGAACACGACGGTGGTCATACCGTGCCTGATCGCGGCGGACCTGGCGAAGTCCAGCCCGAGCGTGCTGTTGTGGGTGGGCACGCAGGCCCTTCCCGCGAGGTAGGTGTGGTCGGCGTTGTCCACCTCGACGCACCTGACCGGCACCGAGGGCACCGCCCTGACGTCCACGATGTGCCGGACGGACGCGGTGGCCAGATCGATCACGCGGTCGGCCCCGTGATCGATCACGGTCGCCCGGTGGCCGAGGCTCAGGGCCAGTTCGAGGACGTCCTCGGCGTGCGGCCCCTCCGTCGCGGCGATCCGGATCCGCCCAGCGCCGCCCGTCAGGACCTTGAGCAGCTCGCGGCGCTGCTTCGGGGACGCCCGCAGATAGGCCCGGGGGACGCGCCCGCCCTTGAGAAGGGCCTCGCCGAGTTCGTACGGCGGCAGCGGCAGGTCGCGCTCGGGAAGGTCGAACGGCGCCGCGACCGCGACCGCGTGGGCGGGCCCGCCGTCCTCCGCGTGGAGCGTGCGGGCGATCTCCTCGGTCGTCACCACGGCGTGTTCCGTCCGCCACTGGTGCAGGGCGTCGGCGACGATCACCGTGCCGTCGTCGAACTCGACCTCGTGGCAGGGTCGCCCGTGCAGCACGTCGGTCACGGCGACGACCCGGGTCGGCCTGCCGTCGGAGCCGATGAGGTGGTCTCCCCGGCCGACCTCGCCCATGGTGGTCCAGCCGTCCGGGGTCGGCAGGGGGGTGTCGAGGGCGAGCGCCTTGCCGATGGCGGGCCGGGCGGCCACGACGATCATCTGGCCGGGGTGGAGGCCGTTGGTGAGGCCGTCGAGGTCCTGGAAGCCGGTGGGGACGCCGACCATCTGGCCGCTTCTGCCACCGATGGCCTCAAGCTCGTCGAGGGCGCCCGGCATGATCTCGGCGAGGGGGACGTAGTCCTCGGAGGTGCGGCGTTCGGTGACCTTGTAGATCTCGGCCTGGGCGCGGTCGACGAGGTCGTCGACCTCCTCGTCCTGCCCGCCGTACCCGAAGGAGACGATGCGGGTGCCCGCCTCGATGAGGCGTCTGAGGATGGCCTGTTCGCGGACGATGCGCGCGTAGTAGCCCGCGTTGGCGGCGGTCGGCACGACGGAGGTCAGCGTGTGGAGGTAGGCGGCGCCGCCGACGCGGGCGACCTCGCCGCGTTTCTGCAGCTCACCGAAGATGGTGACGGCGTCGGCCGGATCGCCCCTGCCGTACAGGTCGGTGATGATGTCGTAGATGAGCTGGTGGGCGGGGCGGTAGAAGTCGTCGGACTTGAGGATCTCGACGACGTCGGCGATGGCGTCCTTGGACAGGAGCATGCCGCCGAGGACGGACTGCTCGGCCTCGATGTTGTTCGGCGGGGTGCGCTCGAATCCAGGCTCGAAGACAGGTGGCTCCGCGATACTCACCTCGCACCCCCTCATTCGAACATGGTTTCGCCATCTTAAGGTTTAGCCGACCGGTCTGACAGTCTCGCGCCCCCTGGACGACGTGGCAACGCGGCCTGTCGACAGGGGTGTGGATAAGGTGTGCAGTTCTCGGCCAGACATGTGGGCAGCCTGGGGAAAGTCCTGTGGATAACCAGCGGTGTTTGTCCACAAGTCCTTGCTGAGCTGGGAAAACTTAATCCACCGCCTGTGGAGAAAAGAAAGTTGCGGCGACACGCCGTGAGCCTCCCCGGCCGTCCCGTTGGTCCCGCCGACGCCCTCCTCGGCGGTAAGAGACACAATGCAGCTATGCCGCTTACCTCCCGGACGGGCCGCGACCATGACAGGCAGATCCTGCGTCTGGCGGTCCCCGCCTTCGGAGCGTTGGTGGCCGAACCCCTGTTCCTGCTGACCGACACCGTCATCGTCGGCCACCTGCCCGCGCCCGCGCTCGGCGCCGTCGGAGTGGCGAGCACGGTGCTCGGCGCGCTGGTCTCGTTGTGCGTCTTCCTCGCCTACGGCACGACGGCCGCAGTGGCCCGACAGGTCGGGGCGGGCAACACCGCGCAGGCCGTACGGCACGGCGGCGACGGCCTCTGGCTGGCCGCGGCCGCCGGGCTGGCGATCATCGCCGTTGTCTGGCCGCTCGCGCCCTCACTGGTCTCCCTGGTCGGCGCGGAGGGGGAGATGGCCCTGCAGGCGGTGACCTACCTGCGGATCAGCCTGCTCGGTGTGCCCGCCATGCTGCTGGTGCTGGCCGGGACCGGCGTACTGCGGGGCATGCAGGACACCACGACCCCGCTGCTGGTCTCGGTCGGCTCCTTCGCGCTGAACGCGCTGCTCAACGTCCTGTTCGTCCTCGGTCTCGGCTGGGGTGTGGCGGGCTCCGCCTGGGGCACGGTGCTGGCCCAGTCGCTGGGCGCCGTCATCTACCTGACCCTCGTCTTCGGCCGGTACGGCGCGCCGGTCCGCCCCGACCTGGCGGGCATCAGGTCGGCGGGAACGGCCGGGGTCGCCCTGATCATCCGTACGGCGTGCCTGCAGGTGGTGCTGGCCGTGGCGGCCACGCTGGCCACCCGCATGGGAGAGGGACAGATCGAGGCCCACACGATCGCCCTCAGGATCTGGACGCTGCTGGCCTTCGCCCTGGACGCCATCGCCATCGCCGGGCAGGCCATCACGGGCCACGCCCTGGGCGCCGGGGACGCCGAGGCGACACGGCAGGCGACCCGCAGGATGGTCGGGTGGGGGGTCGGCTCCGGCGTGGTGCTCGGGCTCCTGGTCCTCGCCGCCAGGCCGTTCGTGCCGGGCGTCTTCGACGCCGACCCCCAGGTCACCGAGCACCTGCTCGGCCCGCTGCTGGTCGTGGCGCTCCTGCAACCGGTCGCCGGGGTGGTCTTCGTCCTGGACGGGGTGCTCATCGGTGCCGGTGACCAGCGTTATCTCGCCTGGGCGGGCCTGTGGACGACGCTGGCCTACCTGCCGGTCGCGCTGGCGGTCGTCCTGTCGGGCGGCGGTCTGGTCATGCTGTGGCTGGCGCTGGGGGTGTGGATGGGCGCCCGGTTCCTCGCCCTGGGGCTGCGGGCCAGAGGCGGGGCGTGGCTGGTGATCGGTGCGTGATCGGGAGGTGTCCGCCACGTAACCAGCAGACTCTTGTCCCACGGCGCCCCCTGCGGCACTGTGAGCAGTCCGGCAATACGGTTGTCCACCCTCCATGATTGAGACACGTCGTGCCCGAAGGTCACTCCTCGTCGATCGTCCGCCGCCTACCCCCCAGTGAAGCGACAAACCGATGGACCGGCGGCGCGCGCCATGGCCTGCCCAAGGCGTACGGACCCATGGACCTCGTGGTCATGGGCGTCGGTGTCATGATCGGCGCGGGCATCTTCAGCCTCGCCGGACGCCAGGCGGCCACCATGGCGGGCCCCGGTGTCGTCCTCTCGTTCATGATCGCCGGTATCACCAGCCTGCTCGTCGCCTTCTGCTTCGCCGAGTTATCCTCGGCGCTGCCCACCTCGGGCAGCGCCTACACCTTCACCTACGTCATCTTCGGCGAGGTCTGGGCCTGGGCGGTCGGCTGGGCCCTGGTGCTCGAACTGCTGCTGGCCGGCGCGGGCGTCTCCCGCGTCTGGTCGCTGTACGCCGCCCAGTTGCTCACCGACCTCGGAGTGCGTTTCCCCGAACCCCTGGCCTCGTTCGTCGGCCGCTCCGAGGGGTTCGACCTGTTCACACTGTTCATCCTGGTGCTGATGACGGCCGTGATCACGCTGGGCACCAGGATCGGCCTGCGGGCCCTGCGCGTCATCGTCGCCGCCAAGCTGCTGGCCATCGGCGCCGTCATCGTGGTCGGCGTCACCCACTTCGACCAGCGCAACCTGTCGGCCATCCCGGTCCCCCCGGCCCCCGCCGGACCGTCCGTCGACGCCCTGCACTCACCGCTGCTCGGCCTGCTGTTCGGCCAGCCGGGCGCGTTCGGCTGGTTCGGCATCTTCGCCGCCTCGGCGGTCATCACCTTCGCCTACATCGGCTTCGACGTCGTGGCCACCGCCGCCGAGGAGGCCGAGGACGCACCCCTGTCGGTGCCCAAGGGCATCATCCGCAGCCTGATCGTCACCACGGTCGTCTACATCGCGGTCGCGCTGGTGATGGTCGGCATGATCTCCTACGACAGGATCGACACCGAGGCGCCGCTCGCCAACGCCTTCCGCGCGGCGGGTGAGGGCTTCATGGTGCACGTCATCAACCTCGGCGCGGTCCTGGGCCTCACCACGGTCGTCCTGGTGCTGCTCGTCGGCCTGACCCGCGTCATGTTCTCCATGGCCAGGGACGGCCTTTTCCCCCGCTCTCTGGCCAAGGTCGACCGGCGTTACCGCAGCCCGACCCGGGTGACGCTGCTCATCGGCGTCGTGGCGATCCTCATGGCCGAGTTCGTGCCGGTGCTCACGCTCGAACCTCTGGTCGTGATCGGCACCCTGTTCGTCTTCGTGGCCGTGGCCGCGGGAGTCCTCAGGATGCGGCGGACCATGCCCGACCTGCCCAGGGGCTTCCGCGTGCCGTTCTCCCCCTTCGTGCCGGTCGCCTCGATCGCCGCCTGCCTGTGGCTGCTGGTCAACCTCCAGATCATCACCTGGCTGTACTTCGCCGCCTGGATGGCCGTCGGCCTGCTCGTCTACCTCCTGTACGGCAGGCACAACAGCGTGCTCGCCGGGAACGGGAGCGGCCCCGTCGGCTCCGGCCTCCGGGGACGACACAGACGCTGAGGCTCAGATGCGGCGGGCGTCGAGCACACTGCGCAGGAACTGCCTGGTCCTCGGCTCCTTGGGGTCGGTGAAGAACTCCTCGGGAGGCGCCTTCTCCAGCAGCACGCCGCCGTCGAGGAAGCAGACGGTGTCGGCGATCTCCCGGCAGAAGCCCATCTCGTGGGTCGTCAGGATCATGGTCATCCCGCTCGCCTTGAGCTCCCTGATGACCTCAAGGACCTCCGCGACCAGCGCGGGATCGAGCGCGGAGGTCACCTCGTCGAGCAGCATCAGCAGCGGCTTGACGGCCAGCGCCCTGACGATGGCCACCCGCTGCTGCTGGCCCCCGGAGAGCCGGTCGGGGTAGGCCCCCGCCTTGTCCGCCAGGCCGAACCTCTCCAGCAGCTCACGGGCCTGCTCCTCGGCCTGCCGTCTGCCGACGCCGTGCACCTTGCGGGGAGCGAGAGTGATGTTGTCGAGCACGGTCATGTGCGGGAAGAGGTTGAAGGCCTGGAAGACCACGCCCATGCGCTTGCGCACCGCGTCCGGGTCGGCGCGGACGTCGGTGATGTCCCTGCCGTCGAGGTGGACGGCGCCGTCGTCCACCGTGTCCAGCAGGCTCACGCAACGCAGCAGCGTGGACTTGCCCGACCCCGAGGCGCCGACCAGGCAGACCACCTCGTGAGGCCGTACCTCAAGGTCGATCCCCCGCAGTACGGGGTGGCCGTGGTAGCTCTTCCACAGACCCTCGACGGTCAGCAGATTCGTGTCCTTCACTGGCCCCTCCGCCGCTGGGACCTGGCCGCCAGATAGTCGGTGAGACGGGCGAGCGGAATGGTCAGCAGGATGAACAGCAACGCCCCGACCAGGTAGGGGGTGTAGTTGAACGTGCTCGCGGCGTGGATCTGGGCCTGACGCAGCGCTTCGAGCGGGCCGATCGTGGCGACAAGCGCGGTGTCCTTCTGCAACGAGACGAAGTCGTTGAGCAGCGGCGGCACCACCCGTCGTACGGCCTGCGGCAGCACGACGTGCCGCATGGTGCCGCCGTGTCCCAGCCCGAGCGACCTGGCCGCGGCGATCTGACTGGGGTGGACGGAGTCGATGCCCGCCCTGAAGACCTCCGCGACGTAGGCCCCGTAGGACAGCGTGAGCGCGATGACGCCCAGCGTCGCCAGGTCCGTCGGCATGCCCTGCAGGCCGAGGGCGGGCAGGCCGAAGCCGACGAGGTAGATGATCAGAATGGTCGGCACACCGCGGAAGATGTCGGTGTAGGCGACCGCGAGGGCGCGCAGCGGGAAGAACACCGGCGACCTGAGGCCGCGGACCAGCGCGACCGCCAGGCCGACGAGGAGCACCAGCGGCTCGGCGATCAGGAAGATCTTGACGTTGAGCAGGAAGCCGCTCAGCACGTCGGGGAAGGCCCTGACGAACTGCTCGGGGTCGAAGAACGTCTCCCTGACCCGCACCCAGCCGGGCGAGGCGGTGACGCCCCAGACCAGCAGGACGACCACCAGGAGCGTCGAGACGGTCGCGATCGACCCCGAGCGGATCGAACGCCGCCTGAGCAGGCGTTCCCGCTCCACCTGCCGGGCGCTCTTCACCCAGCCGGAGGCGTCCGGCGAGGGTCGGACGGTCACTACTTCAGCTCCGGAGCGCCCGCCGCCGAGCCGAGCCACTCCTGCTCGATCTTGGCCAGCTCACCGGAGCCGGACAGCTTGCCGATCGCCTCGTTGACGCAGCGCACCAGCGGGCTGCCCTTCTCGAAGACCGCGCCGAAGACCTCGGGCGTGCCGGAGGCGGCGCCGAACTGACCGACCAGCTTGGAGTTCTCGACCTGGGCCGCGGTCACGTAGAAGGCGGTCGGCAGGTCCACGACCACGGCGTCGACCTGCTTGTTCTTCAGCGCGTTCACCACGTCGATCTGCTCGTTGTAGACGTTCGGCTCGGCGGAGGGCTGGATGACGTCCTTGACCGCCTGCAGCGAGGTCGTCCCGACCTGCACACCGATCTTGGCGGTCTTCAGGGCCGCCAGGTCCGTGGCGGCGGCCGTCTTCGAACCGGCCAGCGCGACGACGGCCTGCTTGACCGTGTAGTAGCCGTCGCTGAAGTCGACGACCTTGGCCCGGTCGAGGGTGACGGAGACCTGGTTGAGGTCGAAGTCGAACTGCTTGGCGCCGGGGGCGAAGGCCGAGTCGAACTTCACCGTCGACCAGGCGACCTCACCGCTCTGGAAGCCGAGCTCCTTGGCGATCGCGTAGACGACGGCGCTCTCGAAGCCCTTGCCGTTGGACGGGTCGTCGTCCTTGAACCACGGCTCGTAGGCCGGCTTGTCGGTGCCGACGGTCAGCTTGCCCGGCGTCTTCAGAGCGAGCTGGTCCTTGGCGCAGGAGGTGGCGGGTGCGGACGCGTCGGCCTTGCCGGCGTCGGCGCCCGTGCCGGTCGTCGAATCCGACGCGGGCGCACAGGCGACCGCGGTGGCGGCGAGGGCGCCGAGTGCGAGCAGCATCGAGGGGCGAAGCATGGAGGACCTCCAGGGGAAACGACAACTCCCGAATTGTACGTATTAGTGGTAACGGTAAGTTAACCAGCCCCACCGGTCGGGAATAGCGCTTCCCAAACGGACAAGGGCCCCCTTCCAGCGGGAAGGGAGCCCTGTCACAGACGATCTCGTACGGCGTCGGCGTGGCCTCAGGCCGCGACGACCTCGACGTCGAGAGCTGCGGAGACCTCCGGGTGCAGCTTGACGCTGACCCGGTGGGAGCCGAGGCTCTTGATCGCGGAGGCGATCTCGATGCGGCGGCGGTCGAGCAGCGGGCCGCCGGCGGCCTTGACGGCCTCGGCGACGTCACTCGTGGTGATCGAACCGAAGAGACGGCCGGACTCGCCCGCCTTCGTCTTCAGCACCACCTTGAGGGACTTGAGCTGACCGGCGACCTCCTGGGCGGTGCCCAGGTCGCGGATCTCGCGGGCGTCGCGCGCCTTCTTGATCGAGGCGATCTGCTTCTCGCCACCGCGGGTCCACAGGATCGCGAAGCCACGGGGGAGCAGGTAGTTACGGCCGTAACCGTTCTTGACCTCGACGATGTCGCCGGGGGCGCCGAGGCCGGTGACCTCACTGGTGAGAATGAGCTTCATCTGTCCGGACCTCCTTAGCGCGCGGTGCTCATGTACGGCAGGAGCGCCATCTCACGAGCGTTCTTGATAGCGGTCGCCACGTCACGCTGGTGCTGGGTGCAGTTGCCCGTCACCCGGCGGGCACGGATCTTGCCGCGGTCGGAGATGAACTTCCGAAGCAGCGCCGTGTCCTTGTAGTCGACGTAGGAGATCTTGTCGTGGCAGAACAGGCAAACCTTCTTCTTAGGCTTGCGCAGTGCCGGCTTGGCCATCGTGGTGCTCCTTTCAGAGCCCCGCCGTACGGCGGGAATGGTCGCTGCGGATATGGACTGGTTTTCTCAGCTGCGGTCCCGGCCGCCCCGAGGGACGGCCGTGGATGGACCTAGAAGGGCGGTTCGTCGCTGAAGTCGCCGCCACCGAAGTTGTTGCCGCCGCCGTAGTTGCCGCCCGACGGCTGACCGCCGCCGAAGCCGCCACCCGACTGCTGGCCACCGAAGTTGTTGCCACCGCCGCCGTAGTTGCCGCCCCCCTGGGGAGCGGGCGCGGCCGAGGCCCACGGGTCGTTGGCGGGACCGCCACCGAAGCCACCGCCACCGCCCTGACGGGCGGTCTTGTTGACCTTGGCGGTCGCGTTCTTCAAGGACGGGCCGACCTCGTCGACCTCGACCTCGTAGACCGTGCGCTTCTCGCCTTCCTTGGTCTCATAGGACCGCTGGCGCAGCCGTCCCTGAACGATGACCCGCATGCCGCGCTGCAGGCTCTCGGCGACGTTCTCCGCCGCCTGCCGCCACACGTTGCAGGTCAGGAACAGGCCTTCGCCGTCCTTCCACTCGTTGGTCTGCTTGTCCAGGAACCTCGGAGTGGACGCGATGCGGAACCGGGCCACGGCTTGCCCCGTAGGGGTGAAACGCAGCTCGGGATCGTCGACGAGGTTGCCGACGATGGTGATCGTGGTGTCGCCTGCTGCCATGGCTAGCGTTGCCCTTCCTGCGGCCTTTCGCGGTCTATCGGCTCAGAGTACGGCTGCCTCCCGACAAAAGTCGGGGTTAGTGCACGTCCGGACGCAGGACCTTGGTGCGGAGGATGCCCTCGTTGAGGTTCATCTGCCGGTCGAGCTCCTTGACCGTCGCGGGCTCGGCGGTCAGGTCGATGACGGCGTAGATGCCCTCGGGCTTCTTGGCGATGTCGTAGGAGAGCCTGCGACGACCCCACACGTCGACCTTCTCCACGGTGCCGCCGTCGTTGCGGACGACACTGAGGAACTGGTCGAGGGAAGGGGCCACGGTGCGCTCATCGAGCGAAGGGTCGAGGATGACCATCACTTCGTAACGACGCATGCTGGCTTCCAACCTCCTCTGGACTTTTGCGGTCACGACACCGTGTCGTGACAGGAGGACGCTGACGTCTTCGCCGCGGACGCCCATTTCGGCGACCGTGGCGGAGGGTGGCGATAACACACCCATGCGACGTAGCCGTGCCAGCCTACCAGGCTGTCAATGGTTGGGCCGTCAGGACGCGGGCACCCTCTAGCAGAGGAAAGGGGAGGTGGAAACATGTCGGACGCGCCTCGTCTACCTGGGAACCCGATCTCCCGAATACTGGACAACGACGGTCAGCGGCATCCCGTGCAGAACGTCCTGAGCGTCGTCACCATCGCCTGCGGTCTGATCGCCTTCGTCGCCGGGTTCTTCCCCGCCGCCCACGCGGTCGCCTGCTGGCTTGGCGTGGTGGGGTTCGTCGGCGGCCTCTACTCCCAGTACGTCTCGGCGACGACCCCGGAACGCGCCCTCAACATCGTGGGCATCGTGGCCTCCTTCGTAGGCGTCGCCTTCGGCATCTACCACGGCGGCTTCTACCCCTGAAGACGCCCCTCAGCCCCAGTGGGCTTTACCGGTGCCGTGTTAGGAGCACCGGCTCGAAGCGTCCGGACCCGCGACGCCGCCAGGCTGCGCAAAGAGGCGCAGCTTGTGCTTTACCGGTGCCGTGTGTGAGGAGTGTCCGGCTTGGGCGCGTCGGTGCTTGGACTGAGGAACGCAGGAGCGAAGCGACGGAGTGACGAGGGAAAGCACCGACCCGAAAGCGCCCAAGCCCCGCGACGCCGAAGGCGGCGCAAAGAGGCGCAGTTACAACTCTTTTCTCAGCAGGGCGATGTCCTCCGCCTGGCCGTCACTGGGGGTTTCGACCACGATGGGGGCGTCGGCCTTCCGGCAGGCGGCGAGGATGAGGTCGGTGTCGATCTGGCCCGCGCCGAGGTTGGCGTGCCGGTCCGCGCCCGAGCCCGCGGCGTCGCGGGAGTCGTTGCAGTGGATCAGGTCGATCCGGCCGGTGATGGCCATGATCTGCTCGACCGCCTGCTCCAGGTCGATGCCTCCGGCCCAGGCGTGGCAGGTGTCCAGGCAGAATCCGACGTCGAAGCCGTCGAGGGCCTCCCACAGCCGGGCGATGCTCTCCAGTTTCCGCGCCATGGCGTTGCCGCCGCCCGCGGTGTTCTCGATGAGCACCGGGACCTCGTGCTCCTCAAGGCGTTCGAACACCTTGCGCCAGTTGTCGAAGCCCTTCTGGGGGTCGTCGCCCGCGTTGACGTGGCCGCCGTGCACGATCAGACCCTTGGCGCCGACTTCGGCCGCCGCCGCCAGGTGGGAGCTGAGCAGCTTCCTGCTGGGGATGCGGATCCGGTTGTTCGAGGTGGCCACGTTGATGACGTAGGGGGCGTGGACGTAGGCGGCGACGTCGGAGTCCTTGATGTCCCGTGTCTTGTCACCGATGACGGGGGCCTTCCAGCCCTGCGGGTCTCCGAGGAAGAACTGCGCCACTTCCGCGCCGCGCGCCCTGGCGTGGGTCAGCGGATCGTCCTGGTCGACATGAGCTCCGATTAGCGGCATGTGTTCGAGCGTAGCCGTTTCGGCAAGCCGTACGGGGGCTCCGTCCACGACAAGAGATGGTAATCCCCAGCCTGTGGATAACTTTTCTGGATTACTTTTCGCCGGAAGTGGGTAGGGATGATCAGCCCGCCCTGACACTCTCCAGATAGGTCAGCGCGTTGAGCACCATCAGCGGGGTCGTCAGCAGCGCGTAGACGACGAGCACCCACCAGCGTCCCCGCGCGCCGGCCCTGGCCACGAGCACGAAGACGGGCCACCACAGCAGTACGGCGCGCGGAATCGCCAGGTAGGAGGCCGAACAGATCAGAACACCCGCCTGGAGCCCCACGTAGACGAGTTCGCTCCAGCGCCGTAGGAACAACAACAGCAGCACCAGCCCGACCGCGAAGACCGCCCCGGCGAGTTCCATCTGGAACAGCAACGCGGAGCGTTCCTCGGCAAGGGCGGACCGCCAGATCGAGGCCAGCGACTCCCAGGGCCACACGAACCATCGGCCCCAGCCCGCCTCCTGTGCCTGCCCCCAGGTCAACCAGTCCCCGCCGTTGAGCCGCTGCCAGCCGGAGCGCAGCAGCAACGGCGCGAACGGCAGCGCCAGCCATCCCGCCCGTCGTACCGGGGTGCCGGAGCCGAAGAACTCGACGACCAGGGCGAGGGCGAGGAACAGCCCGGTGATCCGTACGCACGACGCGCCCGCGGCCAGGGCGGCGGCCAGTGGCCAGCGGCCCCGGCGCGCGGCCAGCCAGGCGGGGATCGCCAGAGCCAGGAACAACGACTCGTCGTAGCCCGCCACCAGGAACACCGACGTCGGCCAGAGCAACAGCGCCACGGCCGCCCGCCAGCCGCCGGGGCGCCTCCCCTCGGGCTCGGCCGTCTCGGTGTCGGCCAGTTTGGCCAGCGCCACCACGGCCACCGCGCAGGCCGCCACCGAGACGAGCGCCCCCGTCAGCGACCAGTCGGTCGTGAACAGGGGCGCGGCGAACAGGGTCAACGGTTGCGACTCAGGAGAGGGCGAGCCTGAACTTGTCGGGGGCGCCGTCGAAGACCCCGCCCGACCGGTCGTCGGTCCCGTCCTGCCTGAGCACGTCCTTGTCCGGCCTGAGGATGTCGCGCACGACGAAGCCCATCATGATCAGGATGGTGATCGCCCGGCCCCAGACGGCGGTGAAGTAGGTGTCGTCGGTGATGCCGAGGGCCGCGCTCTCCGGCCTCTGGGTCAGGAGGTAGAGCCAGATCGCGAAGAAGTACCAGCACTCGGCGATCTGCCACAGGGCGATCGGCTTCCAGTTCGGCCTGGCCAGGACAGCGAAGGGGATCAGCCACAGGACGTACTGCGGCGACCACACCTTGTTGGTGATCATGAAAGCGGCAAGGGTGAGGAAGCACAGCTGCATCAACCGGGGCCGCGTCTTGGCGGTGACCGCGAGCACGGCGATCGCCAGGCAGAAGGCGCCGAGCGAGACGACGCCCAGCATGTCGAGCCGTTCCGGATCACCCAGGAACGGCCACTGCTTGTTGCCGAAGAAGTACCAGATGGATCCCCAGTCGGCGCGCCGCTCCTGGCTGAAGACGTAGAACCTGCTCCAGCCGGGGAAGGCGGCGAGCATGACCGGGACGTTGACCACGAGCCAGGAGGCCGCGACGCCGCCGACGGTCTGCAGGAAGGGCTTCCACTTCCCGGTGCGCACCGTCAGCAGGAACAGCGGACCGAGGAACATCACCGGGTAGAACTTCGTGGCGATGGCCAGTCCGAGCATGGCGCCCGCGAGCCACTGCCGCTGCTTCGACCAGGCGAACAGCGCGGCCAGGGCGAGAGCACCGGCCGCCAGGTCCCAGTTGATGTAGGCGGTGAGGATCAGCGAAGGGGCCAGGGCGTACCAGAGCGCGTCCCAGCGCCGGGCGGGACCGGCGAGCGCGGCCATGAGCACCACACCGACGATCAGGCACAGGGCCATGAGGATCACGGTCAGGTCGTAGAAGGCGACCGCGGGATCAGCCATGGAGGAGGCGATCCTACGGAAGATCTCCATGATCCCGCCGATGCCGACGGGGTACTCGACCGGGTAGTCGAAGTAGGGGATCTTGCCCTCGCTGAGCTTCTCGTTCCACCACAGCGGATAGATGTCGGTGTAACAGAAGTTCGTGAACTGCAGGGTTCCGTCGTTCCAGGCCCCGCCGAACCGGCAGGGCCACTTCCACAGGAAGGAGAGCACCGCCCCCAGGGCTCCGAAGAGGGCCAGGGGGATGTAGGGGGTGACTCGCGCGCCTAAGGAAGGCAGCGCGACAGGCATTGTCTGGGCGCTCTTCATCAATGGTGTTGTCCTGTCGGTTTTGGATCAGGTACGGCCGCACCCGGCGCGGCTCCCGAGTCGAGCCCGATGCCGTCGCCGCTTCCGTCACCCGTGCCGTCGCCTATCCCGTCGCCGGTCCCGTCACCGGTTCCGTCGCCGGTGCCGTCAGGGTCCTCACGCTGACCGGTCCCGGTGCCGTTGTCGTCCAGCGACGAGTCGCAGGAGATGTCCCCGGGCTGACACTGGTCACCGCCCTGGTCGCCGTTCCCGTCGCCGTCGGAGTCGCCGTAGCCGCCGTTGCCGTCGTCGGGGTTCTCGGTCGCGGTCGGCGTCGGCGAGGGTTCGGGCTTGGGCGCGAGGTTCTTGTCCGTGCCGACGTTGGCGGGCGGCGGGAACTGCATGACCTCCTTGCCGCGCATGGCCTCCTGCATGAAGGCGTGCCACACGCGGGTGGGGTAGGTCGCGCCCTGGATGTCACCCAGCGAGATCTCGGCGTTGGTCTTCTTCTGCTGGCGGTACATGCCGACCGCGGTGGACAGCTGAGGGGTGAAACCGACGAACCAGGCTTCCTTGTTCTCGTCGTTGGTGCCGGTCTTGCCCGCGACCGGCCGGTCGGACAGGGCCGCGGCGCGGCCGGTGCCCCTGGGGTCCTTGACCACCTGCTGGAGCGCGACGACGGCGTCGGCGGCGCTGTCGGGGCTGATGACCTGGGTCGGCTGGTCGTTCTCCTTGAGCACCGTCACCTTGTCACGGTCGAGAACCTTGATCACGACGTGGTTCTCGTAGTGCTTGCCGGCGTTGGCGAAGATCGAGTATCCACCGGCCTGCTCGACCGGGGTGACCTGGCCGGAACCGATCGTGATGGCGAAGGCGTGACGCTGCTCCGCCTCCTTGAGCCGCTCCTCGCTGAGGCCCGCGCCGGAGGCGATGGCGATGACCTTGTCGAGGCCGACCTCCTCGCCCATCTGCACGAAGGCGGTGTTGACGGACTCGGCGGTGGCCCTGGTGACGTTCACCGAACCGCCGGGGATGTCGTGGGAGTTCTTGATCGGGTTGGTGCCCGGCGCCTTGATCGGGCTCTTGCCCGTCAGGTAGCTGTTGAGGCTGTTGCCCGCCTCAAGCCAGGCGGCCAGCACGTAGGGCTTGAACGCCGAGGCCGCCTGCTTCTGCGACATGAACGCGTCGTTCCACTCGGTCTTGGTGAAGCTGGGACCGCCGTAGAAGGCGAGCACCCGCCCGTTGCGGGGATCGATGGCCGCCAGACCGGTGTGGATCTCGGGGGACAGGCCCGAGGTGTTCTCCTGGACGGCCTTCTTCGCCGCGAGCATCAGCTTCTTGTCGAACGTCGAGTAGATCTTGTAGCCGTTCCGCTTGACGTCTTCCTCACTGATCCCCCGGCGGTTGAGCTCCTTGAGCACCTCGGTGATCATGTAGCCGTTGATGCCCTTGTAGTAGTCCTTGTTGGCGTAGGTGACCCGCTTGGGAGCCGTGGGGGTCTTGGTGGGCAGCGAGCCGTACTTGTCGGGGAACATCTCGGCCATGCCCTTGATCACGTAGGTGTAGCGCTCCTGGGTCGGTGCCAGGTTCTTGGCTATCTCCGCGCGGTCGAAGGCGTCGGGGTTCTGGATGCGGCCCGCGAGGTAGGCGCCCATCTCCGGGGTCAGCTCGTCGACGTTCCTGTTGAAGAACGACTTGGCCGCGGCCTGGATGCCTCTGGCTCCGCGGCCGAAGTAGATGGTGTTGAGGTACTGCTCAAGGATCTTGTCCTTCGGCAGCTCTTTGTTGATCTTGATCGCGACGAAGATCTCCTTGATCTTCCGCTGGATCGAGACCTCCTGGCTGAGCCCGTCGTAGTAGTTACGGGCCATCTGCTGGGTGATCGTCGAGGCGCCCTGGACCTGGGTGCCGCTGAGCGTGCTCCACACCGACCGGGCCATGCCCCTGAAGTCGATGCCACTGTCCTCGCGGAAGCTGCGGTTCTCCGCGGCGATCACCGCGTCCTTGACGTGCTCGGGTACCTTGTCGATCGAGACGATCGTCCGCTTGACGCCGAGACGGGCGAGCACGGTCTTGTCGCTGTAGTAGATGACGCTGCCCTCGTCATCCGCCTCCGCCTGTGTGGTCTTGGGCACCGGCGTGTTGGCGTAGGCGACGGCGATCATGCCGAAGACGCCCGCGATGAGGATGGTGAAGCCCGCGACCACGATCTTCCAGCTCGGCAGGAAGCGCTTCCAGCCCGTGCGCCGCGGCTTGTGGCCGTCCTCGTCGTCAGGACCGCCAGGGCCACCGCCGCCGGGACCCGTGGGGCCGCCGCCGCCAGGACCGTCGAACTGCTCGCCGCGACCCTGTCCCTGGAAGTCGGCCCGTGCCGCGGAGCCGCGGCGCGCGCGCCTGCGTCCGCCGGGGGCCGCCGGGCCGCCGGAGACTCCGGCGCTCATCTGCGTGGCCGGTCCCGCCGCCTGCATGGGTGAGCCGATCTGGGCGGCCTGGTCGTCCATGGCCGCCCGCGCGCCGGGTCCCGCCTGCGGGGCGGCCTGCGGCATGGGGGACTGGTGCACGGCCGTGTGGGCTGTGGGCGATGAGCCTCCGGCCTGGGCGGCCAGCATGGCCTGGGTGTCCTCGAAGGCGGCCTCCGCCCTGCGCCCGCCGAGCGGGGGAGCCTCCTGCCCGCCCCGCCCAGGACCGGGAGCGCCGTACGGCGGCCGCCCCTGGAAGTTCGGCTGGGGGTAAACCTGGGTCGCCTGACCGGCGTCTCCGGTTTGGGGAAGCGGTGGCGGGGGAACCGCGGAGGAAGCGGCTCCCGTGCCTGAGCGACGGCGCCGTCCCTGGCGAGACTCGTCAGGGGCTTGAGAGCGCCCGTACGGCTCCGGGTCATGGCTGTTGCTGTAACTCACGCGTCCTCGTTCGGTCATCGGGGTCTACGACGGCGTGCAGGCGGGTGAGATTACCGCTTGGACGCGATCTCTCTCAGCGCCTTGGCTCACTGGTAGCCGCCCCTTTGGGGCGGATCTCCGTTCCCGAGGACGGGTGAGGCCGTCAGCTGGTTCCACGGACCACGATGGCAGACCACCCCCATCCGAGCGTGGAATTTCCCACATTGGGAAGTGGTCTTGGCCATGCCAGGGGACAAGCCCGCTGCCGCTCGCTGTGACCACATAAGCGCCAGACTACGGCTTTTTACTGTTTGCGCCCAACCTCTTGGGAAAGTCGTTAATTGCAGAGATATGTTGGCCCGACGTATCCTCAGGATGTATCGGCTCGATACATCGACGCGAGAGGTGGTGGTTTCCCGTGGCCGGCGGACGTGGCGGCGTGCTAGAGCTCGCCGTGCTCGGGTCGCTGCACGAGACCCCGCTCCACGGCTATGAGCTGCGCAAACGGCTCAACTCTCTCCTCGGGATGTTTCGCGCGTTCTCCTACGGCTCGCTCTATCCCTGCCTTCGTCAGCTCCTGACCGACGGGCTCATCGTCGAGGACGACGACTCGGACGTGCCCACCGCCGAGAGCCCCATCACGCTCACCGGCAGGCGCTCCAAGATCGTCTACAAGCTGACGACGGAGGGGAAGGAGCGCCTCCAGGAGCTGCTCACCCAGGCCGGTCCCTCCGCCTGGGAGGACGAGAGCTTCGGCGTCCACTTCGCCTTCTTCAGGCACACCGAGACAGAGGTGCGGCTGCGGATTCTCGAAGGCCGCCGCAGCAGGCTTGAGGAGCGGCTCGACGGTGTCCGTACGGCTCTGGCCAGGACCCGGGAGCGGCTGGACAGCTACACGCTAGAGCTCCAGCGTCACGGTCTGGAGTCGGTCGAACGCGAAGTGCGCTGGTTGAATGAGCTGATCGCCACGGAGCGACGGAGTTCCGCGTCCGAACAGGAGCGACGCTCCACACAGGAAGGGACCTCCCGGGCGCCCGCGCCCGGCACGGATAACAGGGGGCGGCACCCCGCCTCGGAAGACAATTGACCATTAAGAACAAGGGGAGCGAGTGCCATGGGTTCGGTGCGCGTAGCCATTGTCGGTGTAGGCAACTGCGCCTCGTCGCTCGTGCAGGGCGTGCATTACTACAGGGACGCCGACCCGGGTAGCCGGGTGCCGGGCCTGATGCACGTCAAGTTCGGTGACTACCACGTCGGCGACGTCGAGTTCGTCGCCGCCTTCGACGTGGACGCGAAGAAGGTCGGGCGCGACCTCTCCGAGGCGATCGTCGCCTCGGAGAACAACACCATCAAGATCTGCGACGTTCCGCCGCTCGGCGTCAACGTCCTGCGCGGCCACACCTTCGACGGTCTCGGCGAGTTCTACCGCGACATGATCGAGGAGTCCGACGAGGCTCCGGTGGACGTCGTGCAGGTCCTGAAGGACAACAAGGTCGACGTCCTCGTCTCCTACCTGCCGGTCGGTTCCGAGGAGGCCGACCGCTTCTACGCCCAGTGCGCCATCGACGCCAAGGTCGCCTTCGTCAACGCGCTCCCCGTCTTCATCGCCTCCGACCCCGTGTGGGCGGAGAAGTTCACCGAGGCCGGTGTGCCGATCGTCGGCGACGACATCAAGTCGCAGGTCGGCGCCACCATCACGCACCGGGTGATGGCCAAGCTGTTCGAGGACCGCGGCGTCGAGCTGCTGCGCACCTACCAGCTGAACTTCGGCGGGAACATGGACTTCATGAACATGCTGGAGCGCAAGCGCCTGCAGTCCAAGAAGATCTCCAAGACCCAGTCGGTCACCTCGCAGATCCCGCACGAGATGGGCAAGGCCGACGTGCACATCGGCCCGTCCGACCACGTGCCGTGGCTCGACGACCGCAAGTGGGCCTACGTCCGCCTTGAGGGCAGGTCCTTCGGCGACACCCCGCTGAACCTGGAGTACAAGCTGGAGGTCTGGGACTCCCCCAACTCCGCCGGCATCATCATCGACGCGGTTCGCGCCGCCAAGATCGCTCTTGACCGGGGCATCTCCGGGCCCATCCTGTCGGCCTCCTCCTACTTCATGAAGTCCCCGCCGGAGCAGTACTCCGACGACGAGGCCAGGGAGTACGTGGAGAAGTTCATCCGTGGCGAGGTCGAGCGCTGAAGCCCATCCCCCAATGACAAGGCCCTCCACCCGGTCCGGGCGGAGGGCCTCGCCGTACGGCTGGGCGACCAGGTCGGGTCGTCAGGCGGGACGGGCGGCGGACGGCAGCTCCGCCGGGTCGGCGATCGGCCAGCCGAGCGGGTCGTCGCCGAGCTTCACCAGATGGGGCACCTGTTCGCGGCACCAGGGGGAGACCGCGAGGTCACCGTTGAGCACCCCGTCCGCGAACTCCCGCCACGGCATCCAGCGCGTCTCCCCGACCTCCTCGGGGTTGGGCACGGCCTCGGCGTCGACCACGGCCCGGTAGACCGGGCACAGCTCCCGCTCGACGATCCCGCTGTCCATGACCGCGCGGTAGGAGAAGGCCGGCAGCATCAGGTCGGCACCGGTGACGGAGAGACCGAGCTCATGGGAGAGCCTGCGCAGCACCGCGCCGGACAGCGGTTCGCCGGGCAGCGGGTGCCCGCAGCAGCTGTTCGTCCACACGCCCGGCCAGGTGATCTTGTGCGACGCCCTGCGGGTGAGCAGCACCCGTCTCAGGCCGTCGAACACATAGCTGGAGAAGGCGAGGTGCAGAGGCGTGTCGGAACCGTGCACCGTCGCCTTGGGTGCCGTGCCGATCGCGTTTCCCTCGGGATCGACGAGCACGACGTGTTCATCAGCTGTCACCCGACCGAGGGTACGTGACCATGTCAGCTCGTTCTTCCTGATCAGCGTTACGTCATGAAAGGTGATGAAGTGTCCGGCAAGGCGGGATCCTCCTGATGTCGTGGCCGATTCGCCACGCGTAGGCTGAGCCCGTGTCATTCGCATCCGACCTACGCGTGCTGCTGAGGGGCCAGGACTTCAGGCGGCTGTTCGGTACCCGTCTCGCCTCCCAGTTCTCCGACGGTGTCTTCCAGTTCGCGGTGACCGGATTCGCCTTCTTCAGCCCGGAGAAGAACACCAGCGCGGCGGAGGTCGCCGTCGGGCTGGCCGTGCTGTTCCTGCCGTACTCGATCCTCGGTCCCTTCGTCGGCGTGTTCATCGACCGGTGGTCACGGCGGCAGATCCTGGTGATCGCGCCGATGGTGCGCGCGACGCTGCTGTTCCTGGCCGCCGCGCTGCTGCTCGTCGGCGTCCCCGACGGGGTCTTCTACGCCGCCGCGCTCGCCGTGCTCGGCGTCAACCGTTTCTTCCTGGCCGCCCTCGGCGCCTCGCTGCCGCACGTCGTCCCCGGCGACCGGCTGCTGGCGGCCAACGCGATCACCCCCACCTCGGGCACCGTCGTGACCTTCGTCGGCGCAGGGCTCGGCTACCTGCTGAACCGGCTCCTGGGCGGTGACCACCGCAGCACGGCGGCGTTGCTGATCATCTCCGGCGTCACCTTCGGTTCGAGCGCGCTGATCGCCAGGACCATGGACAGGCGGATCCTCGGCCCGGCCTACGACGCGGGCAGGCCGCAGACCGGCCAGGCCCTGCGCAACGTGGTCGGCGGACTGGTCGCCGGCGCGCGCCACATCGCGGGTCACCGGGCCGCCGCCGCGGCGCTCGGCGCGATGGCCACCCATCGCTTCGTGTACGGCATGTGCACGGCGATGATCGTGATGCTCTCGCGCAACTACTTCGCCCACAGCGCGGAGAACGCGCTGGACGTGGCCTCCCTGGTACTGGCCACCTCGGGGGTCGGCTACGCCCTGGCCGTCGTGCTGACGCCGTGGGCGACCGAGCGCTTCGAGATCGACACCTGGATCCCGATCATGCTGGCCGGCGCGGGGGTGCTGTCGTTCGCGCTGTGCGCGCCGTTCCAGCAGTGGGGCTTCGCGGTCGGCGGTTTCGTGCTCGGGCTGGCGGGACAGAGCATCAAGATCTGCACGGACACCCGGGTGCAGAGCGACATCGAGGACGTCTACCTCGGCCGGGCCTTCTCCATCTACGACATGCTCTTCAACGGCACCTACGTGATCGCCGCCGCGATCGCCGCCGCGCTGCTGCCCGCCGACGGCAGGTCCATGTTGGTGCTCGGGCTCATCACCGCCGGATACCTCGGCGGCGCCGTGGTCTACCGGACGGTCACGTCGGGGGATCGATCGAGAACGCCGCTGCCGTCATCGCGGTCGTGACCAGGCCGAGGTCGTCGCCGATCGAGTAGGGCGGCATCGTGTAGAGCAACCGTCCGAACGGCCGCAGCCAGACCCCGTGCCCCATCACCACGTCCTGGATCCGCCGGACGTCGATCGGCTCGTGGGTCTCGATGACGCCGATCGCGCCGAGCACCCGCACCTCCCTGACACCGGGTGCCCCGGCGGCCTCGGCCAGCCCCCTGGTCAGGCCCTCCTCGATCAGGGCCACCTCCCGCCGCCAGGGGCGTTCGGCCAGCAGGCCGAGACTGGCGCCCGCGACGGCGCAGGCCAGCGGATTGCCCATGAAGGTCGGGCCGTGCATGAGCGTCCCGATGCCCTCGGCGACCCGCTCCGTGCACAGCGTCGCGGCCAGGGACATGTAACCGCCGGTCAGCGCCTTGCCCAGGCACATGATGTCGGGGCGGATCCCGGCGTGGTCACAGCCGAACAGCTCTCCCGTCCTGCCGAAGCCGGTGGCGATCTCGTCGGCGATCAGCAGCAGGCCGTACTCGTCGGCCAGCTCGCGAAGCACGCGCAGGTAGACGGGGTGGTAGAAGTGCATGCCGCCCGCGCCCTGCACGACCGGCTCCACGATGATCGCCGCCAGCTCGTCCGCGTGCGCGGCGACCGTCTTCTCCAGGTGGGCCAGGTAGTCCTCGTCGAGCGCGGCGGGCGGCCGGTCGGCGAACACGTGCTCGGGCAGGGCGCCGGAGAACAGGTGGTGCATGCCGTTCACCGGGTCGCAGACGGCCATCGCGCCGAAGGTGTCGCCGTGGTAGCCGCCCCTGACCGTGAGCAGACGGCTCTTCCCGGTGAACTGGAAGGCCATCTTGATCGCGACCTCGACCGCGACCGAGCCCGAGTCGGCCAGGAAGACCCGGGGCAGCCCGGTCATGTCCGCCAGGGCGCTCGCCAGCCGTACGGCGGGCTCGTGGGTGAGGCCGCCGAACATGACGTGCGCCATGTCCCCGAGCTGGTCGGTCAGCGCCTGGTTGAGCCTGGGGTGGTTGTAGCCGTGGACGGCCGCCCACCAGGACGACATGCCGTCGACCAGGCGCCTGCCGTCGGCGAGCGTCAGCCGTACCCCGTCGGCCCTGGAGACCGTGTGCACGGGTACGGCCGGAGGCACCGAGGCGTAGGGGTGCCACACGTGCTCACGGTCGAGGGCCTCCAAGGAGGGGTTCAGGACGAGATCCCGTTCTCCTCGGCCCACTCGCGCAGGGCGAGGGCGGCGGTCTCCTTGCCGACGACCCCCTTGTCCAGGCGCATCTCCAGCAGGAACTTGTAGGCGCGTCCCACGACGGGCCCCGGCGGCACGCCCAGGATCTCCTGGATCTCGTTGCCGTCGAGCTCGGGGCGGATCTTGCCGAGTTCCTCCTCCTCGGCCAGCCGCGCGATGCGCTCCTCAAGCTGGTCGTAGGTCTGCGACAGCATCTGGGCCTTGCGCCTGTTGCGGGTCGTGCAGTCCGCGCGGGTCAGCTTGTGCAGGCGGTCGAGCAGGTGCCCGGCGTCGCGGACGTAGCGGCGCACGGCCGAATCGGTCCACTCGCCGGTGCCGTACCCGTGGAAGCGCAGGTGCAGCTCGACCAGCTTGGAGACGTCGGAGACCACGTCCTTGGGGAATTTCAGCTCCGTCAGACGCTTCTTGGCGAGCTGGGCGCCGACCACCTCGTGGTGGTGGAAGGAGACCCGGCCTCCGGCCTCGTGGCGGCGGGTCTTCGGCTTGCCGACGTCGTGCAGCAGCGCGGCCCAGCGCAGGATGCCGTCGGCGCCGTTCTCCTCAAGGCCGATCGCCTGCTCCAGCACGATCAGCGTGTGCTCGTAGACGTCCTTGTGCCGGTGGTGCTCGTCGATCTCCAGGCGGAGCTTGGGCAGTTCGGGCAGGACGTGGGCGGCCAGGCCCGCCTCGACCAGGATCGTCAGCCCCTCGCGGGGGTGGGCGCCGCGGATGAGCTTGTCCAGCTCGTCGCGGATGCGCTCGGCCGAGACGATCTCGATGCGCTCGGCCATCGCGGTCATCGCGGTCATCGCCGCCGGATCGACCGTGAAGCCGAGCTGGGCGGCGAACCTCGCGGCCCTGAGCATCCGCAGCGGGTCGTCGTCGAAGGAGCGCTCCGGGGGGCCGGGCGTGCGCAGCACCTTGGCGTGCAGGTCGTCCAGACCGCCGTGGGGGTCGACGAACTCACGTGAGGGCAGGCGCAGCGCCATCGCGTTGACCGCGAAGTCACGCCTGGCCAGGTCGCCTTCGAGCGTGTCGCCGTAGGCCACCTCCGGCTTGCGCGAGGCGGGGTCGTAGGACTCGCTGCGGTAGGTGGTGATCTCCAGCTGCCAGCCGCCCTTGCGGACGCCGATCGTGCCGTAGTCGATGCCGACCGTCCAGATCGAGTCGGCCCAGCCGCGCACGAGGTCGAGGACGGCCTCGGGGCGCGCGTCGGTGGTCAGGTCGAGATCGTTGCCTATCCGCCTGAGGAAGACGTCACGAACCGATCCGCCGACGAGGGCGATCTGGTATCCCTTCGCGGCGAACAGCTCGCCGAGTTCGTCGGCTACGGGGGCGATCTTTCTAAACAGTTCGCTCATACCGTGCCGCTGCTTCTCAGTCAGGTTTGAAAGGGACAAGCCGGGTAGGTCCTTCGGTTACGGAACATGTTCCCCTCTGGGGATACACCTCAAGCGATCACCAGGTTACGGTCGGTCAAGAGACCGTCGGGGGCGTGCGTCGAGGCTAGTCGAGGCAAGGAGCACACACATGAAGGACGCCCTCGCGATCCACCGCTGGCTCCTCGCACACCAGGTTCATCATGAGATCGTACGCCTTCCCCGTGTGATGACGTGCGCCGAGGAGCTGCCGGAGCTGCTGGCCGTGAGCCCGGCGACCTGCGTCATGGTGACCGTCTTCGAGGCCACGACCTCCGTGGGGCGGGAGCCCGTCGCCGTCGTCACCTCCGCCGCCGCCCCGCCCAGACTCGGCGCCGTCGGCGGCGCGCTCGGCGCCCGCAAGGTCAGGCCCGCCTCCGCCTTCACGGTGAACTCCGCGACCGACTACGCGGCCGGGCTGGTCTGCCCGTTGCTGCTGCCCGACGGGCTGACCACGCTGGTCGACGAACGGCTCGCCCGCTCCGGCGATCTCGTCCACACCCCCACGGGTGAACGCCGTACGGCGCTGCTCATCAGAACGGAACACCTTCTGTCGCTTGTTTCAGGGAAGACCATCGACCTGGCCCAATCCCGGTCACGGAGGGAGCAGGTGACCTTCCCGCTCGCCGGATAGGCCATAGCATTACGGGCGTGCGCCGTACTCGACCCCGGGCCAGCGCGTGATCCGCAAGGCCACGCTGCTCGCCGTACTGACCGCCACGCTGCTCTCCCCCGCGGCCGTGGCCATTCCTGGTACGGCGAGTGCCCAGACGACTGAGACCGCCGCCGGGCGGCAGGCGCCCCAGCTGGTGATCGGCGCGCTGACGCCGGACGTGACCCGTGAGCCGACCACCGAGATCAAGTTCTCCGGCACCTTCGTCAACACCGGGACCCAGACGGTCACCGGCATGCGGCGCAGGATGTACTACTCCTCCCAGCCGTTCCTGCGGCGCTCCGACATGGAGGCCTACGCCGGCGGGCTGGGCCCCCAGCCGACCTCCTGGCGCGACGAGCTCGTCCTGCAGCCGGAGAGCCTCGCGCCGGGGGCCAAGGCCTCCTGGGACTTCACCTTCACCCCGCAGCAGCTGAGCCTGACCCGTTTCGGGGTCTATCCGCTCATGGTCGAGGTGCGCGACGTCTACGGGCAGCCGATCGCCGTCCAGCGCACCTTCCTGGTCCACATGCCCGTCGGCACCCAGGTGGCCCGCACCAGGCTGGCCATGGTGCTGCCGATCGTCGACCAGCCCCGCAGGGCCGTCGACGGCGTCTTCCTCGACGACACCCTGTCGGCCTCCATGGCCCCGGGCAAGCGCCTGGGCAACCTGCTCAAGCTCGCCCAGAGCACCGCCTCGGCCAAGAACCTCACCTGGGTCCTGGACCCCTCCCTCATCGACGACGCCCAGACCCTGGGCAAGCCGTACTCGGTGAAGGTCAAGGACAAGGTGGAGAGCCGTTCCGGCGACACCGCGGCGGCGGCCTGGCTCGGCGACCTGCGCACCGCCCTGGTCAACGAACCGGTCGTGGCGACGCCGTACGCCGACCCCGACGTGGCGGCGCTGGCCCACGGCGGCGTCGACGACTCGGCGAAGACCGCGGTCGAGGCGGCCAGACTGGTCGGCAGCAGGGCCTTCGGCCGTGACCTCATCACCACCCTGAACTGGCCGGCCAACGGGAAGATCGACTACGACGGCCTCGACCTGCTCGCCGCCCAGGGCGTCAAGACCGTGCTGCTCGACGAGGCCGCCCTGCCGCCGACGACGCCTCCGGCGACCACGCCGGACGCCTCGGCGACCCTGAACACCGTCAACGGCCCGGTCACCGCCCTGATCACCGACAGGACGCTGAGCGAGGCCCTCGGCGCGGACGTCACGGTGCCCGGCGCCGCCGTGCTGAGCCGCAGGCGCTTCATCGCCGAGACCGCGATGCTCGCCGCCGAGCCGGTGACCGCCCGGCGGACCGTGATCGCCGCCCCCCAGCGGCGCTGGTCCCCCGACCCCGCCTATGTGACGGACCTGGTCAAGACGGCCGCCTCGCTGCCGTGGCTGGCCCCGGCCAGGCTCGACTCGATCAGGCCGGGCAAGGGCGTCGCGCCGCAGCGGGCCGACCTCACCTACACCGAGCAGGACCGGCGCGCCGAACTGGCCAAGCCGTACATGAAGAGCGTCAGGCGGGTCGGCCGCCGCGCCGACCTGACCTCGGCGATCACCAAGGCGCAGGACTTCGACGTGTTCGACCTGGCGCTGCTGCGGCTCTCCTCCTCCGCCTGGCGTGAGCGGGGGGACGCCGCGACGCCGTACGTCGAGCAGGTGGACACGGCGGTCGACGACCGCATCAAGCAGGTCTCCATCACCGGCAACGAGCAGTCCCCGTTACGCACCCTCGCGGGCACCAACGGCGAGGTGCCGATCAGCGTCCGCAACGGCCTGACCGGGGCGGGCAGCGAGGTCTCGGTCCGCCTCAGGGTGACCTCGGAGCAGCCCAAACTGCTGAAGATCGAGACCTACGAGGACCATCGGACCATCCTGGGCGGTCAGAGCGACACCGTCAGGGTCCCCATGACGGTGCTGGCCAGCGGCCAGACGACGGTCAAGGTCCAGCTGATGACGGACGACGGACGCAGGTACGGCGCGCCCGTCGAGATCACGGTCCGCACGACCGGCTACACCGGAATCGCCCTGGTGATCGTCGGGGCGGCCCTCATGGTCCTGCTGGCCGCCGTCGTCCTGCGCGTCCTGCGGCGCAGGGGAGGCCGCCGGGCGGCGGCGGCCGTACCACCGAGGCGCGCGAGCGCTCCGGCGGGCACCGAGTCGTGACGGCCCGGCGGCCCGGCGATCTGGCGAGCGATTCGAGCGATCTGGCGGAGGAAGAACGATGAGCAGGGTGCTGCGCGCGAGCGCGGTCATGGCGGCGGGCACGATGGTCTCCCGCGTCACGGGATTCGTCCGTACGGCGGTGCTCGCCGCGGCCATCGGCACCCTCGCCCTCGGCGACGCCTACAACGTCGCCTACACGATTCCGCTCATCCTGTTCGACTTCCTCATCGGCGGCGTCCTGAGCAGCGTCGTGGTGCCGATGATCGTCAAGCGGCAGCGCAACGACCCCGACGGGGGCCGGGCCTACGAGCAGCGGCTGATGACGCTCGGGATCATCGTGCTGACGCTGGTCGCCGTGGCGGGCGTGCTGCTCGCCGGGCCGTTGATCAGCCTCTACAGCGCCGACTGGAACCCAAGGAAGACCGAGGTCGCGGTCAGGCTCGCGCAGTTCATCCTCCCGCAGATCGCCTTCTTCGGTGTCGGCGCGATCGCGGGCGCGATCCTCAACACCCGCGACAGGTTCGGCGCCCCGATGTGGGCACCGGTGCTGAACAACATCGTGATGATCGGCGTCGCCCTGACCTACTACCTCACACTGGGTACGGCGGGCACGAACATCGGGACCGTCAGCGACGCCAACCTGGCCCTGCTCGGACTCGGCACGACCGCGGGCATCGTGGCCCAGTGCGCGGTGCTGGTCGTCTCGCTGCACCGGGCGGGCTTCCGGTTCGTGCCCAGGCTCGACCTGCGTGAGGCGGGCCTCGGCGAGATGGGCCGCACCGCGGTGTGGACGTTCGCCTACGTCGGGATCAGCCAGCTCGGCTTCCTGATCACCACCAAGCTCGCCTCCGGCGCCGGTGAGCGGGCCCCCGGCGCGGGCAACTCCGCCTACGCCTACGCCTACCAGTTCTTCCAGCTCCCCTACGGGATCATCGCGGTCTCGGTGATCACGGCGATGCTGCCGAGGATGAGCAGGGCGGTCGCCGACGAGCAGTACGGCGCGGTCACGCAGGAGTTCTCCTCCGGTGTGCGCCTGATCTCGGCGCTGCTGGTGCCCGCCGGGCTGCTGCTGATGGTGCTGGGCCCCGCGGTGACCGTGCTGATCTTCTCCTGGGGCAACATGACCGTCGACTCGGCGGTCTACATCGGCAACGTGCTCCAGGTCTTCGGGCTGGCGCTGGTGCCGTTCTCGCTCTTCCAGCTCCTGCTGCGCGTCTTCTACTCCTTCGGCGACACCAGGACGCCGGTCTTCGTCGCCGTCGGCAACGTGGCGGTGAACGGCCTGCTGAGCCTGCTGGCCTACCTGACCCTGCCCGCGCAGTACATCGTGATGGGGCTCGGCTTCGCCTTCACCGTCACCTACGTGCTGGGCACCGCGGTCGCCTGGACCCTGGCCAGCCGCCGGGTCGGCGGTCTCGGGGGACGCGCGGTCGCCGCGGGCCTGTCACGGATGTACGTCGCGGCCCTCCCCGCTGCGCTGCTCGCGCTCGGTGTGCTGTGGGTCTCCCAGGAGCTGACCGGCCTGAACGCGCTCAGCGCGGCCGTGATGCTGTCCGCCGGTGGCGGCCTCGGTATGGTTCTCTACTTGGCCATCGCGCACCGGATGCGCATCCCCGAGGTCAGTTCGGTCGTTGAAATGGTCGCGAGCCGGGTACGCCGGTAATCCGAGAACCTGGTCCCGGCGTCTGACAAGGAGAACACGGGCGGAACCTGCGCGCGACTAACATGGTGCAACGCGTGTGACGACATGCGGCTAATGGAAGCAGGAGGGCGTGGGCGTATCCACCCGGCATCGCGTGATGTGTCCTGATGTGTCAATCTGGTGGGGCGCTGTCGTGTTCTCACTTGTGGAGAGCCCATGAGTTCCTCCGTCGTCGAACCCGGCACCAAGCTGGCTGAGCGTTTCCGGCTTGAGGACCGTGTCCACGAGTCGGATGGCGCGACACTCTGGAAGGCCATCGACGAGGTGCTCGCCAGGCCCGTCGCGGTGTACACCTTCGATCCTGGCTTCCCCCGGCTGGAGCAGGTCATCTCCGCTGCCCGGGTCGCCAGCAGGCTGACCGACCCCCGGCTCACCCAGGTCTTCGACGCGACCACCGAGGACGACGGCCGCTCCTACGTCGTCAGCGAGTGGGTCAGCGGCGAGACCCTCACCGACATGGTCGCCGCGGGCCCGCTGGAGCCTGAGCGAGCCGCCGCGCTGGTCGCCGAGGCCGCGGAGGCGCTGGCCCACGCCCACGAGGCCGGTCTGGCCCATCTGTGCCTCACCCCCGAGCACCTGGTGTGGACGGCCGCGGGCAGCACGGTCAAGGTGCTCGGCCTCGGCACCGACGCCGCGCTGATGGACGTCACGAGCGAGGACTCGGCCCGCGCCGACACCGAGGGGCTCGGCCGCCTGCTGTACGCCGGGCTGACCGGGCACTGGGCGGGCGAGGAGGACTTCGGGCTGCCGCCCGCGCCGCTGAACGACGGGCAGCTCTGCACGCCCCGGCAGGTCACGGCGGGGGTTCCCGGCTATCTCGACGCCATCGCCTGCCGGGCGTTACTGCCCGAGGTAAAGCGGGGGATGCCCTCCTTCGCCACGCCCGCCGAGCTGGCCGAGGCCCTCAGTTCCGTTCCCCGGCCCGTCCCGGTGCCCACGCCGATGCCGGTGGCGCCGCCGCCGGTCACGGCCTCGCGCTCCGACGGCGTGGACACCGCCTCGCCCCAGCGCTCCGCCCCGCCGATCCAGCACGTCCAGCACCGGCCGCCGCCCGCCCAGGGCGGCGGGATGCTCGGCAAGGTGGCCATGACCGCGATCGTGCTGCTGGTGATGGCGGCCGTCGGGGTCGGCGCCTGGACGATCGGCCGCAGCATCGGCAACGCGGGCACCCCGACGGCGGGGGTGACCGTCACCCCGACGCAGACCGTGCCCGTCGCGACCCGTGAGGTCAAGCCGAAGTCGGTCACCGGTTTCGACCCGTTCGGCGCGGACGGCGAGGAACGGCCCGAGCTGGCGCTCAACGCGGTGGACAGCAAGTCCTCGACCGACTGGCACTCGGAGTCCTACACCTCGGCCGACTTCGGCAACCTGAAGAAGGGGGTCGGCCTCCTGCTCGACCTGGGGCAGAGCGTGCCGATCAAGCAGGTGACGGTCGACTTCGGCAACCTGAGTCCGAGCGGCACCGTGGAGCTGAGGGTCGGCGACTCTGCCGACCTGGACGCCCTGAAGACGGTCCACAAGTTCTCCGGGCTGAGCGGCAAGAAGACCTACAGCGCCGACTCCACGGAGAAGGGACGCCACGTCCTGATCTGGTTCACCAAACTGCCCCCCTACCAGGGCATGTTCCGCGGAAGCGTCTTCGACGTGAAGGTGACCGCCGTCAAGTAGCGCCAGAGTGATTTGATCGCTTTTAGTCGAGTTCTTGCCGATCATGTGAGATTTCGTGGCACCATCTATCACGTAATGGTGTTATCCCCGGATCGGCAAGCAGGACTCTTCCCGTGAATTCCCCACCAGAGCCCCCGCCAGCGGCGGGACAGCAGATGGCGCGACCGGCCGTGTCCGACGCCGACCTGCTGACCCGACACATCGCCGGGGATCCACACGCCTTCAGTGAACTCGTCAAGCGACACCGGGACCGCATGTGGGCGGTCGCCCTGCGCACGCTGGGTGACCCCGACGAGGCGGCCGACGCCGTACAGGACGCCTTCGTCTCGGCCTACCGGAAGGCCGAGAGCTTCCGCGGCGAGGCGGCCGTCACCACGTGGCTGCACCGCATCGTGGTCAACGCCTGTCTCGACCGGATGCGCAGGAAGTCCGTACGGCCCGTCGCGGACGACGAACTCGTCGAGGCCGCCGAGCGGGACACGCCGGTGCTCGACCAGACGGCCGAGCGTGAGGTCTCCATGGAGGTCTCCGCCGCGCTCAAACTGCTGCCGTCCGACCAGCGGGCGGCGCTCGTACTCGTGGACATGATGGGGTACTCCGTGGAGGACGCGGCCCAGGTCCTTGAGGTGCCGAGCGGCACCGTGAAGAGCAGGTGCGCGCGAGGACGCGCGAAACTTGCCCCGATTCTTTCCCACCTGCGGAACCGATCCGACCTGACTCGCGTCTCATCCGCGAAGGGAGCAGAACTTCGTGACGGGTGATACGCACTACGACCTGGAGACTCTCGCCGAGTTGGCAGAGGGTCTCCTCGACGCCGCCACGGCCCTGCAGGTACGCGAACATCTCGCGATCTGCGACCCCTGTGGCGAAAGCCTCGCTGACCTCGCAGCGGTCCGTGAGGTGCTCGCGGCGACGCCTACTCCGGCGATGCCGATGGGAGTCGCGCTCCGGATCGACCGCGCGCTGGCCGCAGAGGCCCAGAGCTTCCGTGGAGGTGGAATAGGCCTGGTGGAGGCACCGGCCTGGGACGACATCATGCGCGACGCGCCGTGGGAGACGGCGGCGTCCCTGCCCGAGCCCGAGCCGGCCCTGCCGGAACCGGAGCCCGAGCCGGTGCCGGTGCCACGGCTGGGGGTCGTCGGCGACGACGGCACCGTCAGGCCCGTACGACGGCGCGGGAACCCGCGGCGCCGGTGGGCGCTGTCGGCCGCGGCGGCGGGTGTGGCGGCGGCGATCGCGGGCACGGCCGTGATGACGAGTGGCGCGCTCACCGCGAGCCCCTCTCCGAGCAGCCAGCCTGCGCCTTCCGTTATGGCCAAGAAGAGTGACGGGTACCAGCTGACCGACAGCAACTGGAACTACACCGAGGAGCAGCTGCGCGGGCCGCTGCTCGACTACATCGGCCCGGCGCAGATCGTGCTGGCCCAGGAGCAGTCGGAGGGCATCAAGCTCGACGAGTGTGTCAAGCAGGTCTCCGCGAAGGTCGGCAGGGCACCGTTCGCCGTCGACCAGGGCTTCTACAACGGCCAGGAGGCCAACGTCATGCTCTTCTGGAGCAACAAGGCCAGGAACACGGTGCGCGTCTACGTCACGGGCCCGCAGTGTGACAACGTGCGCAAGCCCGCCCTGGCACGCTGGAAGTAGGGCCTCGACCTCTCGAAGCCCTCTCGAACGATCATGGAGCCCGGTATGGATTCGTCCATGCCGGGCTCCGTCGTGACATACGGGAATCACCGGCGCCTAGGATCTGTTGACGCCACTGGCAACGACAGAGGAGAGGCGCAGCAGTGAGTGAAGTCCGGAATGTGATCATCATTGGGTCGGGTCCCGCCGGTTACACCGCGGCTGTCTACTCCGCCCGGGCCGACCTCAAGCCGTTGGTCTTCGAAGGTTCGGTCACCGCGGGCGGCGCGTTGATGAACACGACCGAGGTGGAGAACTTCCCGGGCTTCCCCGACGGCATCATGGGTCCCGACCTCATGGACAACCTGCGCAAGCAGGCCGAGCGGTTCGGTGCCGAGCTGGTCGCCGACGACGTGGTCGAGGTCGACCTGACCGTCACCCCGAAGGTCGTCAAGACCGCCACCGAGACCCACCTCGCCAAGGCCGTGATCCTGGCCACCGGCTCCGGTTACCGTGAGCTCGGCGTGCCCAACGAGAAGCGCCTCTCCGGACGCGGCGTCTCCTGGTGCGCCACCTGTGACGGCTTCTTCTTCCGCGGCCAGGACATCGTGGTCGTCGGCGGCGGCGACACCGCCATGGAGGAGGCCACCTTCCTCACCCGGTTCGCCAACTCGGTGACCATCGTGCACCGCCGTGACGAGCTGCGCGCCAGCAAGATCATGCAGGACCGCGCCTTCTCCAACGAGAAGATCCGCTTCGTCTGGGACAGCGAGGTCGTCGAGGTCCTCGGCGAGAACAAGGTCTCCGCCGTGCGCCTGCGCAACCTCAAGACCGGCGAGGAGAGCGAGCTCGCGGCCACCGGCCTGTTCATCGCCATCGGTCACGACCCACGCACCGAGCTGGTCAAGGGCCAGGTCGAGCTGGACGACGAGGGCTACATCAAGGTCGACTCCCCCTACACCCGCACCAACCTGGACGGCGTCTTCGCAGCCGGCGACGTCGTCGACCACATCTACCGCCAGGCGATCACCGCCGCCGGCACCGGCACCTCCGCCGCGCTCGACGCCGAGCGGTGGCTCGCCGATCACGAGAGCTGATCCAGATCACCACCACGAAGAGGGAGTACCGGAACCTTGGGCGCCATCAAGAACGTGACCGAAGCCAGCTTCGACGCTGAGGTCCTCAAGAGCGACAAGCCCGTCATCGTCGACTTCTGGGCGGAGTGGTGCGCCCCGTGCCGCCAGGTCGCCCCGATTCTGGAGGAGATCGCCAACGAGCACGCGGACAAGCTGACCATCGTCAAGATCGATGTGGACGCGAACCCGACGATCGCCGGACAGTACGGTGTACTCCAGATTCCGACCCTGAACGTCTACAAGGGTGGAGAGGTCGTGAAGCAGATCATCGGCGCGAAGCCCAAGTCGATGCTGCTGCGCGAGCTCGAGGGCATCATCTAGGTCCTGCCGGAATTCTCCGGGCAAAAGGGTCTGTGACGCCCCCTGCGGCTGCGCTCCCCACAGCGGAGCCGTACCACCGCTTCCGAGCGGCACACCCACCCAGCGAAAGCCCCCTGCGACGCGTCGCAGGGGGCTTTCGTGACCTCTGAGGTCGGTGAGGTTCCCAGGAGGGCCCTGGAAGGGGCCCAAACCATCTCAGACGGGCCTGAGTGCCCTTTCGGGGGACATGGAGCCGAGCAGCCTCTCCAGGGCGACCTCGACGTCCTCACGCCACGAGACGGCGGACTTGAGTTCGAGGCGCAGCCGGGGGAAGCGCAGATGCGGCCTGACCGTCTTGAAGCCGACCGAGAGCAGATAGTCCGCGGGCATCACGCACGCGCCCGGCTGCTCCCACTTCAGGTCGCCGAACGCCTCGATCGCCCGCACCCCACGCCGGGTGAGGTCCTTGGCCACTCCCTGGACCAGCATCCGGCCCAGACCGCCGCCGGAGAACTCCGGGATGATGTGGGCCGTCATCAGCAGCACGGCGTCCGCGCTGACCGGCGAGGTGGGGAAGGCGATGGAACGGGGCACGTGGTGCGGGGGCGCGTAGAGCACGAAGCCGGCCGCGACGCCGTCCACATAGACGATCTTCCCGCAGCTTCCCCACTCCAGCAGGGTCGAGGAGATCCAGGCCTCCTTCTCCAGCCCCGGATCACCCGCCTCGATCGCGCGGTTGCCGTTCACCGGGTCAAGCTCCCAGAAGACGCACCGGCGGCACCGGTACGGCAGGTCGTCAAGATTGTCGAGAGTGACGTTTGCCAGCCGACGCGACACCTGTTGGCCCCAATCCTGGCGAGACGAGCGCAAGCCGTGGCGGAAAACGCGCGAAAACGGCGTCTCCAGCTGGCATCGTAGCTCAGTGAGGCCCTTCGTTTCAGGGTCTCCCGTCCCCACACGCAGACGACAACCATCACTGTCGTACGCTGGTTTCTCTAGCTTGAGCACTTGTTGCTCCCCGTAACCAAGGAGGTGGACCGTGCCCCAAGAGTCAGATCACGGTCAGGCCATCGCGCCCCAGGGGTCGCGGATCGACGCCTACGTCGACCGGTACGCCGCACGAGCTACCGGGATGGTCGCCTCCGAGGTTCGAGCTCTTTTCGCCGTCGCGTCGAGGCCCGAGGTGGTCTCGCTCGCGGGGGGCATGCCGTACGTCACCGCTCTTCCGCTGGACGTCGTGGGGGAGCTCGTCGCCGACCTGGTGGCCCGCAGGGGCCCGGTCGCGCTCCAGTACGGCTCAGGCCAGGGAGACCCGCACCTGCGCGAGCAGATCTGCGAGGTCATGCGCCTTGAGGGCATCGAGGGCAACGCCAACGACGTCGTGGTGACCGTCGGCTCGCAGCAGGCCCTCGACCTGATCACCCGCGTCTTCATCGACCCGGGCGACGTCATCCTCGCCGAGGGGCCCTCCTACGTGGGCGCGCTGGGCACCTTCTCCGCCTACCAGGCCAAGGTCATCCACATCGCCATGGACGACGAGGGGATCATCCCCGAGTCGCTGGCCCAGACGATCTACGCGCTGAAGACCGCGGGCACCAGGATCAAGTTCCTGTACACCATCCCCAACTTCCACAACCCCGCCGGGGTCACGCTCAGCACCGCGCGCAGGCAGCAGATCCTGGACATCTGCCAGCGGGCCGACGTGCTGATCGTGGAGGACAACCCGTACGGCCTGCTCGGTTTCGAGGGCACGACCATGCGGGCGCTGCGGGCCGACTGCCCCGACGGGGTGGTCTACCTCGGTTCCTTCTCCAAGACCCTGGCACCCGGTTTCCGTGTCGGCTGGGCCCTGGCGCCGCACGCCATCCGCGACAAGCTGGTGCTGGCGATGGAGTCGGCCGTCCTGTCGCACTCGACCTTCACCCAGCTCGCCGTCGGGCAGTACCTCGCGACCCAGCCGTGGCGCCAGCAGATCAAGACCTTCAGGGAGCTGTACTGCGAGCGCCGCGACGCCATGCTCGGCGCCCTGGAGGCGCTGATGCCCGCGGGCTGCTCCTGGACACGCCCGGCGGGCGGCTTCTTCGTCTGGGCCACGCTTCCCGAGGGGCTGGACTCCAAGGTGCTGCTGCCCCGCGCGGTGGCGGAGCGGGTGGCGTTCGTCCCCGGCGCCGGCTTCTACGCCGACGGCGGCGGCACGCGCCACATGCGCCTGTCCTACTGCTACCCCGAGCCTGAGCGCATCCGTGAGGGCGTGCGCCGCCTGGCCGGGGTGATCGAGCAGGAGATGCAGACGCGCGAGACGTTCGGGCCGGACGCGCCCATCGAACGCGGCGGGGTGGACACCCCGGGGCCTGACCTGGCCTGAGCTCCTCAGGCTTGAGAGGGCTCTCCTGGGCGGTGTGACGGGCGCTTCCGCTCGCCACACCGCCTTCTGCCGTGTGGAGCCTCTCCGCGCGATGCTTCGTGAAGGGGCTGGTTCGACGACCGCTTCCGGACGCCCGCCACGCGCCGCCCGAGACCGGTGGGTGACGTCACTTCGGGTGCCGTGCCGTACGGTGACTTCCGGCGCCGTTGTGGCGATCGTCCCCGGCGTGATGAGAGCGACCCCAAAGGCTCGGCGTGGGCCGTGAAGAGAGGTTTTTTCGGATGAGTGATCTGGGCCACGTGCTCGTTCTCGCGGGTGGTCTGTCCTACGAGCGGGAGGTGTCCCTCCGGTCGGGCCGCCGGGTGAGTGAGGCGCTGCGCGCGGTGGGGATCCCGGTGGAGACACGTGACACCGACGCCTCGCTCGTGCCCGCCGTACTCGCCGATCCGCCGGACGCGGTCTTCGTCACCCTGCACGGTGGGGCGGGTGAGGACGGCGCGATCCGCTCGGTGCTCGAGCTGCTCTCGGTCCCCTATGTGGGTGCCGATCCCGACGCGTGCCGGGTGGCCTTCGACAAGCCGACCGCCAAGGCCGTCGTCCGTTCCTTCGGCCTGCGCACCCCCGAGTCGGTGACGCTGCCCAAGGAGACCTTCCACGACCTGGGCGCCTCGGCGGTGCTCGACCGGATCGTCGAACGGCTCGGCCTGCCGTTGTTCGTCAAGCCGTCCCGGGGTGGTTCGGCGCTCGGCGCGTCGATGGTCCGCACCGCGCAGGAGCTTCCCTCGGCGATGGTCGGCTGCTTCGCCTACGGCGACACGGCGTTGATCGAGCGATACATCGAAGGGGTCGAGGTCTCCGTCTCCGTGGTCGACCTCGGTGAGGGCCCGGTCGCCCTGCCTCCGGTGGAGATCGTGCCCGACGCGGGCCTGTACGACTACGCCTCCCGCTACACCGCCGGGCACACCGAGTTCTTCGCCCCGGCCCGGCTGTCCCCCGAGGTCTCACAGGCCTGCGCCGAGATGGCCGTCACGGCCCACACCGCGCTGGGGCTGCGTGACGTCTCCCGTACCGACCTCATCGTCGACGAGGCGGGCCTGCCGTACTTCCTTGAGGTCAACGTCGCCCCCGGCATGACCGAGACCTCGCTGCTGCCCATGGCGATCGAGGCGGCGGGCGACGATCTCGGCACCCTCTGCCAGGCCCTGCTGGAACAGGCCGCCGCCCGGCACTCTGCTTGAACCTGATTTGTCCGGCGCCGGGGGACCGGCGCCGGATTGTTCCACTTATGGTGGACGCCGTGCGTCTTCCCAAGAGTTTCGCCAGTGACAACCACGCCGGAGTGCACCCGGACGTGATCGCCGCCATCGTTGAGGCCAACGTCTCGGACGCCCCCGCCTACGGTGGCGATCCCTGGACCCGGGCGATGGAGGAGGCCTTCCGCGCCGAGTTCGGCCCTCAGGCGAGCGCCTACACCATGTTCAACGGCACCGGTGCCAACGTCGTGGGGCTGGGGCTCGTCCTACGCTCCTACGACGCCGTCCTGTGCCCGAGCAGCGCCCACATCAACACCAACGAGTGTGGCGCCGCTGAGCGGGTGCTCGGCGCCAAGCTCGTTCCGATCCCGACGGACGACGGCAAGCTCACCGTCGAGGCCGTCCGGGGCCAGCTCTCCGTCCTGGGGGATGAGCACCACTCCCAGCCGAGGGTCATCTCCATCTCCCAGGTGACCGAGTGCGGCACCTGCTACACCCCCGACGAGGTCGCCGAACTGGCCGACTTCGCCCACGCCCACGGACTCTTCCTCCACATGGACGGTGCCCGCCTGGCCAACGCCGCCGCGGAGCTCGGCTGCTCGCTGCGCGCGCTCACCGGTGACACCGGGGTGGACCTGCTCAGCTTCGGCGGCACCAAGAACGGCGCCATGGGGGCGGAGGCGCTCGTCATCCTCAGGCCCGAGCTGGATGCTCCCGCGCTGTTCCTCCGCAAGCAGGGCATGCAGCTCGCCTCGAAGATGCGCTTCGTCTCGGCCCAGCTGACCGCGCTCCTCACCGACGACCTCTGGCGGAGGAACGCCTCCCACGCCAACGCCATGGCCCATCGGCTGGCGGACGGCGTCGCCGGCCTTCCCGGTGTCGCGCTCCGCTATCCGGTCCAGTCGAACGCGGTCTTCCCCTCACTACCGGAAAAGGCGATCGCCGAACTCCAGCAGCGTCATCTCTTCCACGTCTGGGAGGAGGCGGCCCACGTGGTGCGCTGGGTGACGGCCTTCGACACCTCACCCGAGGACGTAGATGCCTTCGCGGCCGATGTACGGCAGACCGTACTGGAGGGCTGAGGGTTTCACGTGAAACACCCGGGCGCCTGTTTCACGTGAAACAGGCGCCCGGGTGTTTCAGTCTTCGGTCTGCTGCATGGTTCCCGGAGCCATCGTGGCGATGATGCGCTCAAGGTCGTCGATGGTCGCGAACTCCACGACGATGCGCCCCTTGCGACGGCCGAAGTCCACCTTCACCCGGGTCTCGAAGCGGTCGGAGAGCCGGTCGGCCAGATGGCGGAGCGTCGGCTCCTCCGACTGTCGCGCCCTCGGCACCTTCCGGGTGGTGGGGGCGGGCGCCGCCTTGGCGTCGCCGACCGCCACGATCTCCTCGACCTCGCGTACCGACAGCAGCTCCGCCACGATCCGGTCGGCGAGCCGTTCCTGTGCCACGGGGTCGTTCAGAGGGATCAGGGCACGGGCGTGCCCGGCGCTGACCAGTCCGGCGGAGACCCGGAGCTGGACCTTGGCGGGCAGGTTGAGCAACCGCAGGGTGTTCGACACGTGGGAGCGGGACCGCCCGACGCGGGTGGCCAGCTGCTCGTGGGTGGCGCCGAAGTCGTCGAGCAGCTGCCGGTAGGCCGCCGCCTCCTCAAGGGGGTTGAGCTGCTCGCGCTGGAGGTTCTCGATGAGAGCGTCCAGCAGGAGCTTGTCCTCCTCGGTGCTCCGTACGATCGCAGGGATCTTGGAGAGTTCGGCGATCTTCGAGGCACGCCAGCGGCGCTCCCCCATGATCAGCTCGTAGCGCCCCTCGCCTGCCGGGCGAACCACGACGGGCTGGAGCAACCCCACCTCCCGGATGGAGATGGCCAGCTCGTCCAGCGCCTGGTCGTCGAAGATGTCCCGGGGCTGACGCGGGTTGGGCGTGATGTCCTCGACGGGGATCTCAAGGAAGTAGGCGCCCGCGACCGGCTTCGGCTGCTGGACCGTGGGCTCGTCCGCGACCAGGGTCGAGGTGACGGCCGGGGGCGTCGTCTCCAGTACGGTGGGTCCCGTCGGGATGAGGGCACCCAGCCCCTTGCCCAGTCCCCTGGGTGTCTTAGCTACCACGGTCCCTCCCCTGCTGTTTCTGCGGATCTCGGCGCGTTCACACGGCGGCGCCACGGTAGGCGATCTCACGGGCGGCGTCCATGTAGGCCATCGCACCGCTTGAGCCCGGGTCGTAGGTCATGACCGACTGGCCGTAGCTCGGCGCCTCGGAGACACGGACGCTCCTCGGGATCACGTTCTTCAGCACCGTGTCCCCGAAGTGGGAGCGGACCTCGTCGGCGACCTGGGAGGCGAGCCTGGTCCTGCCGTCGTACATCGTCAGCAGGATGGTGGACAGGTCGAGCGTGGGGTTCAGGTGGGCGCGGACCAGGTCCACGTTCCGCAGCAGCTGGCCGAGCCCCTCAAGGGCGTAGTACTCGCACTGGATGGGGATCAGCAGCTCGTTGGCGGCCATCAGCGCGTTGACGGTCAGCAGACCGAGCGAGGGAGGGCAGTCGATGAGGATGTAGTCGAACTCGACCTGGGTGTAGGCCGTGAGCGCGCGCTGCAGCCGGGCCTCACGGGCGACCATGGAGACCAGCTCGATCTCGGCGCCCGCCAGGTCGATCGTGGCGGGGGCGCAGTAGAGACCCGGCATCTCCGGGACCTCCTTCACGACCTCCGCCAGCGGCACGTCCTCGACCAGGACCTTGTACATGTCGGGGACGTCGCCACGGTGCTCGATGGACAGGGCGGTCGAGGCGTTGCCCTGCGGGTCGAGGTCGACGACGAGCACCCGCAGGCCGTGGATGGACAGCGCCGCCGCCAGGTTCACCGATGTCGTGGTCTTGCCGACACCGCCCTTCTGGTTGGCGACGGTGAAGATGCGGGTCTTGGGTGGCCGGGGCCAGTCACCGTCCCGAGCGCCGATGGTGTCTCCGGGGGCGGCCGTAGATGTTTCACGTGAAACCACTGAGCTGAGTGCCTCTCGTACCAACGGCGATTCGCCGGGATTAAGGGGGGACTGGGTCACGGTCGTCGTCCTTTCAACCGGCCTGACTGCAGTGGTGGAACCCGATGCCGGCCAGCCAAGACCGGAAAGGCGTTCACGAGGCGGGACGACAGGACCCGTGGGCCAGCCGAGACCACCTTCCGCGCTCACAATCGCACTTCCATGGTCATTCACTGGCCTCGCACTCGCTTCGCTCGGTCTGTTCTACTGGCCTCGCGCCCGCTTGGCCCGCGAGACACGCTCCTTACGGCGAGCGCCCTGCCGTACTCCTTCGGGGGCCCGACCGGCGACCACCCGGATGAGAGTTGCGGGCGGCTCGACCTTACCGTGCCCGACCGAAACAAGCTCGGCGGTTAGCACCCCGCTGGTCCTCAATTGTTCCTCGGCGTCCGCCAGCTCCTCCGCTGCCCGTTCGCCCTTGAGGGCGAGCAGCTCCCCGCCCTCGCGCAGCAGGGGGAGCGACCACTTCAGCAGCCGGTCGAGCGGCGCCACCGCCCGGGCGGAGGCCACGTCGAACACGCGCTTGCCGACGAACTCCTCGGCCCGGCCACGCAGCACCTCGACGTTGCCGAGCTTCAGCGTGTCCACGCACTCCTGGAGGAAGACCGTCCGGCGCAGGAGAGGCTCAAGGAGGGTGACATGGATGTCGGGACGCACGATCGCCAACACCAGGCCGGGCAGCCCGGCACCGGAGCCGATGTCCACCAGGCGCACGTCCGCGGGCACCGCCTCGGCGACCACGGCGCAGTTGAGCAGGTGCCGGTCCCAGATGCGGGGCACCTCGCGAGGACCGAGCAGTCCGCGCACCACCCCGGGGCCGGCCAGCAGACCGGCGAACGTCTCCGCCATGGACCAGGCATCGCCGGTGAACACCTCGCGCGCGACCTCGGGCGGCTCGGGGATCTGGTCACTCACTCGGGGCTCACTCTTCCTCGGGACGGGCTTTCTGCAGGGTGTTCTAAGGCTAACGGCCCGCTTCGCGGAGCCGTACAAGGACGGGCCGGGAGCGGATCACAAGAAAGGGCCGCCGCCCCTGGTAACCGGGGACGGCGGCCCTTTTCTCCGTCGTGTCGTTACGCGGGCAGGACCACCACGAAGCGCCGGGGCTCCTCGCCCTCGGACTCGCTGCGCAGGCCCGCCGCCGCCACCGCGTCGTGCACGATCTTGCGCTCGAACGGGGTCATCGGCTGCAGGGGCTTGGGCTCGCCGTTGCGCTTGACGTCCGCGGCGATCTTGGTGCCCAGCTCGGTCAGCTCGGTACGGCGGCGCTCACGGTAGCCGGCGATGTCCAGCATGAGCCGGGAACGCTCGCCCGTCTGACGGTGGACCGCGAGACGGGTCAGCTCCTGGATCGCCTCAAGCACCTCGCCGTGCGGGCCGACGAGATCGCCACCCTTGACATCCACGACAGACACCACGGCACGATCACCTTCGACGTCCATGTCGATGTCACCGTCGATGTCGGCGATGTCGAGCAGACCCTCGACGTAGTCCGCCGCGATCTCGCCCTCCTGCTCCAGCGCAGCGAGATCCGGAGCCGCTTTCACGGTCTCCTTCTCGGCTTCGGCCTCGGTCACGTCCGGCCACTCCTTTGTGCTGTCGGGATGATCGTCAAGACTTCTTGCTGCCCGTCCGCTTGCTGCGGGGCTGGCGGGTGGGCTGTTGGCGGACCATCTTGGGTGCGGGCGCGGGCGGCTCCTCGGGCTCAGGGGCCTTCTTGGCCTTACCCAGCAGGCCCGGCTTGGGCTCGGGAGTCACCATGTTGCCCTTGGCGTCGGCCACCGGAGCGGGGTTGCGGCTGTAGAACCAGTGCTGCTGGCCCAGGGTCCACAGGTTGGTGGTGACCCAGTAGAGGATCAGACCGAGGGGGAAGTTCAGCGAGAAGATGGCGAACAGCGGCGAGATGTACATCAGGATCTTCTGCTGCTGCGCCATCGGATTGTCCGGCATCTGGGCCATCGAGCGGGTCACGCTCTGCCGGACGGTCAGGAAGGTGGTCAGCGAGCTGACCGCCACGAAGATCGCGAGGACGATCTTCGTCTGGATCGGGTTGGCGCCGAACGCCGCGAGCTGGGCGTCACTGCTCCAGAAGGTCGCCGGCAGCGGCGCACCGAAGATGTGCGCGGCCCTGGCGCTGTCGACCAGCTGCTGGGTCATGCCGAACTTCAGCTGGCCGTGGGCCATCGCGTTCAGCACGGTGAACATCGAGATGAAGATGGGGAACTGGGCCACGACCGGCAGACAGCCGCCGAGCGGGTTGGCACCCTGCCCCTGGTACAGCGCCATGACCTCCTGGTTCATGCGCTGCTTGTCGTTCTTGTAGCGCTTACGGATCTCCTGAACCTTGGGCGCGAGTTCCTGCATCTTCTTCGAGGAGCGCATCTGCTTGAGGAAGAGAGGGAAGATCAGCAGCCTCATCAGCACCGTCAGGGTGATGATGGTCAGCGCCCAGGTCAGCCCGCTGTTCGGGTCGAGGAAGCTGCTATACGCCTGGTGTATCCAGGTGATTACTTGGGCGACGGCCGTGTACAGCCAGTTCAGCCAGGACAGCTCCACCGAGCTAGCTCCCTTGCGTTTCGTCGGACCGGCCCCGGCGTGGGGGCACCGGGTCAAAGCCTCCGGGATGGAATGGGTGGCAACGCCCGATTCTCCGGATCGTCAACCATGTGCCGCGCAGGGCCCCGTGAACGGCCACCGCCTCAAGCCCGTAGGCACTGCACGAGGGATGGAATCGGCAGCGTGGACCCAGCAGAGGGCTCACATAGCTCCGGTAGAACCGGATGGGAGCCATCAGGGTCCTGGCGGCCGGGGAAACCCCGGCGGTGTGCTGCGCCGTCATCATCGCCCATCCCTGTGAGCCGTGGAGGGCTCACGCCGCCTGAGTAAACGATCCAGCGCGACGTCGAGTTCGGCGGCTAGGCGCTCGCTTCGCGCGGACGCGGCCGGTGGATTGGCGCGTACAACCAGCAGGCTACCTCGCGGAAGACGGTCGAGACGGTCTCGCATGAGGTGTCTCAGCTGACGTTTGACCCGATTCCTCGTGACCGCCCCACCAACCGCACGGCTCACGACAAATCCCACCAAGGGGGGTTCATCCGTTTCTGCGCGCATGCCGAAATGCGCGACCAGTGTGGGACGGCCTGCACGGCTTCCCTTCCTGACCGCGCCGGCGAACTCCTCGCCCCGGCGCATGCGGGACACGGACGGCAACACGAGAGGACCTTGGTTTGACCCTGGGCAGGTACGGCTATCGCCCGCCGGCGTCACGGCCGACGGGCGACGGTTCGCTTACTGCCCCGGCCCGGCGAACCGGGCACGGCGGACGCGTCAGGCGGAGAGCGCTGCGCGGCCCTTGCGACGACGGGCGGCCAGGATGGCGCGACCGGCGCGGGTGCGCATGCGCAGCCGGAAACCGTGGGTCTTCGCGCGACGGCGGTTGTTCGGCTGGAAAGTACGCTTGCTCACGAGTGGGCTCCAGGCTCAGGACGCGCCCCCAGCACATGGGGACGCTCGACAGTGGCTGGCCTGCCGAAAGCGGGGCATGCGAAAGCCTCCGCGTGACAAGCCGACCGTCGTACGTTACGGGTAAGGCGAGGCCCAGGTCAAACCGGCGAACACCTGACGATAGGTTATCCACGAATCCACAGCCCCGTTTTCCACCGACGCCTCGCCGTCCACAGGATGTGCACTCGGCCTCCCCCACAGTGCCACTAGGCTGTGGACAACGTCTTGAACACAGGCTGTGGACAGGGCTACTGTCGGCCCCTCCAACCCCTTATCACCACTGCCCGGACGTGTCTGGCGGCGGCCGTGGGGCTGTGCACAGCATGTGGATGCGGTGTGGATTCGATGTGGATTCCGAGCGGCGACCCCGGACGGGCAGCAGGGGCTCCGACATGTGGAAAACAGGGGAATCCGATGTGCCCGGCGGCCATCGGTGTGGATAACAGATCGCGGTGAGCACGTGCGGTGACCGCGTCGACAGGAGGATGGCCGGGCATGGACAATTTGGACCTCAGCGAGGTGTGGGAACGGGCGTTGGAGAACTCCCTCAACGCGAGCGTCCCCTCCCAGCAACGGGTCTGGCTCGGCATGACCCGCCCGTTCGGCCTCATGAACGACACCGTGGTCCTCGCCGCCCCGACGGACTTCGCCAGGGACGTCCTGGAGAACAAACTCCGCCCCCTGATCAGCCACGCGCTCTCCCAGGAGTTCGGCCGCCCCATGCGGGTCGCGGTCATGGTCGACCCCAGCGCGGCCGGTTCCGACCCCGGGGTCTCCAGAGGGGACGGTTATCCCCAGCCGCCCGCGCACGGTTATCCCCAGCCTGGGGGTCCCCAGCAGGGTTATACACAGCCCGTGACACCCCAGCTCCACAACGCTTCCGGCCTGCAGAACCCCTTCCAGGGGCAGGGACCTGCGCCGACGCCGTCCACCGACTATCCACAGCACGGCCCACAGGGGCACTACGGTTATCAACAGGGTGAGGACGGAGCGCAGCAGCCGTTCCTCCCGGGGGAGCCCTCGGCGCCGGCCCAGCAGGAACAGGGGGGCGGGTACGGCCGCGGCGGCTACACCCCGCAGCCCGCGCCCCCGCACCCGGAGTCCGACGGGTTCGAGCGGCACGGGCAGAACAACTTCGACCGCCCCTCGCCGCCGCAGGCCACGGGCCCGGTGCAGAACAGATGGGACGGCCGGGGAGGCCGTACCCAGCAGCAGGGGGAACCCGCCAGGCTCAACCCGAAGTACACCTTCGAGACCTTCGTCATCGGGTCGAGCAACCGCTTCGCCCACGCCGCGGCGGTCGCGGTCGCCGAGGCCCCCGCCAAGGCCTACAACCCGCTGTTCATCTACGGCGACTCAGGACTGGGCAAGACCCACCTGCTGCACGCGATCGGCCACTACGCGCAGAGCCTCTACGACGGCGCCCGGGTGAGATACGTCAGCTCGGAGGAGTTCACCAACGACTTCATCAACTCCATCCGCGATCACAAGGCCGACAACTTCCGCGGACGCTACCGGGCTGTGGACATCCTGCTGGTGGACGACATCCAGTTCCTCGAGGGCAAGGAACAGACGCAGGAGGAGTTCTTCCACACCTTCAACACCCTGCACAACGCCAACAAGCAGATCGTCATCTCCAGCGACCGCGCCCCCAAGCAGCTGGTCACCCTGGAGGACCGGCTGCGCAACCGGTTCGAGTGGGGACTGATCACCGACGTGCAACCGCCCGAGCTCGAGACCCGCATCGCGATCCTGCGCAAGAAGGCCATCCAGGAGGGTCTGGCCGCGCCGCCCGAGGTCCTGGAGTACATCGCGAGCCGGATCTCCACCAACATCCGCGAGTTGGAGGGCGCGCTGATCAGGGTCACCGCGTTCGCCAGCCTCAACCGGCAGTCGGTCGACCTGCAGCTCACCGAGGTCGTGCTCAAGGACCTGATCACCGAGGACGCGGGCTCCGAGATAACGATCGCCACGATCATGGCCTCGACCGCGGCCTACTTCGGCCTGTCGATCGACGACCTGTGCGGCGGGTCGCGCTCGCGGGTCCTGGTCACCGCCCGGCAGATCGCCATGTATCTGTGCAGGGAGCTGACCGACATGTCGCTGCCCAAGATCGGCCAGCAGTTCGGCGGACGCGACCACACCACGGTCATGCACGCCGACCGGAAGATCCGTTCCCTCATGGCCGAGCGCCGCTCGATCTACAACCAGGTCAACGAGCTGACCACCAGGATCAAGCAGCAGTCGCGCAATGGATGAGTTTTCCCCGGACGCGATACACAGGCTGTGGAAAACCTTGTGGATCAAATGTACGGCTCCGCCTCAACCAATGGAGGAGGAGTTTCCACCGTGAACATGCCGGTTTCGATGGTTTCAACACGTTTGAGCAAGCTGGGGACAACTCTGGGGAGAACCTGGGGACAACTTGGGGAGAACTCGTGGACAACCTGGGGACGCCCTGTGAAGAGCGTTTTCCACAAGGACAAAACGACCTCTTACCCAGTGGATAACCTGGGGAAACCTCGTGGATAACCGGTGGATGAACACCCCTCGATCTGGGGACGGCCTGTGGGTACAGCGAGGTTCTCCCCAGGCCGCCGAGTTCTCCACACCCTCCACCCACACCCCCGGTGGATGAAAAAACCTAGTCTGATCTGCGGAAACATAGGATTTCCACAGTATCCACCGCCCCTAATGCGATGACCCCTTGTATCTCTAACTAGAGAACTCAAGACCCACAGAAGGGTTCCGGGGGAGCGCAGGTGCGGGACAGTGAACACTTGAACCCAAGGCACCGAGCGGACAGCGCTCACACACAGGAGGCAGATCCCCGTGATGTTCCGTATCGAGCGAGACGTGCTCGCCGAGGCCGTCGCCTGGACGGCACGCAGCCTGCCGGCGCGTCCTTCCGTGCCGGTGCTCGCCGGCATGCGCCTGGAGGTGACGGACGGCGGGCAGCTGAAGCTCTCCGGCTTCGACTACGAGGTGTCCGCCGAGGTGACTCTCGAACCCCAGACCGGTGAGGCCGGCGTCGTGCTGGTCTCGGGCAAGCTGCTCGCCGAGATCACCAGGGCGCTGCCCGCACAGCCTGTGGACTTCGTCGTCGAGGGCGCCAAGGCGGTCGTCACCTGTGGCAGTGCCCGGTTCACCCTGCTGACCATGCCTGTGGAGGACTACCCCTCCCTGCCGACCATGCCGCCGGCCGCGGGCCGGGTCGGCAGCGACGTGTTCGCCTCAGCCGTCGGCCAGGTCGCCGTGGCCGCGGGCAAGGACGACACGCTGCCGATGCTGACCGGTGTGCGCATGGAGATCGAGGGCGACACCGTCACCCTCGCCGCGACCGACCGCTACCGCCTGGCCGTGCGTGAGCTGAAGTGGCAGCCGGGCCAGCCCGACTTCTCCGCCGTCGCCATGATCCCCGGCAAGACCCTCGCCGACGCGGCCAAGGCCCTGGGCAGCACCGGCGCCGAGGTCGAGATCGCGATGAGCTCCGTCGGCGGGACCGGCGAGGGCATGATCGGCTTCTCCAGCGCGGGCCGCCGTACGACCACCCGCCTGCTCGACCCCGAGTTCCCCAAGTACCGCTCGCTGCTGCCGACCGAGTTCTCCGCCAGGGCCGACCTGACGACCGGCGCCTTCGTGGAGGCCGTCAAGCGCGTGGCCCTGGTCGCCGAGCGCAACACGCCGGTGCGCCTGGCCTTCCGCGACGGCGAGGTCGTCCTCGAGGCGGGCAGCGGCGACGAGGCCCAGGCGGTCGAGGTGCTGCCGGTCGACTTCGAGGGCGACGACATCAACATCGCGTTCAACCACCAGTTCCTGCTCGAGGGGCTGGGCGCGATCGACTCCGACGTGGCCAGGCTGCAGATGACCACCTCGACCAAGCCCGCCATCCTCACCGGTGGCAAGCCTGTGGACGACGGGGGCGTGCCCGACTACCGCTACCTGATCATGCCCATCCGCCTGTCGAGCTGATCCACACCCTGTGCGCGGACCTGTGAGCCGGATCACGCTGAAGGCGTGCCTCAACGGCGGCAGACGGCCCGGCGAACACCCCGCCGTCCCTGTGACCCCTCTGGAGCTCGCTGAGGCGGCCCGTGAGGCGCGTGGGGCGGGTGCGACGGCTGTGCACATGCACCCGCGCGACGAGGCGGGCAGAGAGTCTCTCAGCGCCGTCCACATCGGTGCGGCGGTGCGGGCCGTGCGGCTGGCCTGCCCCGGGCTGCCCGTCGGAGTGAGCACGGGCCTGTGGATGACCGGGGGCGACGAGGACGCCAGGCGCGAGGCCGTACGGGGGTGGACGGCTCTTCCTCCACAGGACCGGCCCGACTTCGCCTCGGTGAACCTCTCGGAACCCGGCTTCCCCGGCCTGTGGCATGATCTTCGGCGGCTCGGCGTGGACGTCGAGGCCGGGGTCTGGTCCGTCGACGACGCCGAGGCGCTCGCCGCGACCGGTCTCGGGTGCGCACGGGTGCTCGTCGAGATCATCGGCGGTGCCGAGGAGACCGCGGTCTCCCGGGCGCGGGCCGTGCTCGGGCGTCTCGACGAGCTGGCCGTACCCGGTCCCAGGCTGCTCCACGGCGAGGAGGGACCGGCGTGGATACTCGTGGACGAAGCGGGGCAGCTGGGTCTGGCCACGCGTATCGGCCTTGAGGACGTCCTCCACAGCCCCGACGGCGGCCCTGTGGAAGGAAACGCCCACCTGGTACGGCTCGCGCTGGCGCGACTCGGCGACAGGTGGATGATGGAACCCTGAAGGGGGTGCTCGTATGCAGATCGGCATGGTCGGGCTGGGCAAGATGGGCGGCAACATGGCCGAGCGGCTGCGCCGCGGCGGTCACGACGTCGTCGGTTACGACCGTGATCCGGCGGTCAGTGACGTCTCCAGCCTGAAGGAGCTGGTCGAACGGCTCCAGGCGCCGCGCGCGGTGTGGGTCATGGTGCCCGCGGGCGCGCCGACCCAGGCCACCGTCGAGGAGCTGGGCGGTCTGCTGTCCGACGGCGACATCGTGATCGACGGCGGGAACTCGCACTACCTCGACGACCAGAAGCACGCCGCGCAGCTCGGCGAGCGGGGCGTCGGCTTCGTCGACTGCGGGGTGAGCGGCGGCGTCTGGGGCCTGCAGAACGGCTACGCCCTCATGGTCGGCGGCGCCGACAACGACGTTCAGCGCCTGATGCCGGTCTTCGAGACCCTCAAGCCGGAGGACGGCGGCTTCGTGCACGCGGGAGCCGTCGGCGCCGGGCACTTCGCGAAGATGGTCCACAACGGCATCGAGTACGGCATGATGCAGGCCTTCGCCGAGGGCTGGGAGCTGCTTGAGGCCTCCGACGTCGTGACCGACGTGGCCGGGGCCTTCGCCAGCTGGCGGCACGGCACCGTCATCCGCTCCTGGCTGCTCGACCTGCTGGTGCGCGCGCTCGACGACGACCCTGAGCTGGCCGATCTGAGGGGCTACGCCGAGGACTCGGGCGAGGGCAGGTGGACGGTCCAGGCGGCCGTCGACCACGCCGTCCCGCTGCCGGTCATCACCGCCGCGCTGTACGCCAGGTTCGCCTCCCGCCAGGACGACTCCCCGGCCATGAAGGTCGTCGCGGCGCTGCGCAACCAGTTCGGCGGACACGCGGTCACCTCGAAGGAGGGCCAGACCGGCAAGGGCGCCGACTCCCCCGGCGCAGACGTCGTCCCCCCGGCCGAAGCCGGCCGATGACCGGCCGACGGTCGGCGAGGCTCCGGTGAAGGACGGGGGCGGCTAGTCTTCCTGAGGTGCACGTCGCCCATCTCGCGCTGACCGACTTCCGGTCCTACGACGCCGTCGACCTCGGCCTTGAGCCGGGCGTCACGGCGTTCGTCGGGCCGAACGGCCAGGGCAAGACCAACCTGGTCGAGGCGCTGGGCTACGTGGCGAGCCACTCCAGCCACCGGGTGGCGACCGACGGCCCCCTGGTACGGCAGGGCGCGGCGCGGGCGATCGTTCGCTCGGTCGTCGTGCGTGACGACCGGCGGGCGCTGATCGAGCTGGAGATCAATCCGGGCCGGGCCAACCGGGCCAGGCTGAACCGCTCGCCCGTCTCCCGCCCGCGCGACGTGGTCGGCATGTTGCGCACCGTCCTGTTCGCCCCCGAGGACCTCGCCATGGTCAAGGGCGACCCCGGTGAGCGCCGCCGCTACCTCGACGACCTGCTGGTGGCCAGGGCCCCCCGGTTCGCCGGGGTCAGGGCCGACTACGACCGGGTGCTCAAGCAGCGCGGAGCCCTGCTCCGGGTGGCCGCGCAGTCACGGCGCGGCAGGAACGGAAGGAGCGGAAGGCGGGCGGAGAGCGACGCCGCCTTCGCCGCGGCCGGGGCGGGAGACCCGCTGAGCACTCTGGAGGTCTGGGACGCCCACCTGGCGAAGTTCGGCGCCGAGCTGCTCGCCGCCCGCCTCGGGCTGATCGAGGAGCTGCGCCCGCTCGTCGCCTCCGCCTACGCCTCGCTCGCCCCCACCTCGGCCCCGGCCGTCCTCGACTACCGCGGCACCCTGCCCGAGGACGGGCCAGAGGAAACGGCCGGGGAGGACCTTGAGGGGCGCATCCGCGCCGCCCTGCTCGACGTGCGCGCCACCGAGCTCGAACGCGGTGTCACCCTCGTCGGCCCGCACCGCGACGACCTGTTCCTCGGCCTCGGCGAGCTGCCCGCGCGCGGCTACGCCAGCCACGGCGAGTCGTGGTCGTTCGCGCTCGCGCTCAGGCTGGCCGCCTACGATCTGCTCAGGAGTGACGGCGGAGACCCGGTGCTGATCCTCGACGACGTCTTCGCCGAGCTGGACAGTCAGCGTCGCCGCCGCCTCGCCGAGATCGTGGCGCCCGCCGAGCAGGTGCTGATCACCGCCGCCGTCGCCGCCGACGTGCCCGCCGAGCTGATCGGCGCCCGCTTCGACGTGACCGAGGGAAGCGTGGCCCGTGTCCGCTGAGGAGCCAGCAGGAGGACGTGCCCAGAGCCCCGCGGAGGGACCGGCGGGGCCCGGGAAGGGGCCCACGCGGCAGGCGGGGCAGGAGGCGGCCAAGACGACCGCCGCCAAGGGCGCCGCGATGGCCAGGGAGAAGCTCGCCCAGGCCAAGGCCGACGCCGCCAAGCGCGGCCAGCTCCCCCGCCGCGAACCCCGGCGCAAGCCGTACGGCCAGCGCAGGGACAGCGGTGACCCGAGGCTTTTCGGCAGCGCCATCGCCGACCTGCTCGCGGACCGGGGCTGGGAGCGGCCGGTCGCGGTCGGCGGGGTGTTCGGCCGCTGGCACGAGATCGTCGGCGTCGACCTGGCGGCGCACACCAGACCGGAGACCTTCGCCGAGGGAGAGGTCGTGGTGATCGCGGACTCCACGGCCTGGGCGACCCAGGTCAGGCTGCTCGCGGCCACGCTCGTCAGGCGGCTGAACGAGGAGCTCGGCGACGGGACCGTACGGCGCGTGCGGGTGCGCGGGCCGCAGAACGGGCCGCGGCCGAGCGGTGGCCTGCGTGTCACGGGGAGTCGTGGCCCAGGCGACACCTATGGGTGATGATCAACAACTCGGAAAACGGATCAGCGGCCTTTCTGGCGCGGCTACCCCCCTCCCTGTAGGGGGATGCGTAAGCAGAGGGTCGACGCGCGACAGAGGCCTCCAGAGCCCGTCAATGCCGCACGACACGTCCGGAGACGCTAGAATGAAATCGAATTCCGGACACAGTCCGCTTGCGTGTCACCCCGGCCACCGCGCCGACTTCCCCCGGGTGAGCGCATCGGGGCATTCACGACGGTGACGGGCACGGCGGGGCCGACAGGGCCGTTCGCCGCGTGTCCGCGGCAGGAGGATTTCGCACTTGTCCTACGACGCTAGCTCAATCACCGTCCTCGAAGGACTTGAGGCGGTCCGTAAGCGCCCGGGAATGTACATCGGCTCGACCGGTGAACGTGGTCTCCACCACCTCGTCTACGAGGTCGTGGACAACTCCGTCGACGAGGCCCTGGCCGGCCACGCCGACAGGATCGAGGTGACCCTCCTCGCCGACAACGGCGTCAGGGTCGTCGACAACGGCCGAGGCATTCCCGTCGGCATCGTCGAGGCGGAGGGCCGCCCCGCCGTCGAGGTCGTCCTGACCGTGCTGCACGCGGGAGGCAAGTTCGACAGCAAGTCGTACGCCGTCTCCGGCGGTCTGCACGGCGTCGGCGTCTCGGTGGTGAACGCCCTGTCCACGGCGCTGGACGTGGAGATCCGCACCGACGGCCACTACTGGCGGCAGAACTACTCCCACTCCAAGCCGACCGCCCCCCTGGCGAAGGGAGAGGCGACCGGCGAGACCGGCACCTCGATCACCTTCTGGGCCGACGACACCATCTTCGAGACCACCACGTGGAACTTCGAGACGCTCTCCCGGCGCTTCCAGGAGATGGCCTTCCTGAACAAGGGCCTGACCATCTCGCTGCGCGACGAGCGGCCGGACCACGCCGTCAACGACGAGCCCGTCGAGATCGTCTACCACTACGAGGGCGGCCTGGCCGACTTCGTCAGGCATCTGAACTCCAAGAAGGAACCCGCGCACGTCTCGGTGGTCGACTTCGAGGAGCACGGCGAGGGCATCTCCGTCGAGATCGCCATGCAGTGGAACAACTCCTACTCCGAGTCGGTCTACACCTTCGCCAACACCATCAACACCGCGGAGGGCGGTACCCACGAGGAGGGCTTCCGCGCGGCGCTGACGTCGATCGTCAACCGCTACGCGCGTGAGCAGAAGTTCCTCAAGGAGGGCAAGGACGACAACCTCAGCGGTGAGGACATCCGTGAGGGCCTGACCGCGATCATCTCGGTGAAGCTGGCCGACCCGCAGTTCGAGGGGCAGACCAAGGCCAAGCTGGGCAACACCGAGGCCAAGTCGTTCGTGCAGAAGGCCTGCAACGACCACCTGCGCGACTGGTTCGAGCGCAACCCCGGCGAGGCCAAGGACATCATCAACAAGTCCCTGCAGGCCGCGCGCGCCCGCATCGCGGCCCGCCAGGCCCGCGACCTCACCCGGCGCAAGTCGCTGCTCGAGTCGGGTTCAGGCCTGCCGGGCAAGCTGGCCGACTGCCAGTGGAGCGACCCGGAGAAGTGCGAGCTGTTCATCGTCGAGGGTGACTCGGCGGGTGGCTCGGCCAAGGGCGGCCGCGACTCCAAGTTCCAGGCCATCCTGCCCATCCGCGGCAAGATCCTGAACGTGGAGAAGGCCCGCATCGACAAGGTGCTGAAGAACGCCGAGGTCCAGGCGCTGATCACCGCCATGGGCACCGGGGTCCACGACGAGTTCGACATCACCAAACTCCGCTACCACAAGCTCATCCTGATGGCGGACGCCGACGTCGACGGCCAGCACATCAACACGCTGCTGCTGACACTGCTGTTCCGTTTCATGCGCCCGCTGATCGAGGCGGGGCACGTCTACCTCTCCCAGCCGCCGCTCTACAAGATCAAGTGGGACCGCAGGGGCGAGGACGCCTCCTACGCCTACTCCGACCGCGAGCGTGACGCGATCATCGAAGACGGCATGCAGCGGGGCAAGCGCGACCCGCGCCTGCACGACGGCATCCAGCGGTTCAAGGGTCTGGGCGAGATGAACGCCGGCCAGCTCTGGGACACGACGATGAACCCCGACACCCGGGTGCTCCTGCAGGTCACCCTCGACGACGCCGCCCAGGCCGACGAGCTGTTCAGCGTCCTCATGGGTGAGGACGTCGAGGCGCGCCGCTCCTTCATCATCAGGAACGCGCGAGACGTCCGTTTCCTCGATGTGTAGCGGTAGCCGTACAGACCTCTCTTTCGTAAAGGACCCATCCCAGTGACGGATGTGAACACTCCGCCGGCGGAGCACCAGCGCATCGAGCCCGTCGACATCCAGTCGGAGATGCAGCGCAGCTACATGGACTACGCGATGTCCGTCATCGTGTCCCGCGCGCTGCCCGACGTCCGTGACGGTCTCAAGCCGGTGCACCGCCGGGTGCTCTACGCCATGTACGACGGCGGCTACCGCCCCGACCGCGGCTACTTCAAGTGCTCCCGTGTCGTCGGTGACGTGATGGGTTCCTACCACCCGCACGGCGACTCCTCGATCTACGGAACGGTCGTACGGCTCGCGCAGCCGTGGGCGCTGCGCTACACCCTGGTCGACGGCCAGGGCAACTTCGGGTCGCCGGGCAACGACATGCCGGCCGCCATGCGTTACACCGAGTGCAAGCTCGCGCCGATCGCCATGGAGATGATCCGTGACATCGACAAGGAGACCGTCGACTTCCAGCCCAACTACGACGGCCGCTCCCAGGAGCCCCTGGTCCTGCCGTCGCGGTTCCCGAACCTGCTGGTCAACGGCTCGGCGGGCATCGCGGTCGGCATGGCGACGAACATCCCGCCGCACAACCTGCGCGAGGTGGCCGACGGCGTCAAGTGGGCCCTGCAGAACCCCGACGCGAGCGACGACGAGCTCCTTGAGGAGCTGATCGCCCGGGTCAAGGGCCCCGACTTCCCCACCGGCGCCCTGATCGTGGGCCGCAGGGGCATCGACGACACCTACCGCACCGGCCGCGGCTCGATCACCATGCGGGCGATCGTCGAGGTCGAGGAGGACGCCAAGGGCCGTCAGTGCCTGGTCGTCACCGAGCTGCCCTACATCGTCAACCCGGACAACCTCGCGCTGGCCATCGCGGAGTCGGTCAAGGACGGCCGCATCAGCGGCATCGCCGACGTCCGTGACGAGAGCTCCTCGCGGGTCGGCCAGCGCCTGGTCATCGTGCTCAAGCGCGACGCGGTCGCCAAGGTCGTGCTGAACAACCTCTACAAGCACACCCAGCTGCAGACCACCTTCGGCGCCAACATGCTGGCGCTGGTGGACGGCGTGCCCAGGACCCTGCGTCTCGACCAGTTCGTCCGCCACTACGTCGACCACCAGATCGAGGTCGTGGTCCGCAGGACCCGCTACCTGCTGCGCAAGGCCGAGGAGCGGGCCCACATCCTGCGCGCGCTGCTCAAGGCGCTCGACCGGATGGACGAGGTCATCGCGCTGATCCGGCGTTCGCCCTCGGCGGCCGACGCCCAGGGCGGCCTGATGTCCCTGCTGGAGATCGACCAGGTCCAGGCGCAGGCCATCCTCGACATGCAGCTGCGCAAGCTGGCCGCCCTGGAGCGCCAGCAGATCACCGACGAGTACGACGCGCTGATGGTGCACATCATCGACTACCAGGAGATCCTGGCCTCGCCGGAGCGGCAGCGGACCATCGTCTTCGACGAGCTCTCCGAGATCACCGCCAAGTACGGCGACGAGCGCAAGACGGAGATCATCGCCTACGAGGGCGACATGTCGATCGAGGACCTCCTCGCCGAGGAGGACATGGTCGTCACGATCACCCGCGGCGGCTACGCCAAGCGCACCAACACCGACCTCTACCGGGCGCAGAAGCGCGGCGGCAAGGGCGTGCGGGGCGCGCAGCTGCGCCAGGACGACATCGTCGACCACTTCTTCGTCACCACGACCCACCACTGGCTGCTGTTCTTCACGAACAAGGGGCGGGTCTACCGGGTCAAGGCCTACGAGCTGCCCGACTCGGGCAGGGACGCCCGCGGTCAGCACCTGGCCAACCTGCTGGCCATGCAGCCGGACGAGGTCGTCATGGAGGTGCTCGCCCTGCGTGACTACGAGGTCGCGCCGTACCTCGTGCTGGCCACCCGTAGCGGTCTGGTGAAGAAGACGCGCCTTTCGGAGTACGACTCGCCGCGTTCCGGTGGTCTTATCGCCATCAATCTGCGAGAAGATGACGAAGTGATCGCGGCCAGGCTTGTCTCCGAGGAGGACGACCTCCTGCTGATCTCGCGCGGGGCCCAGTCGATCCGCTTCACCGCCTCCGACGAGGCCCTGCGGCCGATGGGCCGTGCGACCAGCGGCGTCATCGGCATGCGTTTCCTCGACGGTGACGAGCTGCTGGCGATGAACCGCATCGCCGACGGCGAAGATGTGTTGGTCGCCACCGAGGGTGGGTATGCAAAGCGCACACCCGCCGACCAGTACCCCGTGCAGGGGCGAGGTGGTAAGGGTGTCCTGACCGCGAAGATCGTCAGTTCCCGTGGCAAGCTGGTCGGGGCTGTCATGGTCAGGCCGGAGGACGAGGTCTTCGCGATCACGTCCGTCGGTGGGGTGATCAGGACCAGCGCAGGAGAGATCAAGCAGTCTGGTCGCCAGACCATGGGGGTGCGTCTGATGAATCTGGTCGATGGAGACAGCGTCGTGGCTCTCGCCCGCAACGCTGACTCTTTGGAGGCTGAGGAAAACGGGGAAGGTGAGTAGCCCGTGAGCGCCCAGTCAAGGCCAGGATCGCGACCCGCGTCCTCGTCAACACGTGATCAGGTGACGGAGAAAATGGATAAAGCCGTCGAAGCAGATCCTGCCAAGGCGGGTGAGCCGCCAGCGGGTGGGGGTGGCAGGCCCGCTCCGGAGCCTGACAAGCCGGTGGCCGACGGTAAGGGCAGGCCCGGTACGGCGACCACCGAGGACGGCAAGGTGCCCGACACCACGGTGCACGTCCGTCCGGCCCCTCCGCAGGGAAACCCCTCCTGGTCACCGTCGGGGGGTCCGCCCCCGCCCGCGGGCCTGTCGTCCCCGTCGCAGGACTCCAGGAAGCCGGCCTCCGACAACTCGCCGCGTACGCCGCGCAAGGCCCACCTGGTGCTGCGCAGGATCGAGCCGTGGTCGGCCATGAAGTTCAGCTTCGTGGTCTCCCTGGTCTGCTTCGTGGTGCTGTTCGTCGCCGTCGCGGTGCTCTACATGGTGCTGAACAGCCTCGGCGTGTTCGACAGCATCATCCAGACGGTCAACCAGTTCACCGTCTCCGACGGCAAGCCGTCCGCGAACGGCTTCAACGTCGCCTCCTGGTTCGAGCCGGTCCGCATCCTCGGATACACCGCCCTGATCGGGGCCGTGAACGTCGTCCTGATCACGGCGCTGTCCACTCTGGGTGCGGTGATCTACAACATCGCCTCCGACCTGGTCGGCGGCATCGAGGTCACCTTCAGCGAGGCCGAGTAGCCACGCCGCCGTGTCCCCGGCGTCGCCCCAGGAGTGGGGCCGGGGACATGGCGCGAGCTGGTGCCGGGACAGGGTAAGCTTTTTCCTGTTCGACCGGACGGATTCGCCTCCCAAAGCGGGATGCGATACCGTTCTTCATGTTGCAAGGGGCTATAGCTCAGTCGGTTAGAGCGCTTCCCTGATAAGGAAGAGGTCCCAGGTTCAAGTCCTGGTAGCCCCACCCAGTTCAGAGGCCGTTTCCTGCAGAGGAAATGGCCTTTTTTGATCCTTCGGATGGCTGAGAAGGTGTCCTTCTTCTCTGACCGAGATCTCGGCTGACGAAGAGTTCCGGCCTCGCATGGGAAGGCGAGAGGGCCGTGAAGCCTCCAGGGTCTGCCGGCTCACTTGGTCGCCTGTGCCGCTCGAAGGAGCGCCGGATCCACGTCGGGCACGGCGAACCTCGGATTGTGACCCGACGCGACGACTCTCATGACGAACCCGGCGGCCTCCTCCAGCTGCCGGGCGCCGGCGAGTCCGCCGACCACCGCGGGCCGTCCGCCAAGGTCTTGGACAAGGGCCGCCGTGCGATCGAGAGCGTCTGGGTCGTCGCCGCAGATCGCCACGACCGGTGCCGACTCCTGGGGGCCCGCGTACGGCCATGACGCTCCTGCGAACAGGTGGAGTGCCTTCACCACATGCGCGCCGGGAGCCGTGCGGGCCACCAGTTCCGCCGCCGAGCCGGTCGCCGGCTTCAGTTCACAGGTGGTGTAGTCGACCGGGTTGGTGCAGTCGATCAAAGTCAGGCCGGCCAGGGACCCCTCGGAGGCACCGACGAGAGACAGCGCCGCCTCCACCCCTTCCCACGCCACCGCGACCACGAGCGCGTCCGCCCGGGCCGGGAGGTCCGCGGGGTCGACGGCCTCCGCCGCGGGACCGATCCGGTCGGCGGCCTTCTTGGCACGCGGGTGGTCGCGTCCTGCCACCGACAGCGTGTGGCCGGCCTGAGCCCAGGCTCGGCCGAGCGTCACGGCGAGGTCTCCGGTGCCCAGAATTCCTATGTTCACAGCGATCTCCTCTGTCTCGAAGCTGTGAACCGACGCTACGAACGAGACTCCTACCGTTTGGTAGGAGACCGGTGCGATACTGCTTTCGTGCTGGATGGGCCTTGTCAGACCTTCGTCTCCGACTGCCAGGTGCGCGCAGCGGCCGAACTCATCAGCCACGTGTGGGATCCCGTCGTGCTCTCGGCCCTGCGTATGGGACCGACCCGGCGCAGGGAACTGCTCACGAGGATCACGGGAGCCAGCGACAAGGTCCTGACCCAGACGCTGCGGCGTCTGCAAGCGCGCGGGCTCGTCGTGAGGGACGGCGGCGCCGACCAGGCGTCAGCGCCCACAGGTGCGGTCTACCGGCTCTCCGCACTGGGCGAATCGTTCGCGAACGGCCCCCTGGCGCACCTCGCGCGGTGGGCCGCCGACAACCAGGACCACCTCGCCGACCAGCCCGCCACGTCATGACGAACCGCGACGCCGGAGCCGGAGAGCGGCGATAGGTCGGTCTCCCGGGGATCACCTGGAAGGCCTGGCGCACGTTGGCCGCGTCCAACTCGGTTCTCTGTTCGCCGCGAAGACGAGGTCGTCCCGGTGGGGAGAATTCGCGAGGTCGCTCGGGCTGTCGTTCTGGACGAGGAAGACCGGGTTCTGTCGCTGCGGGTGGCAGGACCTTCCAGGCCGCCCCGGGAGGGGCGCTCGGACCGGGTGAGGACCATCGAACCGTCGTTCGCAGGGAACTCGGGGAGGAGATCGGTGTCGCGGGTCGCCCGCCGTACCGGCGAGCCCTGGTTCGGAGGAGACCGTCGGGCAGGTCGAGCGCCACTTCGCCGTCCGCCGACCGGTCGTGTCAGCCGGCCCGTGCCGCCCGGACACCACGTCCGTGGACGCAACCCCGGCGTCAGGACCGGAATCCCCCGGACGCCACCCTGTTCGTCGCCGACCACGGGGCCCGGCCAACTTACTGACAGGGCAACGCCGTAGGTGTTCGATAAAGCTGGGAAACGTCATCGATTGAAAGCTGGAAACGAATATGCCGGAATCCGGACCGAGAGGGTCCAGTGAATCCCGCAAGGAAGAGTTACGCGAGTCCGCTGGCCAAGCAGACGGGAACGACAGTGCGCCGGGGGATTCCACGGATCCTGACCCCGCCGGGTTCGTACCTCCCCACCGGAATGAGCGAGCAGACCTCTCCGAAACAGGCGAAGCCTCCGAGACGTCTCACCCCGGTGACACGCCTTCCGGAAACAGGAAGCGCATCTCCTGGTCCCTTTTCCTGGGCCAGAACGTGGGTGAGCGCGCGGGGGTCATCGCCGCAGTCACCGGCGTGCTGGCGCTCGTGGTGAGCCTGCTGGCGTGGCTGCTCCCCCAGAGCGGCGACAGGAGCAGTGCTGTGCCGGAGCAGTACCTCGGCACCTGGAGAGGGCAGGTCACGATGACCTTTCCCGACCCCACCAGGGAGGGGAAAGGGACGGGAACTGACGAGATAACGATAAAGCAGGGCAGTATCGGCGACACCATCGCAGACCAGCGCGCCGTCGACTGGGGCCAGGAGGCCGGCTGCTCACGTAGCTGGCAGCTCGCCGAGGTCAACGGCGACCACCTTGTTTTGAAGGCCGGAACCACCGGCGCCCCGGCCAACGCGCCGTCGGGACAGACCTGCCTGGCGGATCTGACAATGAGTGTCCGGCCAACCGGTCAGGCAAGAATCGAGATCCAAGCGAACTACAACGTCCTCGGAACGGTCACGGGGGCGTTCAGCGGTTCTCTGGCACGACAGAGCTGAACGTGGCCGCGCGACCGGCAGCCGGGTTCGCCCCGTGAGGGGCGGTTTCGAGCCGCCGCCGGCGGATCGGATCGGCAACGACTGGACTCCCCGTCTGACAGTCCCGGACTCACGTCCTCGCCTGGTCGGCGCCCTCTCCCCGCCATCCAGGTGCGAAGCGGACTGGTGAGAGGGCGGAAACATCGAAGGCGTTTCCGCTGGTAGAAGCCCGGAGCGGAGATCCCCGACGTTTCAGCGTTCTTCCCCGACCCGAGCGTCCGGCACCGCCCCATCCCGTCGCGTACGGCCGGCCGACGCCTGACCTTCCCGCGGTGACCCTTCGCGTCTGGCCACGGCGGGACACGACGGCTCTCGGCATCCCGGGTACGGACCCGCACCTTCGCCGTGGTGCTGCCCCGACATGTCAGGCGTTCCTCGCCCCTGGAGAACCGGCCGGAGCCGATCCAAGGGGCACCCAGGGTGAGTCAGGCCCATAGGTATCGCCCGGACGTCCATGGACGTCGGAGAACGCCGAATCCCTGGTCGGAGGGGGTTCTCCCAAGGTCCGGAGCGTTTGCGACTCCCTGATAAGGAAGAGACCCAAGTCCTGGTGGTCTCACATCGACAAACGCCCTGGAGCGATCAGATTCTGGGGCGTTGGGCCCATTCGAATGGTCCTTCGTCTTTTGCGACTCTCCGTGCGTGGAGATCTCCAGACGTGACCCCGAGCTTCTTGAGCAGCGAGGCGGCCGTGTGCCGCTGGACGCGACCCGGACCGGTCTTGCGGCCGTGATGATCACACGGCCGACCCGGTCACGGAGCGCTTTCTGCGACCCGCTTGATGTACCGGTTCCGCACGTGGATCAACCTGGGCATGTAGTGACGGAGCACCAGCAGCTCGGCGGCTCTTCCGAGGGGGCCGAGAGGCGCGATGAACTCGACGATGTCTCTCATCACCGTGCCGCCGTGGTCGTCACCGTGAAAACGGTGGGCGTGGTACCAGCGCTCGAAGGGGCCTGAAACCTGCTCGTCGACGAAGTACTCGGGGCGGTCGTAGGCGCTGATCGTGGACGTCATCCTCCAGCGGAGACCGAAGTGCCGTGCCCGCCATGTGACGGTGTCGCCCAGCCGCATGCCACCGGCGGTCACACCGTCGACCGCCTCCTCCGCGGACCCCGCCATCGAGGCGGAGTGGACGTCCACGTCCAGCGATATGTCGAAGACCCGTTCCGGCGGCGCCATGACATGTGTGACGACCTCGAAGTTCACCGTCGGCCTCGTCCTGCGCGCTCGTGTGCGACCTACTTGGAGATCCCCGTCACCGCGACTGCTCTCGCCTCAGTTTCCGGCGTTCCCAGCTGCTGGGGTGACGGATGACGACGCCTCCCGCGCCACCGGTGCCGCTCATGCGGATCAGTGGCGCGCCCGGGAGCCGGGGAGAGGTGACTTTGTCCTTCAGGCCACCGAGACCCGGATTCACCTCGACGGTCTCCACGGCCCAGCCGTCGGGAACGACGACCGTGACACCGCCCGCCTGACCGTGCACCTCCAGTTCGACCTCGGGCAGATCACAACCGGCCTGGGTGAAGTCGAGCTTGACCCCGCCCATGCCGCCGGACGCGACCACCTTCGCGGGCACCTGCCAGTGGCCGGCGCGGGTGACGCCGCTGAGGCCTCCCTGGAGGACCAGCGGCTTCTTCGGGGCCGGTGGAACGTCGGGGGGAAGGTCCGCCGTCAGAGGCACGAGGTCGGCGTAGGTCTTGGCGGTCAGCGCCCGCTCCAGCCGCCCGTCCAGCTCGGCGAGGTCGAGGCGCCCCTCGGCCGCCGCCTTGCTCAGCCTCTCCACCACCGCCTCGCGTTCGGTGTGGGAGACGCGCCACTCGCCGGAGTGGACGGGATGTGAGGGCTCACCGGTCATATGGTCGATGATACGAAAAGGGAGGAGAAGCCGGACCCCTCGTTCCGGTGCTCACCGCTCATCACGGGGAGGACGCGGCATGCGGCGCCCGTGCTCGCCTCGCTTCCGCGGTCAGGAAGGAGAGGCCAGACGGACTTCGGGACGTTTGCCATCTCCTCGATGACAAGCTCGGGTGCGTCTCTTGCCGTTCACCGTGAAAGGCCTCGGTCGGCGGTCTGCCGTACCCGTCTCCCCGGCCTCTTCGGTATAGGGTCATCGCCGCCCGGCCCAGAGCACCAAACGTTGATAGGCGGACCCCAGTGCGCGGACAAGGACCCATGCGATCTTGGCGTCCGCTCCGACGAACACCTGTGCCTGGCGGCGCCTCACTCCGAGCAGGATGATCGAGGCCGCCCTGGACGCATCCGTCCGTGCGACCTTCGTGTCGAACCTCGTTGTGACGGCGGCGGAATCTTCGCCTTTCGCGAACCGCCCGTTCCGCATGATCGGCGTACGGACACCGCCCGGATAGACACACGTCACCGAAACAGGGTGCCCGTCGAGTCGCATTTCCTGCCGCAGCGACTCGCTGAATCCACGCACCGCGAACTTCGACGCGCTGTACGCGGTGTAGCACGGTGCCGAGAAGAATCCGAACGCGCTCGAAACGGTCACGACGTGCCCACCCCCCGAAGAGATCAGATGGGGCAGGAACGCCTTGGCCGTGTTGACCACGCCCATCAAGTTGACGTTCAGCACGTAATCGAAGTCGTCGAATTCGGAGTTGAGCAGCCTTCCGGTGTGGATGACGCCCGCCACGCAGAAGACCAGGTCGACACGGCCGAATTCCTCGTGGACGGCGGCCGCGTGGCCGAGAACCGCCTGCCGGTCTGTCACGTCGACCGTGTCCGTGAACACCCGCGCGCCGAACCGCTGACAGCGTCGCGTGGTTTCGGCCACCGCCTCGGCGTTCTGGTCGGACAGCGCCAGCAGCGCGCCCCGCCGAGCCAGGTTCACGGCCAGCGCGCGACCGATTCCCGAGCCCGCCCCTGTGATCACAGCCACCCGATGGGCGTAGTAATTCACTGTTTTCCTTCCGGTGCTTCCTGCTCATACGCCGTGAATCGCCGGACGGTGATGAGGCGACCGACAGAACCGCGGCTCTCCGGGTGACCTGTGATCGTACGGTCGAGGCATATCTGTGCCGGCGTGCCGCCGGTGAGAGAGGAGACGAAACCCTGACAGGAATGATCTTCTCTCAGATTACTCCAGCCCTTTGGTCACCAGAGCTCGACGGGCGAACCGGCTTTCACCGGGAAGCCGTCAAGTGGATGCGGAACCGGCCTGCCGAGGCTTTTCATTCCGGCTTCGAGCGTGAGTCGGCCGACAGTCGTCCTCTTACGTGAGGAGGCTCCTGGTGGACGGATCGGTCATCACGATCGTCGACGTCCACGCCAGGAGCGTTGAGCGTCGTCCCACCGTGCCGTGGTCGGCATGTCATGCGCGCAGAACCACATGGCCGGGGTGTTCCGCCGGTTCCGGAGGGGATGCGACCGGTGTTCACCGACTCGGACAGGGAAAACACGGAGAACGGGGGAAGAAGCGTGCGTCGGGCGCTGGGTTCTGTCACCTTTCTCGGCGCCGGAATCCCCCGCGGCCGGGATCGACGACGCGCGTGTGACCTCCACCCCGGGCGCGTCGTCTCGGGCGAAGCCGGGCGCGGCCGACGGCTCCGTGTCCGTGCCGGAGCTCGGCGTCGTGGGGCCGGCGCGAGAGTCAGGAACACGCCGGGGAAAAGGGGCGTCTCAGCCGGCGGCCTTCTTGATGAGGGCGGCGATCCGGGTCTCGTCCTCGGGGGTCAGGTCGGTCAGGGCGAAGGCGGTGGGCCACATGGTGCCGTCGTCGAGGGTCGCGGGGTCGTTGAAGCCGAGAGTGGCGTACCTCGCCTTGAACTTCTGCGCGGGCTGGAAGAAGCAGACGATCTTGCCGTCCCTGGCGTACGCCGGCATGCCGTACCAGAGCTTCGAGGAGAGGGCGGGGGCGTTGTTCCTGACGATGTCGTGGAGCCGCTCGGCGATGGTGCGGTCCGTCCCCTCCATCTCGGCGATCTTCGCGAGCACCTCGACCTCCGGGTCCACCTTGGGGGCCCGGGGGCCGCGCTTTGAGGGGGCCTTCAGCTCCTTGGCGCGCTCCTTCATCGCGTCCCGCTCCTCGGCCGTGAACCCCTCGTACTTCTCGGCGGCTTCGGTGTCGGTGGCGGACGACGGGGTGCCCTTCATGGCAGATTCCCTCTCAGAAGGTGCTTGATCTGAACAATCTCATCCTAGGAAACCGAAGCCATGACGGCTTCTCCAAAACTGACCGATTGCCGTCCGGCGTTGCCATGATCGCCGTATGCACGCGCGAACATGGCTGGACAGCGGCGACCGGTTCCCGCCCGGAGGCGAGCTCTTCCGTTCGGACCGTGACTTCACCGTCTGGGCCTACACGGTCAGCCACAGTCAGCTCCTGCTGCGGACCAGGACGCACGCGGACCGGTCCCGCATCGACATCGTCTTCAAGCCCGTCGAAGCCGTGAAGCTCAGGACCGAGTACCACGGCCTCGTGATCCGGTGCGCGACGCGGGAGGAGAGCGACCGGATCGGCTCGGAAACCGGCGGCGTCCCTCCTGGGGCGCGTTGTCTGATCCTGGAGACGGCCGGGGAACAGGGCCACCAGGACTACGTCGTGACCTATGCCGTCGGATGGGAGGAGGACCTGGAAACCGATCGGGACCCGAGCAAACTCGCGGGGTTCGCCCCCGCCTCCGATCCGGACAGGATCCTGGGGTGAGCCCGGCTCACGCCGGTCAGGTTTCGGCGCCCGGTGCCAGACGGCGGGGGGCGGTCGCGAGCCAGATCGTGGCGAGTGAGGCGTAGGCGGTCAGCAGGGCGACGGCGGTCGTCGCCAGGACCAGCGACGCGACGACGGCGAGGGCGAGCAGGATCGCCCAGCCGTACAGGAAGAGCCGGGCGGGGCGGGAGCCGGTGTGGGCCGCCTCCTGGACGGGGGTGACCAGGGCCATGACCGCGGCGCCCGCCGTACCCACCGTTTCGAGGCCGGTCAGCACGCCCGACGTCAGCAGTGCCGCGCCCGCGACCGGGAGCGCGCAGCAGAGCGCCGCCACCCGGACCTGGGCGCCTTCGAGCAGCAGCCGGGTGGTGCGGCCTCGGTACAGGCGCAGCGTCACCCAGGCCTCGGCGGTCCACGCCGCCCAGTGCAGGACCGCGATGAGGACGAAGACGGCGATGAGCGGCGGCGCCAGGGGCAGCAGCAGCGCCAGGCGCAGACCGCCGCGGAACCTGCCACGCAGCCGGGTCAGCATCCGGTAGAGGGGGTTGCGGCGTTTGAGCGCCAGGACGAGCAGGTCCCTGGCGTGGTCGAAGCCCGGGTTGAGCCGCAGAGTCTCGCGGAAGGCGTCCGCGGCCACCCCGGGGTCGCCGAAGGCCAGGTGCGCGCGGCCGTAGGCCAGGTGCGCCGCGGCGCTCTCCGGATCGAGGCGTACGGCCAGCGCCGCGGCGGGCACGGCCTCGGCCGCGTCACCGAGCATGACCAGGGCGACCGCCAGCAGGCTCGCCAGGTCGGGGTCCTCGGGGTCGATGCGCAACCCCTGGCGTGCCGCCCCCGCCGCCTCGCTCCACCGGCCGCTCCGTATGTGCACCCGGGCCAGCAACTCCCAGATCGGGGCGTACTCGGGGTTCAGCTCCAGCGAGGCCGTGACGGCGGGGAGCGCCCGGTCGGCCCGGCCTGAGCGGTGGTGGACCTGTCCGGCGGCGTAGTGCGTGAACCAGGAGTCGGGCGCCAGCCGTACGGCCTCGCCGGCTTCTGCGGCGGCCTCGGTCACCTCGCCCTGCTCGACCAGGGCTATGGCGAGCAGGGCGTGCGCGGTCGGGTGCTGCGGGTCCTCGGCGATGGCGCCGCGCAGCTCCCTGGCGGCCTCGACCGGACGGTTCAGGCCGAGCAGGCCACGCGCGCGTTCGAGCGCGACCTGGGCGGTCGTCATATGCGCTTGATCCACGGCATCAGCTCGTCCCAGGCACCGGACTCGTTGGCGTGCAGCACGTAGTTGCGGGCGGTGGTCAGCCACTCGCGTACGGCGGTCGGCCTGACCTGGCCGACGGCGGTGACCAGGTCGGAGGTGGTCAGGGGGATCATGCGGCCCGCGCTGATCGACTGCTGGAGCTTGGCCTCGACGGCGCGGTCGATCACGCCCTTGAGGTCGGCGCCGGTGAAGTCGTCGGTGATCCGGGCCACGGCGTCGAAGTCCATCTCGGCCAGCGGCTTGTCCCGGCACATGATGCGCAGGACGGCGGCGCGCGCGGCCGGGTCGGGCGGGGGTACGAACACGAGCTGGTCGAACCGGCCGGGCCTGCGGAAGGCCACGTCCACGTACCAGGGAGCGTTCGTGGCCGCCAGCACCAGCACCCCCTCGTTGGCGCCGTCGTCCACGCCGTCGAGTTCGGCCAGGAACTGGTTGACGAGTTGACGGTTGTGCGCCTGGCGCATGTCGGACCGGCGGGCGGCCAGCGCGTCGACCTCGTCGAAGAACAGCACGCACGGCCGGTTGCGGCGGGCCATCTCGAACACCGCGCGCAGGTTGCGTTCGCTGGAGCCGATGTACATGTCCAGGATGTCGGCCAGACCGACGCTGACGAACGCCGCGCCGAGCTCACCGGCCGCGGCTCTGGCCAGGTGTGTCTTGCCGGCGCCCGGCGGACCGTAGAGCAGCACCCCGCCACCCGCCCGCTTGCCGAACGCGGCGAACAGCTCCGGCTGCTGCACGGGCAGCAGGAGCTTGAGGCGCAGTGTCTCCTTGACGGCCTCCATGCCCGCCACGTCGGCGAAGGTGAACCGGGAACGTTCGACCTCCGAGCCGGTCTCCCTCGGCGGGCTCGGCGGTGCGGTCACGGGCTGCGGCGGCGCCGCGAGCCGGGCGGCCAGGTCGGGGGCGGCGACCGAGGGGTCGCGGGAGACCGCCTCGTGGTACCGGCGGGCCGCACCGGCCGTCTCGCCCTCACCGAGCAGTGCCCTGGCCGCGATCACGCCCATGCGCGGCGGGTAACCGGCCGTCGCCAGGTGCGGCTCCAGGATCGACAGCGCCGCGCCGTACGCGCTCTGCCGGGTGAACGCCTCCGCCAGGCCGGTTGTGACGTCCGGGTCCTGGGGCGCCAGCATGAGGGCCGCGCGGTACTCCGCCTCGGCCTCGGCGAGATATCCCCTGGCGAGGAGCTGGTCGGCCAGGTGCCGCCGCAGCGGGAGGTTGTCCGGGGAGAAACGGGCGGCCTCGCGGAGAGCCTGGAGACCGGCATCGTCGAGCACGGGGGACACATCCCTTCTGTCCTGGTTTCGGCGTCAACCTACCAGGGCGGATGCGGAGCTGTGATCTTGCGAATCCCGGGATGGCCTTCGGTTGTTCCACGTGAAACATTCCTCAAGCCCAGGTCATGGCTTCGACGGGTGTTCGTGAACCTGATCGCTCCGCCGTCCGACTGTGCGGGGTGACGGGAGGACGCGATGACCGACGAACTACTTGTGGTGCGGGCCCAGCTGGGTGAGCGGGCGGCGCTCGCGGAACTGGTCGACCGCTGGCGGGTGCCGGTGTGGACCTATGCGCGGCGCATGCTGGACGCCGAGCGGGCCGACGACGTGGCCCAGGAGGTCTGGCTGGCCGTGGTCCGCGGCCTGCCCCGGCTGCGGGAACCCGACAGGTTCGCGCCCTGGCTGTTCACCATCGCACGCCGGTCGGTGACCGACCGGCTGCGCGGCCAGTACGCAAGGGAGCACGAGGCGCTCGCGGTGGACAGGGCGATCGTCGAGGACCCGGTCGAGGCTCTGGTCGACCGCGCCGAACTGGTGGGTCTTCTGGCGGAACTACCGGTGCCGGAGCGGGAGATCCTCGTTCTTTTCTACCTGGAGGACCTGTCGATCGAGGACTGCGCACGGATCTGCCAGGTCCCCGTCGGCACGGTCAAGTCCCGGCTGAACCGGGCCCGTCGGCTGTCGCGTGAGCATCTGGAGAGGAAGGGGTACCGGGCATGACCGAGGAGGGGCCGCGCATGTCGGCGCGGGAGACGATCCAGGGGCTGGAGTCGGCCCTGTCCAAGGGGAGACGGGTGCGGGCCGTGACGGCGCTGCTGGCGGGGTCGGTCGGTACGGCCTTCGTCGGCGCGCTGTGGCTGGGCGAGCCCGGGCCGCTGCCGGGCCGTACTCGGCTGGCCTTCGCGGTGCTCACGGGGTGCTGTGTGGCCTGGGCTGGATACGGCGGATGGCTGGTGACACGCCGGGTGCCGCTGTTCGCCGCGGACCGGGTGATCGCGGCCTGGATCGCCCTGGCCGCCGCCGTCACCACGACCGCTGTGCTGGTGGTCGCGGCCGTTCAACGTGGCGGAGGGGCCGGGGCCGCGCTGGCGGTCGGCGGGGTGTTCGTCGCGGTGGCGCTGGTGCTGGCCGTACGGGCTCATGCCCGCAGGGCCGCGCTGCTGCGGCGGGTCCGGGAGCTGACCGGCGAGGACGGGGGGTGAGAGCCTCTGCGAGACCCTGACCGGCCGCGCGGGAAGGGCCGAACATCCCGGGAGAGGTCAGGGGCGTCGGCCGAGGCGGGCGTAGGTCGAGGGGGGCATGCCGACCGCGGCGGTGAAGTCGCGGGTCAGGTGGGCCTGGTCGGCGTAGCCGAGTTCGGCGGCCAGGGTGGCCAGGTCGAGGCCCTGATAGATCCGTTCGGCGGCCTCGTGCAGCCGGAAACGGCGGATCACCCACTTGGGGCCGATGCCGACGTGGTCGCGGAACAGCCGTTGCAGCGAACGCGTCGACCGCCCCGACCTGGCGGCCAGCTCGTCGACCCTGGTCATCGAGGGGTCGTCCTCCGCCAGCGCGACCAGCGCCGCGGCCTCCTCGGCGAGCGGGTCCCGCTCAGGCTCCAGATCGAGCAGGAGCGTCTCGACGAGCGCGATCGCGGCCCGCGCGTCGGGCTCGGCGAGGACCCGCTCGACCAGGGTCGCGCCCGCCGCGCCGAACATCTCGCCGATCTCCGTGAAACGGTCGGTCAGCGTGGAGACCGGGGCGCCGAGGAACGTCCGGAAGCCACCGGGCACGAAACGCATGCCGAGCACCCGGCCGCTGCCACGCATCGTGTAGGAGAACCCGCCCCTGATCACGCCCACGACCCGGTGGAAGTCCTCGGTGATCACCAGGTTCACGGTCGGGTGCGAGACGATGCGCTGCTCGTACGGCTCGGCAAGCCCGGTCCACGTGACGACCCAGAAGTGGTCCACGTGGGCCGCCAGGCCGGGGGTGGGCGCGTGGCGGGCGAAGGCGAAGGCGTCGAGACCCGCGTACGGATCGACCCAGCCGCGCTGTCGCGTTTCTACAAGCCGCGTTCCCGACGAGCCGGGCAGGATGGCTGCCATGAATGACATGATGCCGCTGATGAGGCGTGCCACCGAACAGACCGCCGACCTGGTCCGCACAGTGGTCCGTACAGCGGGGCAGGAGAGGCTGGGAGACCCCACACCGTGCGCGGAGTTCGACGTCAGAGGCCTGATCAACCACCTTGAGTGGGTGGCCGAGATGTTCGAGTCGGTGGGCGAGGGCGGGCCGCGTGTCGAGCAGGGGCCGTACGCGGGTGACTTCCCCGAGCGGGCCGAGCGCACCCTGGCCGTCTGGTCGCGCCCTGAGGTGTGGGAGGGGGTCAGCCCCGCCATGGGCATGCCGATGACCGCGCTGGCCCACATGTTCCTCGTCGACATGGTCGTGCACGGCTGGGACCTGTCCAGGGCGGTCGGCGAGCCGTACGAGCCGGACGCCGAGGCGGTCGAGCGGGCGCTGGACTTCACCGGTCAGATGGCGGAGATGGGCAGGAAACGCGGCGCCTTCGGGCCGCCGGTCGCGGTGCCCGACGACGCCCCGCCGTTCGACCGCCTGCTCGGCCTCATCGGCAGGGACCCGGCCTGGAAGCCGTGAGGCGGCCCCGGGGCGACAGGGGTTGAGGCAGGTGACGGTCCTGGGGCGACGGGCCGCCGGCTGAGGAACCGCGCTTCGCCCGTACGGCGTGGCCGGCTGTTCCGGGGCGATCGGCAACCCTGGGACAACGGGGCCGCAGGCTGAGGAACGGCACTTCACCCGTGCGGCGTGGTCGACGGCCCTGGCTCTTGGAAGGGCTCAGGGGCGGCGGTGGTGGCCGCAGTGGATGCAGAAGTTGGCGGCTGAGGGGGAGGTACGCCCGCATTCGCACTCCCAGGGAGGGCCCGCGGGAACGGCGGTGGGTTCCTCCTCGGGCGCCTGTTCGTAGTGGGACAGGGCCACTTTGACCAGCTGGACGTCGTGGTGGCTCAGGTTGGGGCGGGCACGGACCCGGCCCTCGTCGAGGTCGAGGATCTCCACGAAACGCTGGAGCTCGTCGAGGGCGCGCTGGTTGCCGCAGCGGGCGGCCAGACGGACCGCGCGGGCCCACTCGCGCTCGGCCCCGGACAGGTCGTTCCTGCCGTAGGCGGACAGGCCCGCGTCAACGGCCTGGCTCATGTTGTCCTGGGCCTGGTAGAGCGAGATCGTGTGGCTGGTGAACGTCGAGGCGTCCGGATCCTCGCTCCAGTGGACCATGACGTTGGCGGCGCCACGGCGCTCACCGCCGACCATCGCCTCGACGCGGGCCACGCGCAGGTCGGTGAAGTGCGGGGCGCCCTCGTGGGAGACCTCGAAGCGGAGCTGGTAGTCGCGGGACTCCTCACCCCAGGAGCCGCTGACCAGCTCGAAGACGCGGTCCCCGAGCGCGGTGACGTGCCCGGTGAGGTCGGCCCGCTCGGGATAGACCTGCCTGAGGGAGACCAGCCTGCCGGGCGGGGTGGTGGTGAAGCGCAGCGACATCTTCGGGGTCACCTTGCCGAGAGCCGCCTCGACCATCCTCCTGAACTCGGCCTCAAGCTCGGCGTCGTCGACCACGGCGTCGGCTGAGCCGCGCAGCACGGTGGCGATCCGCTGCAGGTCGTGGGCCACCCAGTCTTCGCCGATGCCCCGGGCATCGCAGACGAACTCGCCCTCGCAGGCCGCCAGCGCCCGTTCGAACTCCTCGGGGGACTCGTTGTTCCGGCCGTCGGTCAGCAGGATCGCGTGTCTGAGCGCGTTCGGGTGGGGGGCGAGCAGCCGCCGGGCCTCGGTGAGCCAGGCGCCGATGTTGGTGCCGCCGTTGCAGGTCAACCGGCGTACGGCCGCCCTGGCGTCGGCCCTGGTGCGCTCGCTCGCCGGGGTCGGCGGGTAGACGGTGCGGGCCTCGTGGTCGCCCGCGACGACGGCGAAGAGCACTCCGTCGGGCAGGACGTCGATCGCCGTCATGGTCGCGCTCACCGCGGCTGCGATCTTCAGGCGGCGGCCTTCTGACCTGCGGTTCAGTCCGCCCATGGAGCCGGAGCAGTCGATGATGACGACCTCGCACCGCTCGGCCCGCCCGGTTCGTTCGGCGGGGCCGTCGAGCCGCCGCCCGGCGACCCTGAGGACGGCGTCGAGTTCGGTCCTCCCGATGGTCAGGACCGGGTCCTGGTCGATGTTCAGCTCGAACCTCAGGGTCACAGCAGGCTCCAGGGGTGTACGGAGTGCGCGAGGTCGACCAGCCTGCCCCGGTCCCGCCAGGTGGTGGCCTGCTCGGCGAGTCTCAGATATGACCGTTCCAGTTCCCGGCGCGCCTCGTCGTCCGGCGCGGAGCGGTTGCGTGCCTCCCGGACGGCCGTGGTGAGGCGGTCCCTGACCTTGCCGGTCGGCTCTCCCCCGTCGAGGACCAGCGAGGCGAGCAGCCGGGTCGCCCTTGTCAGGTCGTCGGTGCCCGGGAGGTTCCCGCCGGGCAACTCCTCCGACAGCACGCGTACGGCGGCGACCCGGGCGGCGTCGTGGTGCTGGGCGACCCTCGGCACCCCGTCGAGGACGCCGACCGCGGCCGACCGGTCCCCGGCCCGCACCCGCAGCCTGGCCAGCCCGAACGCGGCGTTGGTCTGCGAGCGGTCACGCCGCCACACGACGTCGAAGCCCTCCTCGGCGGCACGGAGGTCGCCCAGGAGTTCCTGGCAGAACGCGCGGGCCAGCTTCGGCGCGGTCTCGCCGGGCAGCGCGCCGTAGACACGGTCGAAGCACGACAGCGCCGTGCCGTACTCCTCGCGGGCCAGGGCGAGCAGGCCGTGGTGCCAGGTGACCCGCCAGCCGTCGCCGGACAGGCGGCTCTCGGCCTCGTCGAGTTCGTCGAGTTCGAGGTGGGCGCGGCAGCGGCGCAGCCCGACCTCGGGCGACTGGCGGACCTCGGAGAGCTGGTCGAGCAGGCCACGGGCGGTGGTGTTCCCGATGGACGCCAGCAGGCCCGCCGCCGGGTCGTCGGGGTCGGCCTTGGGGACGGGCAGGCCACGGGCGACGAGGGAGGCGGCCGGGGGGAGGCCGAGCAGGGCGCCGCCCCGGTCACGGGTCCAGCGTTCGAGCGGGGAGGCGGCGCTCAGGCCGCCGTCGAGGAGTTCGGCGCTCGGCTCGAAGACCGTGGACGACTCGAAGACCGCCGGGGCGTGTTCGGGCTGGAAGGATCTGACCTCGCGCAGTACGCCCCTGAGCTGTTCGAGCATCTCCGCGGCCGAGGCGAAGCGCCGCTCCCAGTCCTGGTGCGAGGCGCGCTGGATCAGCCTCCTGAGCGACTCGACGGCCAGTCCGGTGCGGGAGGGGCCGCCGACACCGAGGAGTTTGTCCAGCGTCCTGCCGACGGCGTAGATATCCGAGCGCACGGTCAGCCCGCGTTCCCCGATCTCCTTGGCGCTCACCTGGAAGCCGTAGGTGCCCACGATCGGGCTGGACCTGTCGTCGTCGCGCCGGACGCCGCCGATGTCGATGACCTTCATCCGCTCGGGGGTGATGATCACGTTGTCGGGTTTCATGTCGCAGTACAGCAGGCCACGGCCGTGCAGGTAGTCCAGGGCCAGGAGGATCTCGTAGCCGTAGGCGAGGACGTGCTCAGGCTCGGGGCGCGCCTGCCGGTTGGCGAGGACCTCGCCGAGTGACTGGCCGTCGAGATACTCCATGACGATGTAGCCGCCGCGTTCCCCCCGGCTGTCGTCGTGGGTGACGAAGTTGTAGATGCGGACGATGTTGGGGTGGTCCAGCGAGATCAGGAAGCGCCGTTCCGAGACCTCAAGGCTCACCGCGGTCGGGTCGTCGGGCTGGATCAGGCCCTTCAGCGCGACGTAGTTGTCGTTGAGGTGGCGGTCGCGGGCCAGGTAGACCCACCCGAGGCCGCCGTGCGCGATGGGACCGACGACCTCGTACTGGTCGGCGACGAGCTCGCCCGGCGCCAGGCGCGGTTCGAAGTCGAACGGCGTCTGGCAGGTCGGGCAGAATCCCTTCAGTACGGCGGGCTGCCCGGCGTAGGTGAAGTTGATGAAGTGCCCCTTGCGGCACCTCCGGCTGAACCGGACCCGGCCGGGGTCGGAGATCACCCGGGTCGAGGGGTCCTTCCCCGAGGGAACGGGCACGGAGACCAGCCCGTCGGCGGCCCTGAGCATCCGGCTCCCCGAGACGGCGGGCGGGGAGACCGGGCCGGCGGGCGGGGAGACCGTACCCGCGGGGAGCCCGCATTCGACGCAGAAACCGTCCTCGTCGATCCGGCCGGAACAGAAGGCGCACGGAGTCATCGGTTCTCCTTCAGCGCGCGGATGTAATGGTCGACCGCCTCACTCGCCGCCGCGAGGTCACATGGCAGGGTGAAAAGCAGGTGATGGGCCCGCGTGTATCGTTCGGCCAGAATTCGGTCACGTTCCGAGCGCTCGACGCCCGACCCCAAATGGTAGGCCCTTAGAAGGCTTTTGAGGCTTTTGTACTCGTCGTGGATTCTATCGAGTTCCCTATGAGTCTCAGTGGATTTGCGGAGAAGTTCCCTTGTCTCACTCTCGCATTCCTCAAGATCGGGAAGTGTGGGATTTCCTCGCAGGCCCCTGACCCGCAGTTGCAGGGCGGGGCCGTCGTCCGGCCAGTCGGGGACGGGGGTGACCAGCCGGGCGACCCCGCGGTGCCGTGTCCGCGTCGCCCGCGCCGCCGCCCGCGCCTCGGTGACCCGTACGTCCAGGACCTCGAGCCGCCGGGCGACCGAGGGCTGGTCCAGGATCCTGCGCAGCCGGGCCGACTCCTGCCGCAGCCCGGTGATCACCTGGTGGCCCGCCTCGGTGAGCGGCCTGATCACCTCCTGCGCGAGGGTCTCCGGGTCGTCCGCCGCGTCCACGGCGTCGAACACGAACATCTGCCGCTCCGAGTGCCGTTCGAGGGCGCGGTGCACCTGCCGGGACACCTCGGCGACGGACATGCCGGAGACGTCCTCCTCGTGTCGCGCGGGCTCGGCCAGCGAGGTGGAGACCGGCGCGTCCCCGGTGACCACGACCATCGCGCCGCCGGAACGGCCGGGCCCGAAGAACTCCCTGATCTGGTCGGTGAAGGAGGGACTGTCCGCGACCATCCCGGCCAGGGCGGGAAGGTGGTGGACGATCGTCTCGACCGGGATCATCCACGCCAGCCCGGCGAGCCCGGGAAACTCGCTGACCACGACACCCAGGACGTCTCCGGTCCGCCCGTCGACCACCGGGGCGCCGCTGAACCCACGGCGGATCTCCCGGTACGGCTCGGCGTCCATCTGGATCCACTCGCCGCCGGGACCGGCCCGGCCGCCGAGTCGCGCCCGCACCCACAGGCCGTCGTCGAGGAGGGAGGGAAAACCACGTGTGTAGACCTCGCGGCCCCACAGACTGGGCCGCCGCAACACCGGCCGCCCCTCCAGGGGAGCGGGTGAGGCCAGGTCGAGCAGGGCGAGGTCACCGCGCTGGTCGTCGTCCGCCGGGACCCAGGAGACCACCTTCGCCGTGCCGGGACGCGCACCGGGCTGACCGACGAATTCCGCCATGACCTCCTCGGCGCGGTCGGGAATGACGTGCGCGCACGTCAGAACCGTTTTCTGATCGAGGAGTACCCCCGCTCCCAGGACCTCGCCACCGGCCTGTCGGATTCGCACCCACCAGGTTTCCTCTCCCGGCTCAACTCTCACCGTAAAAGACTACGTAACGGCCGGCATTACGGGGAAGATTTGACTATTGGGGTGGTTACCAGGGTTTCTGGAAGCGCCGAACGCTGGTAGGAAAGCCGAGTTTTGTGGCATTCTTGCCGAAGCCGAAGGTGACCAGCTGTATATACGGAGGTCGGTCACATCAGAGTCAGGCACACTCGGACCAGACTTCTGCTGTACATGATTCTCACCGCGACGACGCTGATCGGTGTCGGCGTCACCGGAACCCTCACCGACAACGCCCTGCAGAGGGCGGGCGGGGAACAGGCCGACATGGCCGCCAGGCTGAGCGACGACGCCCAGGTGATCTATCAGTCGCTCGCCAAGGCCGACACCTCGGCCACCGGGCACTTCCTGGCCGGGGCCGTGACCCAGGCGACCCTGCGTGAGCGCTACGACGACGCGATCGACCAGATCAGGCGGCGGCTGGCCGACGCGGGCGGCCTGACCGGGGGAGACGTCTCCCGCGCGACCAATCTCGCCACGATCGCCCTGCAGCTCCCCGTCTACACCGACCTGGTGGACAAGGCGGGCAGGCTGATCGCCCCGGCGAAGGAGGAGACGGCCGGCCCGGACGAGGCGCGGAAGGCCGTGGGCCCCGCCCTGCTCGGGGCCGCCTACCTGCACGAGGCCAGCTCCTACCTGCGCACGGTTCTGCTGCCCGCCGCCGCGCGGCTCCAACGCGACGAGACCGACAACCTGCGCGACGCCAAGAGCACCGCGCTGCGCACCTCGGGAGCCCACCTTCTGCTGCTCCTGGCGACGATCGCCGGACTCGTCCTGACGCAGTTGTCGCTGGCGCGCCGTACGCGGCGGGTGCTCAACCTCGGGCTGCTCGGCGCCACGGTCCTGGTGGCCGTCGTGCTCGGCGCCACCGGCTGGTCGCTGCGCAACTGGCCGGAGACCGACCGGCGGCTCGGCGCCATCGAGACGCGCCTGGTCGACCAGCGAAGGCTCGTGGACGCCGAACGCGCGGCGCTGACCGCCTACGCCGACACCTATCTGCTGCTCGGCGGCACCAGCCCGTTCAACTGGGAACAGTCGCTGCGCAACTTCCGGCGGAACGCGCGCTGCGCGGAGCGGGAGACCACCTGGTGCCAGACCTACACCATCTCGATCCACCAGGAGCTGCTCGCGGGGAACAACGACGGGGCGGTCGCCGCCGCGCTGCCCGGCGGACGGTTCGCGGCGGCCTTCGAGGTGGTCGACCGGGACAACACCACGAAGCTCGAAGACGGGGCCAGGCAGATCCAGTCGCTGGCCGTACGGGTGCCTTCGGCGCCGTCACGGCTCGGACTCCTGACCGTGGCGCTGTGCTGCTGCGCCGTCCTGTCCGCCGGCCTCGGCTTCTGGCCCAGGATCAGGGAGTATCTGTGAGAAGAGCCGCCGTGACCCTGGCCGCGCTGGCGCTCGCGGTCTCCGGCTGTGCCACGCCGTACCGGCCGCCGCCGATCACCGAGCCGACGCCCGCGGGCGCGCTGTTCTCCGTGCCGCAGGAGCCCGCGAAAAAGGGTGACGAACCGGACTGCGACCCCCGCTACAGCCTGCCCCCGTCCCCGGTACGGCCCCGCCTCGACCGGCTGAAGGTGGGCGTGTCCCAGTCGACCCCCAGGATGTCGTTCCGCAACCCGAGGACGGGGGAGTTCGAGGGCTTCGAGATCGAGCTGGTGATGGAGGTCGCCAAGGCCCTGTTCGGGCCACGGGCCAGGCAGCGGGTCGACTTCGTCACGGTGCCCTTCTCCGAGGGGGTCAGGCGGCTCAACGACGGGACCATCGACCTCTTCGCCCAGTCGATGACCACGACCTGCAGACGGGCCACGGAGATCGCCTATTCGAGCGACTATCTCGACACCGGCCAGACCATGCTGGTCCGCAAGGGGTCTCCCTACCAACGGGTGGAGGACCTGCGCGGGAAACGGGTGTGCTCCGGGGCCTCGACCGTCTCGGTCGACCACGTCAGGCAGCTGGAGGTCGGGCTGGTCCCCGTCGTCGCCGCCGTCACCAGCGACTGCCTGCTGATGCTGGAGCAGGGACAGGCCGAGGCCGTCTCCTCCGACGAGAACATCCTGATCGGCCTCAGGGAGATGAGCGGCGACACCCGGATGCTGCCCGGCACGACCCCGCCACCCGGAGGCGGCAGGTGCGTCTGGAACGTCAACCCCGTCTGCGGCTGGTTCTCCGACGAACCCCACGGCTTCGCCTTCCGCAAGAGGGACGTCCAGCTGCTGAGGTTCACCAACCACGTCCTGGACGAGCTGCGCGCCGACGGCCGGTGGAAGCGGATCCACGACACCTGGCTGTCCGGCCACCCGGACAAGGGACCGCCTCCGGCCCACTACCTGAAGAACGCGACCGCATGGCCGTACTAGAGGAGGCTTTGTGTCCGAGTTGATCAGATTCGAGACCACCGGCGGCCACATCGTGGTGGAGACGGCCGACGAGGAGGGGGTACGGCGGGTCTCAAGGAAGGGGCTGACGGACGTGGCCCGCCGCTTCGGGGAGGTGCTGGCCGAGGTCGAGGTCGCCGCGGCGGACGCCCTTGAGTCCTTCAGGTCGGGCAGGCTCAGGCCGGACCAGATCGAGATCGAGTTCGGCGTCAAGCTCAACGCCGAGGCCGGGGCGCTGATCGCCAAGACCTCGACCGAGGGTCAGCTCACCGTCAAACTCACCTGGTCGTCGGGCCCCCCTCCGCGGGACGCAGGATGAGGTGCGGCGCGTCGGTTCCGGGGACCGAGGTGACGTGCGCGTCCACGCCGAAGACCTCCCTGATGAGCCGCGGGGTGAGCACCTCGTACGGCGGGCCGTCCGCGACCACCCGGCCCTCGGCCAGGACGTAGACGTGGTCGCAGTAGGCGATGGCCAGGTTGAGGTCGTGCAGGGCCGCGACGACGGTGGTCTTGGCGGAGGTGACCAGGTCGAGCAGGTCGAACTGGTGGCGCACGTCGAGGTGGTTGGTCGGTTCGTCGAGCACCAGGACGGGCGTCTGCTGGGCCAGGGCACGGGCCAGGAGCACCCGTTGCCGTTCACCCCCCGACAGCGTGGCGTAGCGGCGGCCCGCGAGGTGGGCGACCCCGGTGTGGGTGAGGGCGTCGGCGACGGCGGAGACGTCCCGGTCGGTGTCGGCGGCGAAGGGCCGCTTGTGCGGGGTCCGGCCCATCGCGGCCATCTCCCAGACCGTGACGTCGAAGTCCGAACGGGTCTCCTGGGGCAGCGCGGCGACCAGCTGGGCGGCCCGGCGCGGGGTGAGCGCCCACAGGTCCTCGTCCCCGACGGTGATGCTCCCCCCGGCGAGGGGAAGGTGCCGGTAGACGGCCCGCAGCAGGGTGCTCTTGCCGCTGCCGTTCGGGCCGACGATCCCGACGCGCCCGCCGGAGGGCGCGGTGAGGCTGACACCGGTGACGACCGGGGTCGTGCCGATGGTGACGCGCACGTCGCGTAGGTGCAGGCTCGTCATCGTGGTCTCAAAGTCCTGTGGTCTCGCGGGCCCGGGTGTGCACTAGCCAGAGGAACAGCGGGGCGCCGATGACGCTGGTGACGACCCCGACCGGCAGCTCCTGCGGGTGCAGGGCCGTACGGGCGGCGATGTCCACCAGCACCAGGAAGGCCGCCCCGGCGAGGGCCGCGACGGGCAGCAGCCTGCGGTGGTCGCTGCCGACGAGCAGCCGGGCGGCGTGCGGGACGATCAGGCCGATGAAGCCGACACCCCCGGCCAGCGCGACCATCACCCCGGTGAGCAGGGCGACGAGCAGGAACAGGTGCCTGCGCAGCCGGGCGGCGGGGACGCCGAGCCCGGCGGCGGTCTCGTCGCCGAGCAGCAGCGCGTTGAGCGGCCTGGCCTGGGCGAGCAGGGCGGCCATCGTCGCGGCCAGGACGACGGCGGGCAGCCCGAGCGAGGCCCAGTTCGCCTCGGCCAGGCTGCCGAACAGCCAGAACAGCACCGAATGGGTGGTGCCCGGGTCGTCTGCCCGCAACACGAGGAAGCTGGTCACCCCGGACAGCGCGTAGGTGACGGCCATCCCGGACAGGACGAGCCGCAGCGGGGCCAGGGCGCCGCCGGTACGGGCCAGGGCGTAGACGACGGTGAAGGCGCCCAGCGCCCCGAGGAAGGCGGCCACTCCGGCCGAGGCCCCACCGAGCGGCGCGACCCCGGTGACGGTGACCGCGACCGCCCCGACGGCCGCGCCGTAGGTGAGGCCGAGCACGTACGGGTCGGCCAGTGGGTTGCGCACCAGCGCCTGGGTCGCGGCGCCGGACACGGCCAGGCCCGCGCCGACCAGCCCGGCCAGCAGAGCCCTCGGCAGGCGCAGGTTCCACACCACGGTGTCCTGGCTGACGCTCCACGTGGGCTCGCCCTGGCCGGTCAGGTGCCGCATGAGGACGCGGGCCACCGTGTCGGCGGGTACGGCGACGCTGCCGAGCAGGACGGAGGCGGCCAGCCCCACGACGAGCAGCCCGCCCAGTACGGCACAGGCCCCCAGGACGACACGACGCCGCGGCGGCCGGGGCAGCACGGCGGGCCGTTCGGTGGGCCGCCTGCCCGGGTGTTCGGCGGGGCGTTCGTCGGGCTGCTTGGCTGGGTGCCCGCTGAGGTGTTCGGCGGGGTGTTTGTCGGGCCGCTTGCCCCGGTGCTCGTCGGGGTGCCCGCTGAGGTGTTCGGTGGGGCGGTCGCCGGGAGGTCCGGCGGGTCGCGGGGGGCCGCTCATCGGGTCCGGCGCAGTTGCCCGGCGAGTTCGACCACGGCGTCGGCGTTGCGCACCCCGCCGACCGAGGCCGTCTCGTAGACCAGCCGGGCGAAACGCCTCTCGGTCACCGCCCGTACCCCGCGCAGCGCCGGGCTGGTGGTCAGGAAGCGTTCGGCCTCGGCGAAGTGAGCCTCGTTCGCGGCGGGGCTTCCCCGGTCGTAGACGATGACCAGGATGACCCGCGGGTCCCGGGCCACCACCTCCTCCCAGCCGACCTTGGTGTAGGTCTCGTCCCGGTCGCCGAAGACGTTGTGACCCCCGGCGGTCTCGATGACCGCGTTGACCGCCTGCCTGTTGCCCGGCGCGTACGGCGTCGCGGTCCCCTCGTCGTACTCGAACGGGAACACGCTCAGCCGTTCCACGTCCTTGACCTCCGCCTCGACCGGGGCGATCTTCCGCCGCATCTCCGCGATGACCCGTTCGGCCCGTTCGGGCACCTGGAAGATCCGGCCGAGGTTCTCCAGGTCCCGCCACACCAGGTCGAAGCCGGTCAGCGGGGCGGTCACCGCCGTCTTGCACGCGGTGGACAGGGCCAGGTAGGACGGGACGCCGTCGGCGGCCAGCTCCGCGCGGGACATGGCCCCGGGGGCGTCGAAGTTGCTGGCGAACCCGCCGAGGACCAGGTCGGGTTCCGCGGCGAGCACCTCCTCCCTCGGCACCGGGCGGTAACCGCTGCCCGCGGTGTACTTGCCGGACAGCGACCGCAGGGCGGCGACCTGCGCGGAGAAACGTTCCGGCAGGCTGCCGGGGCGGGGCTGCTGCCCGATGGCCGCGACCCGGTCGCCGAGACCGAGCCAGAGCATCAGTTCCAGCACGCTCGGGGTGAGCACGACCACCCGTTCCGGCGGGGCCCCGACGTCCGTGGCGGGGCCGCCGCAGCCGGTGACGGTTATCGGGGTCGAGGACACGGCCACCCCGTCCCCGGGGGCCGCCGCGCAGCCGGTGGCCAGGAGAACAGCGACCAGGGACCAGCGTGTCAGCACACGCATCATGAGCCTTTCCCGGACGGTTGGAGGGCCGCCGCCCCGGCGGTCGCGACGACGGCGGCCAGTAGGGCGAAGCCCGCGGCGGCGGCGAACACCACGGCCGACGGGGCGCCCGCGAGCGCGCCGGCGACGAGGTTGCCCAGCGCGGACCCGGTGAAGGTGGCCGTGATCCCCCAGGCGAAGGCCTCGGTCAGCGTCCCTTCCGGGGCACACCGGCCGATGAGCTCGAAGGTGCAGATGACCATGGGGGCCAGCAGGAGTCCGGCGGGCACGCAGAGCGCGACCAGTATGGGGACGTTCGGCGCGAGGGTGAGCAGCCCGACGCCGCAGCCGTACCCGGCGAGGATCACCCGCATCCGCACGGCGGCGTCGGCGCGCCACGACCGCGAGCCGTACAGCAGGCCGCCGATGAGGCTGCCCACGCCGAACGCGGCCAGCGCCAGGCCGCCGGAGGCCGGACCGCCGGAGCGTTCACCGGCGAACTCGACGAACCCGAGCCTGAGCACCCCCAGCAGGGCCCCGGTGAGCACCGAGACCGTGAGCAGCACGACGACGCCCGGCGAGCGCAGCGGTCCGGCCAGGCTCGCCCCCCTGCGGGCCGGGGTCCAGGAACGCGAGGGCGGCAGCGTGCTGAACCACAACGTGCCGCCGAGCAGTACGGCCGCGCAGCCGCCGACGGCCCAGGCGGGCCCGAAGGCCGTGCTGACCACGGTGACCAGCAGCGGCCCGGCGACCAGCGCGACGTCGAGCACCATGGCGTCCACCGCGAGCGCGGTGCGCCGTACCGCGTCGTCGTCGATCACGTGCGACCACAGCGCCCGCGCCGCGGCGGCCACCGGAGGCAGCGAAAGGCCGACCGCCGCCGCCCACCCGGCCAGGGTCCCGGTGGCCGGGCTCAGGTGCGCCGTCACCAGCAGGCCGGTGAAGGCGACCGCGTTGACGCAGGCCGCGACGGTCAGCGGCCTGGTCTGCCCGAAGCGGTCCACGAGCCTGCCGTGCACCGGGACCCCGGCGGCGTAGGCGACGCCGCCGGCCGCCGTCACCACGCCCGCCGCCGGGTAGGAACCGGTCCGCTCGGCCGCCAGCAGCAGCACCGCGAAGACGTAGGCCTGCAACGGCACCCGGGCGCACACGCCGACCAGCAGCAGTGACGGCACCCACCGTTGCCGCCACAGCCGCACGTACGCGGTGGCCGGAGCACTCACCCGGCGGCCGGGTGGCGCTTGACGAGCCGGTCGGGGTCGGTGAGCCCGGCACGGGCGATGCCCGCGGGCATCCCGGTCTCGCCGAGGACGGGGTTCCCGGCGCCGAACATGTACAGCACGCCCTCGGAGAAGCCGTCGACGCCGAGTGCCTCGTCGAGTTCCTCGTCCCGGAAGGCGGCGCTCTGCCAGGCGCCGAGCCCGACGGCGGTCGAGGTCAGCACGAAGGTCTGGCCCAGGTGCCCCGCGGACAGCAGCGTCACCCGCAGCGCCCGCGAGTGCCGGTACTTGTACATCGTCCGTTCGAAGACCACGGTGACGAAGCAGACGAACGCCGACGGCGTGCACATCTCCGACTCGTAGGTCACCCGGTGCAGCCGTGCCCGGTCGAAGTCGGGGTCGACGAGTTCGAGCGCGTGCGCCTCGGCGTTGTAGTGGTACAGCCCCGGCGGCACGTCCTGGACGTCGAGAACCGCGACGTAGCCCTCAAGCTCGTGCCTGGCACCCCCGCACGGGCTGGTCCGCAGGATCAGCGTGCCCAGATCACCGGCGTCGTAGAGCTGCATCGGCGCGAAGGTGTAGAACAGCGCCGTGGACAGCTGCGCCAGGCTCACCGGCTCCCCGGTGAACACGCGGTGTGTCCGCCGCCGGGTCAGCACCTGCCCGTACGGCTCCGCCAGCGGCAGGAACGCCCTGGGCAGATAGACCCGCGGCGCGTCCGGATAGGACTTGAAGATGGCCGGCGGGGGACCGCCGGTGCGCCGTACCCAACCGGCGTCGGCGCGGCGTTGCTCCAGGCTGTCGCCGGTGTAGATCGTGTTCCGGGTGCCGAAGTGGAAGAAGCGTGCTTCCTCCCCCCAGTCACGCCAGGCGTCGAGGAAGCGTTCCTCGCGCTCCTCGGTTCCCCTCTCGACCAATAACCCGGCCTCGGCAAGGGCCAGGACCGCCTCGCGCACCGAGTCCTGGTCGAACTCGCCCAGGTCGGAGGCGACCTTCTCGACGGTCGTCCAGTCGGTGAAGTGTTCGAGCAGTTCGACCGCCTGGGCGTTCACGGCGACCGCGTTGTCGGCCTCCTCGTCGGTCGAGCGGCTCTCCAGGTAGTTCTCGGCCGTCAGCTCGCCGTCGTGCCAGTAGATCATCAACGTTCGCGCCCGCCGGAACTCGGTCTGCGTCACGCACGCTCCCTCTCGCTCACCTGCTGCTTCTCCTGCCTCCGACCGGTCGCCGGCTCTGACCGGCCGCCGCCGGGAGAGCCCGGCGGCGACCGTCCATGACTGGCTCAGCCCTGTCAGCCGTGGTTGTTCAGCAGGCGGCTGCGGGTCTTCTTCCTACGGGCCACGATGTCGAGCGTCTTCTTGACCATGGACGATCCTCCTTTCTCCCCGGAGGAGGCGTCTGGCCTGTCTCCGGTTCTGGACAGTGGATCTGGACGGTGGACATCCGAGTAGTCGGCCGCCGGGTCCCCGTGGTTCCCGTCGATCGCCGGACATCCACCGGCCTGGCAGAAAATCCGCAATAAATGGCTGATTTTCACCTCGTGACGATGACATTCGAATGTCAAGATCCAGTCAAGGAGATCGTATTCGCGGACCGTGTGGAAAACACGCCGCCCGGCCTGTGTTCCCGGACGGCGCCATGATCACCGGGCGGCCGGGGCGTCGCTGTCCCCCGGCCGTCCGGTACCACCCACAGGGACCCGGAGCCCCGCCCCGGAGGCGGCCATGACGTACGGCCACGCCGTGGGCGTCCGTGGGGCGGCCCGTGTCCGCGCCGGGGGGCCGAAGGTCAGGCGTCCCCCATGGACCCCGCGACTCCTGCGGACCCTGCGGCTCCCGCGCCCCCGGCGGTTCCGACGACCCCGGGGGCCCCGGCGGCCCCGGCGGAGGGGAGGCTCAGGCGGTCGGCCACGGTTCTGACGCCCGCGGCCAGGGCCGCGATGAGCAGCAGCAGGAACAGCCGCAGCAGGTCATGGCCGTCGAGGGTGAGTTCGGCCTCGGTGTTGACCAGGAACCCGGTGGCGAGTAGCCACGCCAGGACGGCGGTGGCCAGGGCGGCGGGCCAGCGGGGCGCGCGCAGGGCCTGACCGCCGACGGCGATCGCCATGACCAGCAGCCGCCCACGGACCTGCCCCGGGGTGAAGAGCAACGACGCGACCGCCGTCGCGGCGACGGTGGCGAACAGGCCACCGGCGAGCGAGAAGCCGATCGGTTCTGAGCGGACCATCGCAACCGCCTCTTCCGCAGGAGATCCCTACTTTCTCTATCAAACTTCTGAACCACCATTTTTCACCCTTTGTCTACGCATCTCCTATCCTTTTCCGGATAATCCGTACGGCTTCTCTACCGGATGGCCTTCCACCACGTCCGGCGAAGATGCAGGAAACCGGAATCAGGACTGACCAGATTGTTCTTTCGGTGCCCTTTCCCGCATTTCTCTCGAACCGGAAACGCTCCCGGCCTCACCGGGCGTCGGCGCCGGGCGAGGAGGCCGTACGACACACCGCCGACGGTCACGCTCCGTGACCGTCGGCCGGTGCGATGTCCCCGGGCGTACACGCTTGTTCACCCCCCGCTGATAACGCGGGTCTCCGGCTCCAGGTGGGCGGTATAAGGCCAGGTCAGAGTGGGTTCCGGGAAATTGTTAAGAAACTTACCGGCGGGAATTGTTAAGAAACTTGACAAAAGATACGGGCTGATCCAACCATTAGGTCACACGCGGATCCGCAACCCGTTCTCCCAACTCTGCGTTGAACCACGCATCAGACACGGCATCGGCCTGCCGGATGCGCCACCCCCCCCATCCCGGGGCCCACTGGGTCCCGCCTGACTTCTGTTACGGGAGTCTGCAATGCACCTAAGAACATCGCTTCGTGCTGCCCTGGCGGCTGTCACCACCGCCGTCACGGTGCTCGGCTTCACCGCCATGGGCACCACGGCCGCGAGCGCCACTCCGGACAAGGCCACCGCCCCCGTCAAGGCCGCAGCCGCAGGCCTGCCCGAGCGGGTCTTCGCCCCCTACTTCGAGGCGTGGACCGGTGAGGACCCGGCGACGCTCTCCCAGCAGTCCGGTGCCAAGCACCTGACCATGGCGTTCATCCAGGCCGCGACCAAGGGGTCGTGCACGGCCTACTGGAACGGCGACACCAGCATGCCGATCTCGACCTCCACCTTCGGCGCCGCGATCAACAAGATCAGGGCCGCGGGCGGAGACGTCATCCCGTCGTTCGGCGGCTACACGGCCGACAACACCGGCACCGAGATCGCCGACAGCTGCACCAACGTCAACTCGATCGCCGAGTCCTTCAAGAGCGTCATCAACACCTACGGCGTCACCCGGATCGACCTCGACATCGAGGACAACTCGCTGACCAACAGCGCCGGAATCGACCGCCGCAACAAGGCGATCAAGCAGGTCGAGGACTGGGCCGCCGCCAACGGCAAGAAGATCGAGTTCGCCTACACCCTGCCCACCACGACCAGTGGCCTGGCCGACAGCGGTCTGGCCGTGCTGCGCAACGCGGTGGCGAACAACGCCAGGATCGACGTCGTCAACATCATGACGTTCGACTACTACGACAACGCCAGCCACAACATGGCCAACGACACGAAGACCGCGGCCCAGGGCCTGCACGACCAGCTGGCGCAGCTGTACCCGAACAAGACGTCGGACCAGCTGTGGAGAATGATCGGCGTCATCGAGATGATCGGCATCGACGACTTCGGTCCCGCCGAGACGTTCAGGGTCGAAGACGCCGCCCCCGTGCTGAACTGGGCGATCAGCAAGAACCTCGCCTACCTGTCGTTCTGGGCGCTCCAGCGTGACAACGGCAACTGCCCCGGGAGGGGCGGTTCCGACGACTGCTCCGGCATCGAGCAGAGCACCTGGTACTTCAGCCAGGCCTTCGCCCCGTTCACCAGCGGCAGTCAGAACCCGTCCGACGACTTCTCGGTCGCGGTCTCCCCTGCCTCCGGCTCGGTCAACCCGGGTGAGACGGCGACGACGACGGTCAACACCGCCGTCACCAGCGGCGCGGCGCAGACGGTCAACCTCACGGCGAGCGGGGTCCCCGCCGGTGTGACCGCGACCTTCACCCCCGCCTCGGTCACCGCGGGCGGCACCTCCTCGCTGAAGCTGGTCACCACCTCGTCGGCGGCCCCGGGTGTCTACCCGATCACCGTCACCGGCACGGCGGCCTCCGGCAACCACACCGCGACCTACAACCTCACGGTGAAGGGCACGTCGAACGACGACTACTCGATCTCGGTCTCCCCTGCCTCCGGCACGGTGACCGCCGGGGCGACGGCGACGACGACGGTCAGCACCGCTGTCACCAGTGGCTCGGCGCAGACGGTCAACCTCGCCGCGAGCGGGCTTCCCGCCGGTGTGACCGCGACGTTCACCCCCGCCTCGGTCACCGCGGGCGGCACCTCCTCGCTGAAGCTGGCCACCACCGCCTCGGCGACCCCGGGCGTCTACACGGTCACCATCACGGGAACCGGCGCCTCGGCGACCCGCACCACCACCTACGCCCTCACGATCAACGGCGGCAACCCCGGCGGCACGGTGGCCAACGGTGACTTCGAGTCGGGTTCGCTCAGCCCCTGGAACTGCCAGTCGGGCGGCACCGTGGTCAGCTCCCCGGTCCACGGCGGCGGCCACGCCCTGCAGGTCGCGGCGACGAACAGCCAGACCGGTGAGTGCTCCCAGACGGTGACGCTGGCCCCCAACCGCAGCTACACGCTGAAGGGCTGGGTCCAGGGCAACTACGCCTTCCTCAACGTCTCCGGCGGCGCGACCGGCAGTGCCTGGGCCTCCTCCGGCGGCTGGAGCCAGGTCTCGGTGCCCTTCACCACCGGTTCCTCCGGCACGGTGAAGATCTCCGTCCACGGCTGGTACGGCCAGGGCAACGTCTACGCCGACGACTTCAGCGTCTCCTGACGCTCGTCTGAGGCCTGACAGCCCACAGGGGCCGTCGCACCGGATCCGGTGCGACGGCCCTCGTCGTTTCCGGGGCCCGGGAACCCGGGGGAGGCTCATGGGGCATCTCCCGAAAAATCCGGAAAAAGTTTCGCCGCACCGATGAGTTCGCGCCCAGGCCCCCGTTACAGGGGCATGACACAGATTCTGCGGGACAAGAACGTCATCATCTACGGCGCGGGCGGCGGCATCGGCGGCGGCGCGGCCAGGACCTTCGCCAGGGAGGGCGCCAGGGTCTTCCTCGCCGGACGCACCCGTGCGTCGCTCGACGCGGTCGCGGCGGACATCACCGAGGCGGGCGGCCTCGCCGAGGTCGACCAGGTCGACGCGCTCGACGAGAGCTCGGTCGAGGAGCACTTCCGGTCCGTCGTCTCCCGGGCCGGTGGGGTGGACGTGTCCCTCAACCTGATCACCCGCGGGGACGTGCAGGGCATTCCGCTGGTCGACATGTCGGCCAAGGACCTCACCACGGCCGTCATGAACGGCCTGCTGACGAACTTCCTCACCGCCAGGGTCGCCGCCCGCCACATGGCCACCAGGGGCGGTGGGGTCGTCATGACGATCACCAGCGGCTCCTCCCGGGGAACCGCCCCGATGATGGGCAGCACGGGCCCGGCGGACGCGGCGGTCGAGACGTTCCTGCGCTACCTGGCCGCCGAGACCGGGCCGAGCGGGGTGCGGGTCGTCGGCCTGCACACGGCCGGGGTCATCGAGACCCTGACGCGCGAGAAGGTCGTCGAGGTGAACGGCGGGATGACCGACTTCGACCCCGAGGCGTTCGAGAGGGCGATGGCCGGGATGACCATGCTCGGGCGCATGCCCAGACTGGCCCAGGTCACCGAGACCCTGGCCTTCCTGGCCTCGGACAGGGCCGCCGGGATCACCGGCACGACCGTCAACGTCTCCTGCGGCCTGGTCGCTGGTTAGGTTCGTACCGTGCGGACAGGTCACCAGGAAACCGGCGAGGACACGCTCGTCACGGCCGCCCTCGCGGGGGACGAGACGGCCTTCGCCGCCGTCGTCGAGCGGCACCGCCGGGAGTTGCACGTGCACTGCTACCGGATGCTCGGCTCCTTCGACGAGGCCGAGGACGTCGTCCAGGAGACGTTCCTGAGGGCCTGGCGAGGAAGGGACGGTTTCCAGGGAAACGCGCTCTTCCGGGCCTGGCTCTACAAGATCGCCACAAACGCGTGCATCGACCACTCCCGGCGCGGGGCGCGCTCGGCCACGTCCTTCGCGGACCTGCCGTGGCTGCAGCCGTACCCCGACCGGTTGCTCGACCAGGTGGCGCCGGGCGAGACCGAGCCCGACGCAGTCCTGGTGACCAGGGAGACGATCGAGCTGGCCTTCCTCGCGGTGATCCAGCTCCTGCCGCCGAAGCAGCGGGCGGTTCTCATCCTGCGTGACGTGCTCGAATGGTCGGCGGCCGAGGCCGCGGCGGCCCTGGACACGACGGTCGCCTCCGCCAACAGCGCGCTGCAGCGGGCCCGCGCCACGGTCAGGGAGCACCGCCCGGTACGGCCGGCCCCCCGGCCGCCGAGCGAGACGGAACGGGAGCTGCTCAGGCGCCTCATCGAGGCGCACGAGCGGGCCGACGCCGACGCGGCGCTCGCCCTGATGCGCGAGGACATCCGGATCACGATGCCGCCGCTGCCCATGCGCTACGACGGACTGGCCATGATCACTCCGTTGCTCCAGCAGGGGCTGACGGACCCCGGCGAATGGCGGCTGCTGCCGATCGCCGCGAACCGGATGCCCGCCGCGGCCAGCTACCTCAGGGCGCCCGGGGAGACGGAGTTCAAGGCTTTCAAGATCGACCTCCTGCGGATCGAGGACGGCGCCGTGGCGGAGATCACCACCTTCGACACCCGCCTCTTTCCCGCGTTCGGCCTGCCGCCTGTGCTGGCCATGCCTCGCTGAAAGCCCGATTCGTCGCTTTTTGTGCCAAGGACACTCCCCCATCTTCAGGGCGGGATCTTCGGGTGCGAGACTTCGCTGTATGGGGAGGATCGAGCCCGGTGGCCTGCTGCCGCACCTGAGACTGGACGAGCTGCTCACGGAGCTGCAGAGCCGCCTTGAGGCGGTGCTGGCCACCCGGGACCGGGTGCACGCCCTGCTCGACGCCGTCGTCTCGGTGGGCAGCGACCTGGACCTGGAGACCGTGCTGCGCCGGATCGTGGAGACCGCGACCCATCTGGTCGAGGCCTCCTACGGCGCGCTCGGCGCGATCGGCGAGCAGAACACCCTGGTGCAGTTCATCCCGGTCGGCCTGTCCGAGGAGGAGATCGCCCGCATCGAGCACTGGCCGCACGGCCTCGGCCTGCTCGGCCTGCTCATCAAGGAGCCGAAACCGCTGCGCCTGGCCCACATCTCCGACCACCCCGAGTCGTACGGCTTCCCGCCGGGACACCCGCCGATGGGCTCCTTCCTCGGGGTGCCGATCCGGGTCCGCGAGGAGGTCTTCGGCAACCTCTACCTCACCGAGAAACGCGGCGGCGGGGCCTTCGACGAGGAGGACGAGGCGATCGTGATCGCGCTGGCCACCGCCGCCGGCGTGGCCATCGAGAACGCCCGGCTCTACGAGGAGAGCCGCAGGCGGGAGGTGTGGCTGCAGGCCTCCTCCGAGGTGACGACCAGCCTGCTGTCCGGGGCCGACCCGCAGCGGGTGCTGACCCTGATCGCCCGGCGGGCCAGGCAGATGGCGGGCGCCGACGTGGCCGCGGTCCTGCTGCCCGACGGGTCGGGCGACCACCTGAAGGTGATCATCGCCGACGGCCCCGAGGAGGAGATCCCCGGCACGTGGGAGCGGGTCCCGGTCGGCGCCTCCTTCGAGGGACAGTCCCTGACCAGCGGGCAGCCGCTCATGGTCACCGCCCCCACCGAGGCGGCCACCCCGGCCGCGGTCGCCGAGCACATGTCGCTCGGCCCGATCGCCGCGGTGCCCATCGGGGCGGAGGGGGCGGTGCGGGGCGTGCTGTCCCTGGGCAAGCACCCGGGCCGCATCCCGTTCAACCAGGCCGAACTGCTCACCTTGCACGCCTTCGTCGGTCAGGCGGCCATCGCGCTCGAACTGGCCGAGAGCAGGATGGACGCCGAACGGCTCGGCCTCCTCGAAGACCGTGACCGGATCGCCCGCGACCTGCACGACGTGGTGATCCAGCGGCTGTTCGCGGTGGCCATGACGCTGATGAGCACCGTACGGCTGGTCGAACGGCCCGAGGCCTCCTCCCGGCTGCAGAACGCGATCGACGAGCTGGACGCGACCATCAGGCAGATCCGTTCGACGATCTTCGCCCTGCAGACGCCCCAGGGCGACGCCGAGGCCGGGCTGCGCGGAAAGATCGTCGAGCTGGTCGAGGGGGCTCGGGGCCACCTGGGCTTCATGCCGGGGCTGCAGATGGAGGGACGGCTCGAACACGAGGTCCCGGCCGCGGTCGCCGAACACCTGCTGGCCGTACTGCGGGAGGCGTTGTCCAACGTCGTACGGCACGCCAGGGCGACCAAGGCCGGGGTGAGCGTGGAGGCGCGCGGTGAGTGGCTCATCCTGACGGTGACCGACAACGGCACCGGGATGCCCCAGGACGGCAGGCGCAGCGGGCTGCGCAACCTGGCCGAACGCGCCGAACAGCTCGGCGGCTCCTTCGCCATCGTCTCGCCCCCCGAGGGCGGCACCCACCTCGAATGGAGCGTCCCCCTGGGATGAGGGCGGGGAACGCGAAAGACCGGGACGGCGTCGGCGCCTCCCGGAGGGTGTCGGAACGTGGTGTCAGCGCCTGAGGCGGCGACCGGAGACCTGCTCGGCGCGGACCACGATGAAGTGGTTGCGCTCCCCGGGGGCCCAGGCGGTCAGCGGCAGCCGCGAGAGCCGGTCGATCTGCCCGGGATCGGACACGGCGTGCGCGCGGCCGATGGCGGTGACCGACCAGCCGGTGCGGGTGTGAACGTCGAATTCGTCCACCTCGAAGGCGACCACGGTGTGCCTGGTGGCGGCGGCCAGCTTGGAGCCGGTACCGGTCCTGATGACGATGTCCTCACCGTCGAGATAGAAGGTGACCGGCTGCACCGCCGGCAGGGCGCGATCGGTGAAGACGATCCGCCCGATGACGGCCGAGGAGATCAGGTCCAGGCACTCCTGGCGGGAGAGCACGTCCAGTCCGGCCGAGTCGACGTTCATGCCTGCCAGCTTCGTCTGGCGACCGGTTACCGGGGCAGAGGCGAAAGTCCCATCATCCACGGCTGTCAGCCTCGGCGAACACGCGGGTCCTGGTCAGTCCGCACCCCTCGGTGAAGTCGATCTCCACGGTGGCCCTGCGCGGCCGTGGGGAGACGGCCTGCGCGCGCTGGAAGACGTACAGGTTGAGGACCTGCTGGGCCCGGGGGTCCTCCGCGTACAGGTGCCTGTTCACCCACAGCCGTTCCCAGGCGGTCGCGTGCCGTCGCAACAGCGTCGCGAAGCAGCCGGCGCGCACCACGGCCGACCTGGCCGACGCCTCGCTCTCCGTGGCCGCCCGGTCCGCCGAGGTGTAGAGGGCCACGACCTTCTCCACGGTCACCTCCTCGCCCGGCCGCACCCACACGGCGCGGTCGTCGTGCACCCAGCCCTCCTCGACGCCTCTGCCGACGCACTCCTCGACGACCCACTCGGCCCGTCCCCCGGCCAGCGTCGTCCTGGCGGCGAGCGCGACCTCGACGCCCGAGGCCGCGATGCGCGTCAGCAACTCGATCACCCCGTGGGCGGCGTGCGCGCAGATCGGCGTCAGCTCCTCCCGTCCGTCCCCGGCGTCAGGGGAGCCGACGACGTGCCCGTTCTCGGAGTTCGGGGAGCCGACGACGCGCCCGTCGAGCGCGGAGCGGACCTGGAGCATGCCCTCCCAGTTCTCCGGGACGATCGTCGCGGTCAGGGCGGCCAGGTGCCGGTCGGCCATGGAGACCAGGCGTCGCTGTTCCATCCTGGTGATCCGGCCCGCGTCGTCACGGACCCGCAGCAGCCGCGACAGCGTTCCCTGGCCCATGTCGAGTGTGTGCGTGCAGGTCAGCAGCTCGGCCCCACCGGGGACGAGCCAGTCGCCGCCCTCGGCCCTGAAGGTGAGGGGCAGCCAGTTGGGCACGTTGACCAGGTCCTCGTCCTCGGCGGGCCGTCCGGCGGGCCGGGCGTGGCAGCCGGTGACGTAGGTGCCCGGATGGTGGACGTCGTCAGCCCGCGCCTCGGGCACGGCGCCCCGGGTGGCGAAGTAGCCGTTGCCGAGCGTCGTGAACATCTCCCGCAGCCCCTCGTGGGCGGGGTCGAAACCGTCGTATGTGAGGAGCCAGGGGTCCACGTTTCCTCCTGTCGGGTCGTGGTCCCGCCAGGTCGCCGTACGGGCGGGGCCGAGGCGGCACGATGCCGCGGCTGCCCGCATTTCACTACGGGAAAGGCCGCTTGACGAGGGTCGGAAGTCCCTGATGCCGGGGTCTTTCGACCGGCCCCAGGTCACGCCCGTGGCGAGTGGCCATAGGTCCTCCGAATCGGGGACTTTCGGCGCTGACGTCGCACCTGTCGCCGGGGAATCGTCGTGGGGAGAGGGAGGGGAAGCCATGCGGCCCGAGGACGTCACGAAGACGATCGACACGGCGCTCCAGGCGGCGGTGTGGGCGCCGTCCGTGCACAACACCCAACCCTGGTCGTTCGCCGTCGACGGTGAGGAGATCGCCCTGCGGGCCGACAGCGACAGGAGGCTGCGGGCCAGTGACGTCACGGGCAGGGAGATGCTGATCAGCTGTGGCGCCGCCCTGGCGAACATGTGCCTGGCGCTGCGCGCGCTGGGCCACGAGGCGCCGGTGCGGGTGCTCCCCGACCCCGACCGCCCCGCCCTACTGGCCACCGTACGGCTCGGTGGGCACGTCGAGCCGGACGAGCACACCGTGACGCTGTACGGCCAGGTCGAACGGCGGCGCACCCACCGGTCCGGGTTCGCCGACCGGCCGGTTCCCGAGCGGCTGGTCGACGAGCTGGTCCAGCAGGCCGCGGTCGAGGGGGCCCGCCTGACGCCGATCCGCTCGACGGCCGCGGTGCGGGTGCTGGCCGCGCTCACCGAGGCGGCCCAAGAGGTGCAGTCCCAGGCCACGCTGTTCACCCTCGACGTCATCCGCTGGGGAAGGCCGCCGGAGAGCGGGCACGTGGACGGGGTTCCCGCCGAGGCCTACCCCCGGGAGCCGGTGGTGACCGAGCCCGCCTTCCCCCAGCGCGACTACGCCCACGGCCGTCCGTGGGGTGAGGAGTCCGACCGGTTCACCGCGACCTCGACCGGGCTGGTGGCGGCGCTGACCACCCTGGCCGACGCCAGGGAGGACTGGATCGCGGCCGGGCAGGCGCTCCAGCGCGTTCTGCTGCACGCCGCCGCGCACGACGTCCGGGCGGCCTTCCACACCCAGGCCCTGGAGATGGCCCACCTGCGGGAGTTCGCCCGGCAGGAACTGCTGTCCGGCGAACACCCACAGATGATCATGCGTCTCGGGTTCACCCCGGACGAGGGAGTGGGCGTCAGGAGGCCGGTCGGCGAGGTGCGCGAGGACGGCTAGGCGTCCGTGACGGTTCCCGGTTTTGGATCCGTGCACGGTTCCCTATTAGGATACGACTCGTGCCGTATCCTAATAGTGCGCCCAACGCGAAGCCTCCCGGCCGTCCGCGCGACGCGGCCAGGGAGAGCGAGATCCTCGCCGTCGTCCTCTCGCTGCTGGGCGAGGCGGGCATCGACGGGGTGACGTTCGAGGAGGTGGCCCGCCGGGCCCAGGCCTCGAAACGGACCCTGTACCGCCGCTGGGCGACGAAGCAGGAGATGGTGGTCGCGGCGATCAAGGCAGGCCCGGCCGCGGGCAACAAACCCGACCCGATCGACACGGGCTCACTCCGCGGGGACCTGCTCGCTCTCCTCGAACGGCTGGAGGCGACCGTGGAGGCCGGATCCCCGGTCAGCCTCACCATCATGCAGGCGGGTCTCCGGGATCCCGAACTCTGCCAGCACATCGAGGAGTCCGCGGGCCCCACCGGCGCCCGGATCCCCGAATCCGTCCTGCGGGCCGCGATCGACCGAGGCGAACTTCCGGCGTCCGCCGACCCGTTCGCCTACGAAGAGGTCACGGCGGCCGTGCTCGTCATCCGCAAGCTCAACGGCCTCAGCACCGATCGGAGTTACCGCGAGGCGCTCGTCGACTCCGTCCTCCTCCCGGCGCTGCGAAGCGGCGTCAACGCCGCCCAGCACGGCATCTTCTCCGGCCGCCCCACCCCGGCCACCCCCGAACCCCACCAGTGACCGAAGGACCCACCACCATGACCGACCTCACCATCCCCGGCTTCACCTACGACCGCGTCGCCGGAACGGGCGGAACCGAACTCAACGTCGCCCACGCGGGTCAGGGCTCGCCCGTCGTCCTCCTGCACGGGTTCCCACAGACGCACCTCATGTGGAGCGCCGTCGCCCAGGAGCTCAGCCGCGACCACACCGTCATCGCACCGGATCTCCGCGGCTACGGCGACAGCGACAAGCCCGACGCCCTCTCGCCCGACACCTACGCCAAGCGCACCATGGCCGACGACGTCGTCACGGTCGCCGCGCGGCTCGGGCACGACAGGTTCGCGATCGTCGGACACGACCGCGGCGCGCTCGTCGCCGTCCGCGCGGGCCTCGACCACCCCGACACGATCACCCACGTGGGCATCCTCGACGTGCTCCCGACCATGGACACCTGGGACGTCCTGCACGGCGTCGACGCCAAGGTCGCCTGGCACCTCTACCTCATGGCGCAGCCCCCGGGACTGCCCGAGAAGATGATCGGCGCCGTGGCCGAGGAGTTCTTCGCGTCGTTCCTCGACGCCTGGGATCCCACGGGAACCACCTTCTCGCCCCGGCTCAGGGAGCACTACGTCGCGGCCTCGTCGAAGGCGGTGCCGTCCATCGTCGCCGACTACCGCGCGACCGCGAGCGTCGACCTTGAGATGGACCGGGCGGACCGGGCCGACGGGCGGCGGCTCACCATGCCGGTCGCGGCGATCTCCCAGGACTGGGGAAGCCTGCTCGGGTTCGACCCCACCGAGATCTGGGGGGCCTGGGCACCCGACTTCACCTACGAACCGATCGACGCGGGCCACTTCATGGCCGAGGAGAACCCCGCCCGCGTCACGGCCTTCGTACGACGACTCCTCACCCGGCAGACCGTCTCCGGCTGACGGCGCTCCACGGCGCCGCCCGGGTCGAACGGGTCGTCACGGACGACGGCTCCCGCTGCCGCGTTCCGCGCGGTGACCCCGTACGTTGCGTCGACGATGTCCCGGCCTCCTACGGCTGGGCGTCGGCCTGGAGGTTGTCGAGGATCTTGGCGGCGACGTCGGCGAACCGTTCGAGCTCCTCGGGGGTGAGGGGGTCGACGAACAGGCGCCGGACCTCCCGGGCGTGGCCAGGCGCGGCCTTCCTGAGCGCGGCGAGGCCCTCCGCGGTGAGCACGGCGTACACACCACGGGAACCGCACGGCTCCCTGGTGACCAGGCCCCGCCGTTCCATCCTGGTGAGCTGGTGGTGCATGCGGCTCTTCTCCCAGCCCGCGACCCGGCCGAGTTCGTAGGCGCGCATCCGCCTCTCCGGCGCCTCGGCCAGCAGGACGAGCACGGTGTAGTCGGCGTTGGACAGGCCGCTGTCGGCCTGCAGCTGCTGCTCGACGCGGGTCCTCAGCAGCTCGACCATCAGGAAGGACGTCCGCCAGGCGCGGAGTTCGCGTTCGGTCAGTCCCAGCTGTGCCATGAGGGCACCCTAGCCCATGAGTTGACATGTCAACTCATGGGCGTACCGTGGCGAGTGGACACATCAACTCGATATGTCGTGCTCATCCCCCTGTGGCTGGTGCCTCGCGAAGGAGACCCCCATGTCCAGCGAGTGGAACGAGAACGAACCCGCGCCCCCCGATGGTGGTCGCCTGGTCATCCGGGGCGGGGCGGTGATGTCGATGGACCCGGCCGTCGGCGACTTCGAGGACGCCGACGTCCTGGTCGAGGACGGCAGGATCGTCGCGGTCGGCCCCGGCCTCGACGCCCAGGACGCGGACGTGATCGACGCCCGGGGACGTGTCGTCATGCCGGGGTTCGTCGACACGCACCACCACCAGTTCGAGACGGCCGAGCGCGCCTTCCTGCCCAACGGCCTGCTCATCGACGACGGATCGGGCTCGCCGAGCGCCCAGCCCAACTACGGCGAGCACATCCTCGGAAGGTTCGCCCCGGCCTACCGGCCGCAGGACGTGTACGTCAACGTGCTGTTCGCGGGACTCTCGCAGCTCGACGCGGGGGTCACCACGGTGCTCGACGTGTCGCAGATCCACCACTCCCCGGAGCACACCGACGCGACGGTCCAGGCGCTGGTCGACACCGGACGGCGTGCCGCGTTCGGCCTCTTCGAGGGCGCAGGCCGTACCGGGTCCCGGTATCCGGAGGACGCCTACCGCGTCAGGGAACGGTGGTTCCCCACGGACGATCAGCTGGTGACCATGGTCATGGGCGGCGAGATCTACCTCGGCGGGCAGGCGCACCGCCGGTCCTGGGCGATCGCCCGCGAACTGGGCGTACGGATCGCCGCCCACGCGGTCGGCTCGTGGGGGACGATGCGGCAGGACCTGGAGAGGATCGCGAGGGGTGAGGACGGGGTCCGGGTGGGTCCGGACAATCTCTTCATCCACATGACCGGCATGTCCGACGAGACCTGGAAGCGAATCCGGGACGCGGGCGCGCGGGTCTCGCTGGCCTTCCCGATCGAGATGGTCATGCGGCACGGCACCCCGCCGATCCTCACGATGCGGGAACTGGGCATGGAGCCCTCGCTGAGCTCGGACGTCGAGACGACGATGGCCGCGGACCCGTTCACGCTGATGCGTTCGGCGATGACGACGCAGCGCATGGTCGTCAACCAGATGGTCCTCGACCAGGGCGGACCCGTGCCACCGGGCAACTATCCCAAACCGGCCGAGGGCACGCCCGAACTGCTCACCGTCCGGGACGTGTTGAGATACGCGACCGTCAACGGCGCCAGGGACCTGGGACTCGACGACAGGACCGGCACGCTCACCCCCGGCAAACAGGCCGACATCGTCATCCTCGACGCCACCGCGCTCAACGTCGCCCCGCTCAACAACGTGCCGGGGGCGGTCGTCGCGCTGATGGATCGCGGCAACGTCGAGACCGTGCTCGTCGCAGGAAAGATCCGCAAATGGCGGGGCCGGCTCCTCGACGTCGACCTCGACCGGCTGCGACACGAACTTGAGGCCTCCCGCGATCACCTCTTCAAGGCCGCGGGCGTACGGCGGGACCTGTTCGCCTAGACCTGGGGTGGTTCGTGGGGCGAACCTGTGCGGACTTCGAGAGGGGCGCGGCAGCCGGTTGCGGAACCCTTCGATGTCACCGATGACCTGCTGTCCGGCCGTGGCGCGATCGGTGAGGAACCCGGGCCCCGATCGACGCCACGGTCGAGACGGGCGGGCCGCGAACCCTTCAGGGTGATGAGGAACTCGGTGTCGTCGCGGTCGATGGTCTCAATGGACAGATCGTGAATCACGGGGTTCCTCGCTTTTGGGTAAGCGGGTCCTGGCTTTCACTGCGTGAGCTGTCTCTGACATGGAAAAGGCCCCGGCGCCGTACGGTGCCAGGGCCTGGCGGGGAGAGCAGGAGATCAGGCGTCGAAGGCGCCGGTGTTCACGTGGCCGATGAACGAGCGCCACTGGGTGGGGGTGAACGCCAGGGCCGGACCGGAGGGGTCCTTGCTGTCGCGGACGGCGACAATGCCAGGGAGATTGGTGGCGACTTCCACGCATTGCCCGTTGTCGCCGCTGGCAGTGGCCTTTCTCCATGAGGCGCCGCCAAGGTTTACCTGGTCCATTTCTTGATCGCATCCTCTATTGTCTGCTGCGTAGCGCTTTTCGGTTGAGCGTCCGCTCTGATGCTGTCATATCGCTGTTTGATGCGTGCCACGGCGTCGTGGTCGGCTGTCACCTGGCCGGACAAGACCGAATCGGTAGAGACCACTTCGGAGCCGTCGCGCAGCCGCGCCAACCCGAACGCGCTCATCATGCCAGGCACGCACCCTGCGGCGGTAGGAACCAGTTGGATGGTTATGCGTGGGTGGTGGGCCATCTCCAGCAGGTAGCGCAACTGGGCCGTCAGGACTTTGGAGCCGCCGATGGGGCGGTGCAGTACTCCTTCGTCGATGAGGGCGGTGAAGGTCGGTGGGGGAGAGCCGTCGAAGATCGCGATCCGGCTGGTACGGGCCTGGACGCGCTCGTTCACCTGCTCAGGGGTTGAGGTCGTCTGGAAGATCGCGCGGGCGTAATCGGGAGTCTGCAGGATGCCCGGGATCAGCAGCGGGTCCCACGATTGCAGAATGACGGCGCGGGGTTCGATCTCCTCAACCCAGCGAGCGAACCAACCCAGTGCGGGTGACTGGGAGATCTTCGTGAACAGGGCGGCGAAGTGGCCGTCCAGGCCGAAGACGCGGTCGGCGTTCTCGGCGATTTCGAGGGTGGGCGCGCGGCGGCCGGTTTCGACATGGCTGATAAGCGACTCATGGCACCGAATCCGGCTGGCCAGGGTGGCTTGCGTCATTTTTGCGGCTTTGCGGTATTCGGCCAGGTCGGTGGCGAATCGGGCCCGAGGTGATACCTGGTCGCTCACATGAGGATTCACGGGCCTCTCCCTGGCTGCGGGGGAAAAGGGTCATTGTCCATGACCGTACTGCGACATTAACACGACACTCAATACAAGGAAGGTTTATTTCTTTGTCGGCCAGGTATCGCGAAGAAGGTGCACCAATGAGCGACCTGAGCCTTCATGCTTGACCTCGACACCGTCGAAGACGACAGATGGTGTGTCTTGGTGAATGGCAGGTCGAAACTCGGATAAGTCGGTGATTTCATGCCAACGGCAACCGCCACCCCTCAGCTCCTAAAAGAGGCATCTGAGGTGGATCAACGGCAAATCACAACACTACGGCGCGGCACCCGAACGCCGTACCAGGCACGGCAGACGGTCACGCTCTGGCTCGCCGACTACGGCGTAACGCTGAACCCTGACGCTCTCCTCGTCGTTTCTGAACTGGTGACCAACGCCGTTCGTCACGTGCCCGCAGGCCCGCAACGCGACTGGGTCAAGGTCCGGTTCGGCCTTGCTGCCGGATTCATTCGACTGGAAGTGATCGACCCGGGCACTCCAACGTCCGAACCACGCTTCCAGCCGCTCCAGCCGGACTCGATGGGGTTGTCAGGGCGAGGTCTGGACCTGGTCGCGGGGCTGTCACTGCGCTGCGGTACCCAGCTCACCGCACACGGCCACCGCATCGTGTGGGCCGACCTGGCGATCGCTGGAACCAGCAGCGACGCCGCCGGTACTGTGCCCCTGCCCATGGGGTGCGCCCGCTGTGGTCATCCCCCCTACACCCACGGTTGTTCGCAGCAGGACGGGCACGAGTATGTGCAGCCGTCCGGGCTGTTGATGAACGTCCGTCTCCAGGCCCGTCGTGAGTACGGTCCGCAGGTTCTTCCCGCTCCCCGGCCTCCGACAGAGGTCGCGCCCGCCGAGGTGATCCCGCTGGTGCCCGCCCAGCGCCGTCCCGAGCCCGATCCTGAGCCTGAGGCGCCCACAATGGTCCCGGCTGCGAGAGCTGTACCGGATGGTGGTGGGAAGCCGGATCTTGGGCCGGTTGCGGTTCCGGAGTCTGTGCCTGTGAAACCGGTACGGCCCGCGCGGCCACCGCTGCCCGGGAGGGTTCGGCGTCCGTTCCATCGGGTTCCTCGGTCGGGGGTCATCTGGACGCGGGTGCACCAGCTCCACCACTTCGGTGTACGGCCTCGATGTTCCGTTTCGCGTGCTTGTGCGGCCAGGAGGCCGGTTCGGGTTTCGGCTGTTTCTTGTCTCGTAGGGCAGGCCCGTCTGGCGAACGTCCTGGTCAGGCGCGCCTCTGGTCGGATCTTGGAGGTTCAGGTCATGCACAACGCCCCCACGGCCCAGGTGATCCCGGGTTGGCGGTTGCTCATCAGCGACGCGGGCCGCTTCTGGGCCTTCCGCAACCACGTCTTCCCCTTCGCCGCCGTACGGGCCGGGGCCGAGTCGGCTGTGGACGCCGACACCTTCGAGGAGATCCAGGCCGTCGTCGCCGAGCAGGAGAAGACCGCCCGCGCCGCCGCCTTCGTCGAGGAGGTCACCTCATGACGGGACGCCACAGGGACGGCCAGCCGTACGCCCCCGTCTATCGGCGGGTCTGGGACGGACCCGCGAGAGCGGAGGCCGAGCGGATCGACCAGGCGTGGGCGGACTGGACCGTCCTCTACAGCCTGGGACGACGCGCCTTCTACGCCGTCGCCTCCTGGGACGGTCCCCGGCCGGTGATCGTGGAGGACCCCACGGGCGACGGACTGGAGGAGAGGATGCGGGAGGCCGAGATGATCCGGGCGATGCGGCTCGCGGCTCCCACGCCGAAGCCTTCTCCGGCGCCGGTTCGGCGCAGGAGGAGCGGCGTCGGTCCCGGGGCGCGGAACGGGGAACTCGGTGGGGAGCGGGGTTCGCCGGCTGGGGAGACGACATCCGCTGGTGGACGGCCTTCGCCGGGTGGGGAGACGGTGCCCGCCGGAGAACGGCGCTTGCCGGGTGGGAGGGCGGCATGATGCTGTCGGCCTGGACGGATCGTCAAGGATCTGAGTTTTCGGATCGAACCTGTGACTCCGTGCAGACGGCCCATCCGGGCTGGCTGGTGTTCCACAGCTCGACGACCGGGTTGTGGAGTGCTTACCGGAGTGCCCTGTTCGGCAGGCCGTACGTCGGGGATGTGCTGTTGGTGCGGGCCGGGTCGGCTGAGGAGCTGGATCGGAAGTTGAGCACTCAGGCGCTCCCGGTGGTGCCGCCGAGCGTTCAGGCCGTCGCCGTCGCCCGCGCTCTTCGGACGCGGACCACCCAAATCGTTCAGGCCGTATGTCCTGGTCAGGCCGCCAAACCGGGTCCGGCTACGGCGTTGCGCAGACTTCTGCGCTCTTGAAGCCGGTACGGCGAGCGGTGGAATTCATCCCACCCGTCGCTCGCCGTACCTCCTAAGCGTGCGGCTCAGGCGGGAGGGGTCTGGGCCGCACACCCTCGCAAGGCGGTTTCCGTGCGCGCTGGGACATGACAGGGCGTGCTGGGGAAGAGGGAACCGTCTGGCGCACCGGCCCTGTGTCCTGGGGCCGGTCCTCCTCCAGGGTGCCCGGCCACCTGCTCCCCGGCTCGGGGCCGGGCACCCGCCCCCCTCCCCGTCTCCACCAGGGCGTTCCCTCGCCTCCACAGGGCCCCCGCCAACCAGAACGACGCGTTTCCCTGCCCGCCTCGAACCAGGACGACCGTGACCGACTACGAGAGACAGCTGATCGGCCTGCTCATCAGCACTCACCCCGCCTGGCGGTACGAGGAACGGGACCTGCCCGGCCTTCCCCGGTGGTGGGCCATCCGCTACGAACCCTTGCGGCTCGACCAGCGTGGGGCCGGGGCCCGGGATGTGCTGGGCCGTACGACCCTGCACCGGCTGGCCGAGGCGCTGGCCTGGCACGACGAGATCCTCCACCGCAGTCGTCACTGAAGGAGAGCCCCCATGTCACCGCTCAAGGCCGTAGCCCCGGACGGCACCTTCGCCACCGGGCCCGGCACCACCGAACGGCTCCTCACCCCCGGCGAGGTCGCCCGGATCTTCGGTGTGGACCCCAAGACCGTCAACCGGTGGGCTCTCACCGGGCGCATCCCCTCGGTCAGGACCCCCAGCAGGCAGCGCCGCTACCGCGAAACCGACATCAAGGCGCTCCTCAACGACTCGACGTCGTCCTGACGCACCCAGGGTGACTCTTCCCTCATATCTCGTGGAGACCTGACGGATGAGCGATGGGCGGTGCTGGGACCGTTCCGGAAGAACCACGTTCACCTGCGGCGACGCGGTATCCGCTGCGCCATTCCGGACAGGGCCGGCCAGGCCCGCAACCGCAGGAAACGCGGCTCGCGCGGTGGCCGACCGCCGAAGTTCGATCCGCGGTACAAGGCCCGGCACGCGGCCGAGTGCGGCATCAACCGCCTCAAGAGGCACCGTGCCGTGGCCACGAGGTACGACAAACGCTACGAGGCGACCGCTGCCGTCAACGAACGGCCGTGACACGCCTAGTCTTCAAAAGGGACGAACTTGGCGAGCGAAGCCCAGTCGAGGGGACGCACGATCGTGGCCAGGTGGGCGAAGGGATCCTGCGCGGCCGTTTGGAACCACATCACCGAGAGCACCGTGTGCCCAGGCTCTGCGATGTCCTCGGGCTTCCACCATGACGTCAGCCGAGCGTGAACCGTCTCTCGCGGCAGCCACTCCTCGACCCGCCCCTCCATATCGGCCCGGAGCTTGTCGAGATCGTGCACATACAAATGCGGCGTCGCCGTCATCGCCTTCTCAATGCCCATCAGACGAAAGCGGCGGTGCAGGTGCGGCGTCCCTTCGAGCACACCTTCACGGTCGTCACTCACCGTGAGCGCGCGAAGCTCGGCGTGCACTGGTCCCACTTGATAGCCACGCAGCTCGTCATTCCTCATCTGGACCATGGGCAGAGGGTAGGCGGGTCCGACAAGCGGACCAAACGACTTTCGTGGCACGCCTTGGCCGTACTCAACCTCTGTGGTCAGTACATCCAGGGCTTCCCGCCGGTCATGGCGGCGCGTTCGATCTCGACGAGGGAGTCGTTTCTGCGTTCGGCCTCGTAGGCGGCCCGGCCGCCCCGCAACCCGAACAGCCGTTTCGTCCAGACGAGGTAGCCGAGCAGGGCCAGGTTGACCAGGAGGGCGCCCAGCCGTAGCGGGGTGACCCGCTGGGTGAGTTCGTGGATCTCCAGGGGGAGGAAGACGCCGGTCGCGACGAACGCGAAGTACTCCCCCCACCGTTTGAGCAGCCACAGCCCCACCGCCTCGACCAGTTCGATCGCGGCGTAGGCGACCAGCGCGACGGTGATCCAGCGCAGGGTCGTCTCGCTGGCGCCGAGCGCGTCCTGGATCCAGGACAGGACACGGGAGTGCTGGACGTCGAGGCCGGCCTGGCCGAGGATCGGCAGTTCTCGCTGGAAGATCTGCTGGAGCGGCTCCCGGTTTCCCCTGAAGCGCCAGACCGCGTACGCCGCCAGGAGCAGCAGGACCGTTCTGAACAGGCGCTCGACGGCGAAGAAGCGCAGCACGACGACGTCGCGTAGGTGGTCGCCCCGGCTCACGTCCGGCGCCAGGTCGGCGGGGCCGCCGCCCTGGGCGGGGCCCACGGTGAAGTCGGCGCAGCGCAGGCAGCGCCACGCCTCACCCGCCGCCGTCGCCGTACGCAGGCGTTCGCGCAGTTCGGGTTCGTCGGGGGCGTAGGTGCGGTGGCCGGTGAAGGCGCAGGTCAGCAGCGACCAGTCCATGACCGCCACCCTAGGCGCGTCCCCGGGGCGCCGGACGGGCCGACACGGCCCAGGGCTCCCGAAGCCGCGGTCAGGGGAGAAGTAGGCTGACCGAACAGGACTACGACTTCACGGCTCTGACTCCGATCGCCCCGCCAATCCGGTCCCCCATGCCGACCCGGGACAAGCCACCGGAACTCGGCCCCGGAGGGCGATAGGGAAACCCTCGCTGATCTGGACCGACCCGCCTACTTCGCGGCTCGTCGCGGCTTCGGGAGTCCTGGGCCAAGATGACGACGGCCGCGTCAACGGCCCACCGCCGAGACCGACAGCGACGCCGACGTACGGATCGGTGGGCCCATCGGCCCTGGACGTCGATGGCGGGCAGCGCGGGACCTTGATGCCGGCACTCGCTCCGGCTCAGTGAATAACCCCCATTCTCCGCTGAACATTGTGGTGACCTCAGCGGATAACGCCTCATCCGTGAGGGAGAAAGCAAGGCGGAACTCAGCGGATAAGACGACATGGTGAGCGCTCTGCTTGAGAAGGGAGCCGACCGGTCCGGAAAACGGCCCCTTTCCCGACGTCGCCGACGCCGGGTACAAGCCCTGGCCCGGAGCGTCGGCGGCCGATCCCGGCGGCGTTGAACATGCCGGACGGTTGACGCGACCGGGCTGCGGGCCGATCCGGAATGGGGCCGAATCCGCGCTCAGCAGGTTGAGATTGGCGGGACGGCCGAAACAAGCGCGTTCGGACCGAGGCGGCCGGGCCGGGCGCCAGGAGCGGCAGGACGCGGCCGGTACGGCTTCCAGCGAGCGTATGGATTGACGTTCTAGCAGCTCAGAGGAGTTTCCGAATCATCCCGAAAGCCATTTGATCTTGTTTGGCGGGGCAAAGGAAGAAAGACTGGGACCGGCGAGGCGCTCGCGCGCCCGCCGCCTCGGATGCCCGTCTTGTCTTCCTGGGCGCGGCGTGGACTGTTCGAGGGACATGTGGGGCCCCTGTACCGGCAGGGGCCCCTTTATTTATTTCCCCTCTTTTGTCCGGTTTTCTGGTGTGGGAAGGTTTCGGCCGCGAATCGCGGTTTCGGAACGGTCGTACGGAATGGGCCGCGGCTATAAGTCGCATACGACCGAACGCTTCCGGAGAATTCCGAAGGACGGAAAGGTCGGGAAATCTAGACCGGTGACCGGGAAATGCGTAACTCTTACGACCACAGATCAAGGGCGGCCGGTAACCGCCCGACGAACACCGCAGCGGATTCCACGCCGCGCCCAGGAAAGAGGCTCACATGTCCGTCCGTACCCCGCGCCGGAAGTCGCCGGCGCCCGCTACGCGCCCCACCCCGGTGACCATGCCCTCCGGCCACCGGATCGTCGTCCTGATCGTGGTCGTCCTCGTCACGGCGGTACTGCGGGTGAGCGGCCAGCCGCTGCCCGAGAGCCTCCTGCTGGTGCTCGCGACGGGCGGCGCGGCCGCCCAGATCAGCTCGTGGCTGGCCGGCGGAACAGCCGGAAGCAGGTGGCTGTGATGCCCGGGCAGGACAAGGCCCCGGTGCGGTCGCTGGTGGACGAGCTGAAGGACGTCACCACGCCCGAGCAGTTCACCCAGAAGCTGAAGGACCTCAAAGAGGTCAACAACCTGACCTTCGAGACCATCGACAGACGAGGCGGCATCCGCAGCAGCACCGCCTCCACCGTTCTCGGAAGGCGGACACTGCCCGCGGAGCAGTTCGTCAGGGACTACGTGCGCGCCTGCGGTGTCAACGACGACGACGTGGAGGCCTGGGCGCGGGCGCGCGAAAGGCTGTACCAGCAAAGCAGAGCACCCGTGCCCTCCCCGCTGCCGCCTTCCTCCCAGGAACCGCCGCAGCCCGCCGACCCGGCTGCGGCCACAGCACCGGAGCCTTCCGCCCAAGAGCCGCAGCAGTCCGCTGCCACAGCCACGGCCACGGCTGGGGCGCGGCGGCCCTTGCTGGCGCGATTCGGTACCCGGCGCACGATCGTCATCTCCCTGGCGGTCGGTGTGACCGTGGCCGCCGCCTCGACCACCGCCGTCGTGCTGGTGCGCGACGGCCAGTGTGGCACCGGTGATTCGGCGCTGATGAGCGTCGACGTCCGGCAGGGGGGCGCAGGCCAGGGCGGGGGCCGCGAGTGCGTGGGCGTCACCGACGGCATCGGCACCTCCACGGTGTTCGGCCCGGAGGCCGCGAAGGTCCTGGAGCTGATCGGTCAGGAGAACGAAAGAGCGATGACCGGCCCGTACGTCACGATCGCCTTCCTGGCCCCGATGGGTTCCGGACAGGGCTCGCTGACGGGCAACCGGAGCGTCCACCAGCTGGAAGGGCTTCTCACCGCCCAGCGTGCCGCCAACGACAGCCAGACCCGTCCGAACATCCGCCTGGTCCTGGCCAACATGGGCAGCGACGAAACCCAGTGGCGTCACGCCGTCGACCACCTGAAGACCATGACCGAGGGCCCGGATCACCTCGTGGCCGTCGTGGGAACAGGGCTCAGCCAGCAGGAGAGCATCCAGGCGGCCCGGGCCCTGTCCGCCGCGGACATCTCCATGGTCAGCGACGTCATCACCGCCGACGGCTTCGACGCCACCGGCACGATCGATGGGGGCAAGCCGATCCGCGGACTGTTGCGGGTCGCGCCCTCCACCACCAGCCAGCTCACGGCCATCCGGGACTACCTCTTCAAAAACGGATACCTGAGCGACACCAAGCGCAAGCCTCTGAGCGGCAAGGCCGTGCTCGTCTGGACCGACGAGACCCCCCAGGGCAGTTCCGACCTGTACACCTCCTCCTTGAAGGAGGCCTTCCTCAAGCAGTTCGCCGACCTCCTCGGAGACAAGGACCATCGCAGGCAGTTCTACTTCGACACCCGCGGCAACCCGGTTCTCCAGGACGTGTGCGGGCAGGAGATGGTCCTGTACGCGGGACGGCAGACGTTCCTGCCGAAGTTCCTCCACGAGCTGCAGAACCGTGCCTGCCCGGACAAGCTCATCACGGTCATCACCGGCTCGGACGGAGCCGCGCAGTCCAGGGACACCCCCGAGCTCACCGACTCGAAGGTGCCCACCGCGCTGGTCTACGTCCCCCTCGCGGATCCCGACTATCTCCGAAGTTCCAGGAACACGAACAACAACGCCTTCGTCTACGCCGAGTTCGAGAGAAGGTTCGGTGAGAGATTCAAGGTCAAGGACCTGGACAGCGGGTGGGCCATCATGTCCCATGACGCGCTGCTGACCGCGATCGCGGCGGTCAAGGACGCCTACAACCGGAAGCTGACCTCCGGAGGGCCCGACACGCTGCCCAACAACCACGACGTCGGCAACGCCCTGAGCTCCTTCAAGACCGGGGAGAAGCGCATCCCCGGAGCGAGTGGGTTCATCACCTTCGACATCACCACGGGCAGCCGGGTGGCGCCGGGATCCGAGGTCGTCCGCATCGCCCCGCCCGGCAGGTAACGGCCGAGAGCACGCCACCTGTTGTCCGCAGCCCCGGGGCGCCGGACGGGCCGACACACAAGGGACTCTTTCCGGCTTTAACAGGAAGGACTCTTTCCTGCTAAAGCCGGAAAATAATTCGTTTCACGAGCGAGGGCCGCGCCGTAGAGTGGGGTTATGTCTCCCAAGGAATCATCCGGTGGACAACCTGGCAGCACCTGGATTTTTCTGACCTTCATCCTCCCCATCATCGGTCTCTCCTCCATCGTCCGCGGCATTCACGATCTCTCTCACGGCGGGGGCTGGTGGACCTACGTCACCGGGACGTTCTTCCTGGTCGTCGGTGCCGCCATCTGGGGTGTCCGGCTGGGTGTCGTGTGGAACCGCCTCATGAGGCGGCGTAAGGTCTCTCGCTAGTCACCGGATAAATCCGCTGTTCGGCTACATATGTCGGATTGGCCATCTGGATATGGGCGGCTTCGCAGACTGAAGATTGTTTGTCCGGGCCGTGAAGGAATCACCCTTTCGGCCCGGACCAACATTCAGGACAGATAGCCCGATTCGACAATGCGCCGGGCCGAGGCCTCGTATCCCTCCCCACCCTCGGGGGCCAGTGTCCCGAGCCCGTCGACGTAGCGGTTGAACATGCAGAACGCCGCCGCGATCAACACGGTGTCGTGGATCTCCAGATCGGTGGCGCCCTCCTTGCGGGCCGCCTCGACCAGTTCCCGGCTCACCTCGCGGGCGTCGCCGCGCACGACGCCCGCGATCCGCAGCAGGGCGCGCAGCTTGCCGGAGACCGGTGCCGCGTCCAGGTCGGCGCGCACCTGCTCGACCAGGGTCATCCCCTCGTCGAGCTGGGCGGCGGCGAACGCCGAGTGGGACGCGCAGCAGAAGGAGCACTCGTTCAGACCGGAGACGTAGGCGGCGATCAGCTCGCGCTCACCGGCGGACAGCGGGTGCGGCCCGCGCAGCAGTACCTCGGCCAGCGCGCCGAGCGGCCCGGCCGTCTCCGGCCTGAACCGCATGAGTCCGGAGATGCCGGGAAACGCGCGCTCGTCCACGCCGAGATCGATGTGTGCCATGACGTCACTCCTCGAAGGATCGGTAACACCAGCGGAGAAGGCCGATGGTGACACGGCGTCATCCCGCATGTCTTCGCCGAAAGTGCGCAGAAGGTGACACGTCCTGATCCGGCCAACTACGCGTCATTGACAGTCTTCTGGGGGTCCCCCATGGTCAAAAGGGGTCACGAGCGGAGGCCATGTCACCCATGAGTGAAACGCACCAGTACGTCATCGTCGGAGCGGGGCCGGCGGGCCTCCAGTTGAGCTACTTCCTGCAACAGGCGGGCGCCGACTACGTGACGCTGGAACGCGCGGACGCCCCCGCGAGCTTCTTCCGCACCTACCCCCGTCACCGCAGGCTGATCTCCCTCAACAAGGTGCACACCACGAGCACCGACCCGGAGATCAGACTGCGCTGGGACTGGAACTCGCTGCTCAACGACTCCCCCGGACTGCTGTTCCCCGACTACAGCGCCGAGTACCTCCCCGGGGCCGACGACCTGGTGCGCTACCTGTCCGACTTCCAGAGCCTGCACGGCCTCGCCGTCCGGTACGGCACCGCCGTACGCCGGATCGAGCGCTCCGGTGACGGCTTTCTCGTGCACGCCGGGGACGACGTGCTGCGCTGCCGGTGCGTCGTCGTGGCCACCGGGTGGGGCGCGCCGTACGTGCCGGAGATCAGGGGCATCGAGCACGCGGTCGGCTACGAGGAGATGGACACCGACCCGGCGGTGTACGCGGGCAAGCGGGTGCTCGTCGTCGGCAAGGGCAACTCGGCGTTCGAGACCGCCAACGCCATCCTCGGCCACGCGGCGATGGTGCACCTGGCCAGCCGCAGACCGCTGCGCCTGGCGTGGAACACCAAACACCCCGGTGACGTACGGGGTCAGTACGGGGCGATCCTGGACAGTTACCAGTTCAAGACGCTGCACTCGGTGCTCGACTGCGTGATCGACGAGATCTCCTGGACCGGCGAGCACTACGAGGTTCGCATCACCTACACCCACGCCGACGGGGAACAGGCCGTGCTCGAATACGACGCGGTCATCCGGTGCACCGGCTTCAGGATGGACACCTCGATCTTCGACCCATCCTGCCGTCCGGAGACCGAACGCGACGACAGGCTCCCCTCGCTGCACCCGGACTGGCGTTCGTCCAACGTCGACGACCTCTACTTCGCGGGCACCATCGCCCAGGCACGGGACTTCCGCCGGGCGTCCTCGGCCTTCATCGACGGCTTCCGCTACAACCTGCGCACGCTCACCGCCCTGCTGCGCGAACGCTACGAGGGGGTGGCGCTGCCGTACGACACGGTTCCCGCCGACCCGCAGAAGCTGATGGCGCTGGTGCTCGACCGGGTGAACTGGAGCTCGGCGCTGTGGACCCAGTTCGAGTACCTGTGCGACGTGCTGGTGCTCGACGAGGCGAGCGGGCTGGTCAGGCACTACACGGACCTGCCGGAGGACTACGCGCTCTCCCGGTTCGGGGACGAGCCCCACTACTACACGGTCACGTTGCGCTGGGGGCGTGAGGACTACGGCGACGTCTTCGCCATCGAACGGCACCCCGAGCCAGGCCGGGCGCGGGAGAGCGCCTTCATCCACCCGGTCGTACGGCGCCACCGGGGCACCGAGCAGGTGGCCGAACGGCACCTGCTCGAAGACCTGCTGGCCGACTGGCGCCGTCCCGAACGGCACGTGGAACCGCTGCTGGCCTTCTTCGAGGAGAACCTCACCTGAGCAGCCGGTTGATTCCGGCCTGGACCTTCTCGGAGGCCGAGAAGGTGACCAGCTTCTGCTCGGGGTCGTCGGCGAGCTGGAGCACGACGTGCGTCAGCTCGATCTCCCCGAGGGCGGAATGGCGCAGCCGTTTGACGCCGGAGCCGAGCGGCACGACCCGGTGCTGTGGCCACCACTCCCGGACCTCGGGACTCGCCGCGTGCAGGCGTTCGAGCAACGCGCCGAAGCCGGGATCGCCCGGATGCCGTGCGGCGGCCGTACGGAACCGGCCGAGCAGCGCGGACGCCTCGTCCTGCCAGTCGACCATCACCCGGCGGGCCTCGGGGTCGGTGAACATCCACCAGAGCAGGTTGCGGGCCTCCGGCGGCCGGGCGGCCCAGTTGGTCCACAGCGCGCGGGCGGCCCGGTTGGCGGCCAGCACGTCCCAGCACCGGCCGGTGACGTAGGCCGGGCACGGGTCGAGCCGTTCGACGAGCGAGACGGCGGCGGGCGTCTCGGCGGGCGGGGCGCCGTGCGCGAGTTCGTGCAGGTAGCTCCGTTCGGCGGCGTCGAGCCGAAGGGCCGCCGAGAGCGCGTCGAGGACCTGGCGGGAGGGACGCACCTCCCGGCCCTGCTCCAGGTAGGTGTAGTACGTCGAGGAGATGGCCGCGAGCTGGGCGACCTCCTCCCGGCGCAGCCCCCGGGTCCGGCGCCGGGCTCCCGTGGGCAGGCCGACGTCGGCGGGCTGAGCGTGGGCGGTCACATCGCCTACCTCGCGGCCACGGAGTTCGACCTCGACGCCGTGGCCGTCTTCTACGGCGGCTGGCTGCCGACCACCGACATCTCGATCAGCAGGCCGGAACCGACGCTGTCCCTGACCCCGAAGATCACCGGACGCGTCCTCTTCCTCGTCGGCGAGGAGGACCACCTCATCACGCCCGACCAGCGTCGTGAGATCGCGGACGCGCTGAGCGAGGCCGGGGTACGGCACGAGATGGTCGTCTACCCCGGTGTCGGGCACAGCTTCCTCACCACCGACCCCGCCGCCTCGGACGACGCCTGGCGCCGTGTCCACACCCTGCTGACCGGGGACTAATGGTGCGTCACGCGACCTTGGTGGGATAGCTGGTCCGTCGAGCGGATCGGGGAGCCGGCCTTGGGCTCTGCAGCCGCCGCTCCTCCTCCATCGTCAACGCTCGGATGCGCGCCACGATCACCTCCCAGAAGGAATCCGAGAGGTGGCTGCCGGGGCCGCCCCGCCGAGATCAAATGCCAAAGCAATGTTCGGTGACACGCCGCTAGGCAGCCTCTGGTAATTTCTCGGAACAATCTTGGCATTGCATGACATTAAGGTCAATGATACTGTCATATTGACTCCCGGTAATTCATGGCGTCAATCGATTATGTCGTCCCGCTATGGAGAGATACTTGAGAGCACAATTATCCCTGGTGGTGGCCTCCGTCCTCGCGTTAACGCTCACACCTGAGCTGGCCGTAGCAAATACGGATCCGGTGCCATCGGTCGGCGGAATTCGAGCGATTGAGCTCCCGGACGGAACCCATCGAGTCACCCTTACACGTGAGAGCCAGCCGAAGTCCGAGCGGCCCACCATCGACCGCCTCGTCGCGGAAGCGAAGAGCGCTGGTGCCGACCTCAGGCCGGCCCTGGAGAAGTACGCGCGCGATTTCGCAGCAGCCAATCCGTCCCAGGTGGCCGACCAGCCGGACGGCCCGGCCTATTATCCGCCGGTCAAGATCGACGGTATCCGGATCGAGGAACTCATCGATCTCGGCCAAGTCGCTGAGGACGAGGGCATCCCTCATGCCGAGGCCATCAACAGATATGCCTGGCAGACCACTCTGCAGGCGGTGCATAACAAATTGGAGAGCACCTTCCCGGACGAGGCATCCGGCACGAGCCTTCTCAATGACGGCCGTACGGCGAGAATCGGGTTCAAAGGGAAGATTCCCGAACTGGCGCTCCGGCTGGCCAGAACGCTGCCGGGCGAAGTGGAGCTGATAGGGGACAAGGGTTTCTCCAAAAAGGAGTTGCGGGAGACGCTCGAGTCAAGTTCCAAAGAGCTCGGCAAACGTGCCGAAGTGGCCGGCTACGTGGGTAAATATGACATCGAAACCGGCGTCATTCACTTCGAGGTCGAGCCGCAGAAGGGTCTAAAGGATCCCGGGCGGCGCGCCGCTGTGCTCTCCGCCCTGCGGCTCCAGCCTCCAGTCAACCCTCGGATGCGCATCGAGATCAACATCAGCGACGACCTGAACCTTCGTCCCGCTGAGGGCGTTGGTCAGAAGGCCGGCGTCACAGCCGCTGGCCGGAAGGCCGGTGCCGCAGCCGATGATCCCTACCTCCGCGGTGGCGGAATTCTCGCGAGCGGTACCACCGGAACGGTCTGGAAATGCACCAGCGCCTTCAATCTGATCCGTTCCGACGGCTACCACTCCACCACCAGTGCGCGGCACTGCTGGGAACTCTCCGGCGATCAGTACTGGTTCTATTTCAATCATCCGAACTATACCGGAAACCGAACCACTCTCGGTTTCACTCAGAACGCGAGCCGGCAATACGACTTCTCCAGGCTGGTCCAATCGGGATCGGTGAATCTCACGTTCACCCGAACTTTTTACGCCGCGCTCAACCGGCCACGATATGTGACCGCCAACGGCACGAGTCCCGTTGAAGGCTCCCGAGTTTGCTTCTTCGGCCGAACGAGTCACGATGCGGACGGCGAGTACACCTGCGGGACTATCGTCGAATCGGATGTCACTTATCGTATGACCGGTATGTCCGGAGATTGGTTCGGCGGAATCCGAACAATATTCGATGGGTCCCCTCCCCCCGTCACTCAGGGCGGTGACAGCGGCGGACCGCTTTGGTACGGTAACACTGCCTGGGGAATTACCTCGGCGGCTGGAGGGACGAGTCTGTTCGTCGCCACCGACCGCATCAACGATGCAGACGGGCTTGGGACTTCCTGGAACGTGTGGACGTGTCCCACCTGCTGACCGGAAAGCCGTGATCTGAATGGCCCAGGTTTTCCGCTGGGCCATTCTCCCATTTGATGATCTGGACTCGAATATGGTTTCCATGTCTTGGAAAAAGGGCGTGGCCATGCTGCTCTGTTCAGCGGTCGCCGCCTGCTCGGCCACTTCCGGGTGGATCCAGGCAATCGGCAGTGATCCGGTCATCCTGGTGCACACCGGCGGAGAAACTGGTGTGGTGGGGATCGAGAGTCGGCTCGCCTACCATGCGGCGAGCAAATGTGTGGTTCTGCAGGCGGGCGACGGCATCAACATTCCCATCTGGCCGCCTGGCACCGAACCGATCGTCGTCGATGGCCGTCGCGGCGTGGACGTCAAAGGTGTGGGGAGCTTTCTTGATGGAGACCGTGTTCAGCTTGGCGGAAACGCAGCCGATGAGGAGATGGTCCCATCGGACGCTGATGTCCGTCGCTGCACAGGGCTTCCAGGTCGACAGAAGCTCATCGTCATTGGACAAGTTAGGCGCTGAGTCGGCGGCTACCTCGCCGCTCCTGCCCCATATTCACTGATGTTGTCGGCCATGAGGACGTGGCGTTCGTCGATGTTCGGGGCGGCCAGGGCCCAGGTGACGGAGACTTAGGACTTACTCGTCTAGCAGCGGATCATCACCTCCTCCAGCGGCTTGCGGGTCAGGTCGGGTACCCGGACACCCGCCGCCGGGTAACCGACCGGCATCACCAGGTAGGGGCGCTCCTCCGGGGGCCGGTCGCACACCTCGTTGAGGAAGCGCATCGGGCTTGGCGTGTGGACCAGCGTGGCCAGCCCCGCGTGGTGCAGCGCCGCGATCAGCAGGCCGACCGCGATGCCGACCGACTCCTTGACGTAGTAGGGCTTGGGCGTGCTCGGCCCCTGGTGCACCTCGAAGATCACGATCACCACCGGGGCGATCTCCAGGAACGGCTTGTGCCAGTCGGTGCCGATCGGGGCGATCATGTCGAGCCACTCGGCGGAGGCCCGGTGCGCGTAGAACTCCCGCTCCTCGGCCTCGGCGGCCGCACGCAGCCGCCGCCTGCGTTCGGGGTCCGTCACGACGACGAACCGCCACGGCTGCAGGTTGGCGCCGCTCGGCGCGCTCGCCGCCGCCCGTACGGCCGCCTCGATCACCCCCTCGGGCACCGGGTCGGGCGCGAACTCCCGCACCGACCTGCGGGCGGTCATCGTGTCGGCGAACACCCTGGCGTCGTGGGCCATGGCCGAAGGCGGCCTGCGGGCGGTGTCCAGGGGAATCGTCGGGTGCTCTGCGGTCTCGGTCAACGGAAAACGCCTCCCAGTCCGTCCTGCCTCCCCTCAAGGGTGGACCGGGCGGACCGGGATGTCGTTACGCGGACGTGCTCTCCTCCCGGAGGGCGGGCGGGGCCGTACAGGTGATGAGGTGGTCGACGACCCCGGCGAGCCCGCCGTCCTCGGCGGCGCGGCGCTGGCGGGTGGCCCCGTCGCCCTCCCCGGTCAGGCGCTTCAGCCAGCCGGTGACCAGGTCGAGGTCCCCGTGCTCCTCAAGCCCGGGAGCCGCGGCGTCGAGCATCCGTACGGCCAGCTCGGCGGCGGGCACGGGACGGCCGGTGCGCACGTCCACGCCGTACCCGCCGAGCCCGTCGCGGGCGGCCCGCCAGTAGGCGACCCGCATCAGGTCGGCCGAGACGACCGGCCCCGGATCCCCCCGGTCGACCAGCGAGAGCGAGGTCGTCACCAGGCCCCTGACCAGGGCGGCGACCATCGCCGACTCCTCGGCGGTGGTCGGCACGTCGGCGGCCCTGATCTCAAGCGTCGGCTGGTGCGCCGAGGGCCTGATGTCCCAGAAGACCGTGCCCACGTCGACCAGGGCCCCGGCCTCCTGGAGCGTGGCGATGTGGGAGTCGTAGTGGTCGGCCGAGGTGAAGTACGGCGGAGGCCCGGCGACCGGCCAGCGGTTCCACACCAGCGTGCGCCAGCTCGCGTAGCCGGTGTCACGCCGCGACCAGTACGGCGAGTTCGCGGTGAGCGCGATCAACGTGGGCAGGTGGGGCCGCAGGTGGTTGCCCGCGAGCACCGCCCGGTCGCGTTCCGGCAGCTCGACGTGGACGTGCAGGGCGCAGATGCTCAGCTCGTCGTGCAGACCCCTGAAGGTCGCGTTGCCCAGGTCCTGCCGGGGCCCCTCGGTCATCGGCGAGGGGACGAAGTCGCCCAGCACCGGGGTGCCGCTGGCCATGATCCGCAGCCCCTCCTCGGCCGCCGAGGCGTCCAGCTCCGCCCGGCCCCGCGCGAGCTGGCCGTACAGGTCGGTGACCGTACGGCAGGGCAGCGTCCGTGACTCGACCTGGAGCTTGGTGATCTCCCCGCCCACCTGGGGTCCGAGCCGGTCGGCCGCCCGGCGCAGCACCGCCTCCGCCTGGGGCACCGCGCACCTGGTGACCGGATCGACGACCAGGAACTCCTCCTCGACTCCGATCCGCCGGCTGTCCCTGTTCATCGTGTCGCGCCCACTTTCGCGGTAGCCCCGGACGCGCGGGAGCGCGGCCGATCACAGCGTATTAGGGGCGACCGTCCGATGTGGGGCCTTCGTCAGGAAGGCGTCGTCAGAAGCCTCGCTACGAGTGCGGCCAACAGCGCCGCGCGGTCGGGCATCGCCCGTACGTCGACGTACTCCCCCCGCGCGTGCGCGCCGCCGCCGACCGCGCCGAGCCCGTCCAGCGTCGGCACGCCGAGCGCGCCGGTGAAGTTGGCGTCGGAGGCGCCGGGCACGTGCGCGCCGTCCGGCGGAGGCAGGCCGATGTCCTTGGCCGCGGCCTGCGCCACCGCGAGCAGCGGCAGCGCGACCTCCGGGGTCAGTGGATGGCGGTTGATCCCGCCGCCGACGGACAGCACGGCCCCGGGCAGCCGCGCGGTCATCCTGCGGATCTCCAGATCGACCCGTTCGAGCTCGTCCCTGGTCCAGGCGCGGACGTCGACGCAGAGGGTCGCGGTCTCCGGGACGGTGTTCGTCGTGGTGCCGCCGGTCAGCACCGTCGGGGTCACGCTGGTCTCCTCGGCCGGGGAGGCGAACGCCTGCACGGTGAGGACCTGGTGGGCCACCTCGACGGTGGCGTTGACGCCCCGCTGGGGTTCGACGCCCGCGTGCGCCGCCCTGCCGACGGCGGTGAGCCGGTAGAGGGAGCCGCCCTTGCGCGCGACCTTCAGCGCGCCCGCGGGGTCGCTGGCCTCGCAGACGAGAACCGCCCCCGAGCGCAGGGCCTGGCGTTCGATCAGCTCGCGGGAGGTGACGGAGCCGCTCTCCTCGTCGCAGGTGAGCAGCACGCCGACCCGTGAGGTGTCCGCGAGCAGGCCGAGGGCGGTGAACATCTGCACGATGCCCGCCTTCATGTCGTAGGCCCCCGGCCCCGTCGCGCGGTCGCCGTCCACGGCGAAGGGCCACTGCCTGATCGTTCCCGCGGGCCACACCGTGTCGAAGTGGCCGAGCAGCAGTACCCGCTGGTCCCGCGCGGCCCAGAGCAGGTGCGGCAGTCCGTCCCTGACGACCCGCCGCGCCGGTCTGCCGAGTACGGCCTCGCCCCAGCCCGCGACCAGGTCGGCGCAGACCCGCAGGTGGGGGATGGAACCGGGGGGCGACTCGCACGAGACCAGCTCCCCCAGCCGGTCGATCATCTTCGCGCCGTCCTCGTGCGCCGCCCATCGCATGACGCTCAGCGGTCTCATCGGGCTCCTTCGGCAGCGGTCCCCGGCCGTCCGGCGGGCGCCAGGTCCTACGGAGCCGCCGTGATCGCGAGGATGACATGAGGTGCTGACTATCAGTCAATTGTCGGATATTTCGTCTTTTGGGGCTTCTTCTGTGTTGCCTGGCTCCTGGACAGCGGGCGAAATTCATGCGACATATGACCCGGGAACCGGAAGAATGGGTTCTCTTTCTGGTTTGGGGTCTAAGGGGACGGCACGTGCACAGCTACCGGAGTGATCTCGGCATGCTCCGGGATCGGAACTTCTCTCTTCTGCTCGTCGCCAGAACCATCTCGGTGCTCGGCACCTCCTTCGCCCCCGTGGCCCTCGCCTTCGGCGTCCTGGCCCTGCCCGGTGCGACGGCCGGAACCCTGTCGGTCGTCCTCACCGCCGAGTCGCTGCCCATGGTGGTGTTCATGCTCGTCGGCGGTGTGATCGCCGACAGGTTGCCCCGCGACCGGGTGATGATGACCGCCGAGACGCTCAACGCGGCGGCCTTCCTCAGCCTCGCCGGCATGATGCTCACCGGCTGGACCCCGCTGCCCGCCCTGGCGACGGCGGCGGCCATCAGCGGAGTCTCGACGGCCATCCTCTTCCCCGCCCTGACCGGCATCGTCCCTGACGTCGTCGAGGCCGACCGCCTGCAGACCGCCAACGCCCTGCTGGGGCTGGGCACCAACATCTCCCGGGTCGCCGGTCTCGTCATGGGCGGCATGACGGTCGTCCTGATCGGCGCGGGCTGGGCACTGGTCGTCAGCGGCCTGATGTTCGCCCTGGCCGCCGTGCTCGTGGCCGCCCTGCGCCTCAAACCGGCGGCGGCCGCCCAAACCCCGGACGAAGCCGAGGCCGTACGGCCCGCCAGGACGTCGCTCCTCGACGGGGTGCGCTCCGTCTTCACCGACCTGCGCGGCGGCTGGCGCGAGTTCATCTCACGGCAGTGGCTGTGGGTCGTGGTCGCGCAGTTCTCCCTGCTGGTGCTGGCCATGCAGGCCGCGCACGGCGTGCTCGGGCCACTGGTCGCCAAGGAGCAGATGGGCGGGGCGGCGGCCTGGTCGGCCGTCCTGGCGGGCGAGGCGGTCGGCATGCTCGGTGGCATCGTCGTCACTCTGCGGCTGCGGCCGAGCCGCCCTATCCTGATCGCCACACTCATGACACTGCCGACCGCGCTGCCGTACCTGCTGCTCGGGATCTCGGCGCCGCTGTGGACGGTCGTCCTCGGCGCGGTCGTGATGGGTGTGTGCTTCGACGTCTTCGGCGTGCTGTGGAACACCACCATGCAGCGTGAGATCCCGCCGGAGGCGCTGTCGCGGGTCAGCTCCTACGACGCCCTCGGGTCCCTCATGTTCGGCCCCATCGGACTGATGCTGGCCGGGCCCGCGGCGATCCTGGTCGGCCCGAGGCCCGCGCTGCTCGGCTGCGCCGCCCTCATCCTGCTGGCCTCGCTCGCCGCGCTGCTCTTCCCCGGGGTGCGCGGGCTGCGCGCCCCCGTCCAGGAAACGGAGGCCCCGGCGGCGGTCGAGGCGGTGTGAGAACCGGGTTCTCCCTGGTTGCGGACATGTCGCCCCGCCGTTGACACCCCAGGGAGCGCGTGAAACCGTTCCTACGGCGTACGTCCGCGTGCCATGGAGGTGATCACCGTGTCGACCGGCCGGTTCTACACGACCCCCGTAGGCGAGGCGACCTGGGATGTGCCGATGACCGGCGACGCCCGCTTCACCTGGGAGTACGACGAGAACAGGGAGAAGCTGCTTGCCCTGTACCAGAAGGGCAAGGACAAGCAGTGGGACTCGGTCAAACGCATCGACTGGGACATCGAGGTCGATCCGTACGACGCGCTCGGCATGCCCGACCAGTCACTGGCCATCTTCGGCACCAGGCACTGGGAGAAGATGGACGAGCGGGAGCGGAAGCGGGTGCGCCACCATGCCGCCGCCTGGCAGTTCTCCCAGTTCCTGCACGGTGAGCAGGGAGCCATGATCACCGGCGCCAGGATCGTCGAGACCGTCCCCGACCTGGACGCCAAGCTCTACTCGGCCACCCAGACCATGGACGAGGCCCGGCACGTGGAGATCTTCTCCCGCTTCCTGCACGAGAAGCTCGGGCTGGTCTACCCGATCAACGGCAAGCTCCAGGACCTGCTGGGCGAGACGCTCGGCGACTCCCGCTGGGACATGCCCTACCTGGGCATGCAGGTCCTCATCGAGGGTCTGGCGCTGGCCGCCTTCGGCGTGATCCGCGACGCCAGCACCAAGCCGCTGCCCAAGCAGATCCTCGCCTACGTCATGCAGGACGAGGCCAGGCACGTCGCCTTCGGCCGCCTGGCGCTGCGCGACTACTACGCGCAGCTGTCGGCGGCCGAGCTGCGCGAACGCGAGGACTTCGTCATCGAGGGCTGCTACCTCATGCGCGACCGGCTGCGCGGCGTCGAGATCTGGGAGAACTTCGGCATCCCCCGCGCTGAGGCCCAGGAGATGCTCAGGGACTCGCCGTACATCCGGATGTTCCAGAGCCTGCTGTTCAGCCGGATCGTCCCGTGCGTGAAGGACATCGGCCTGTGGAGCGAGCGCATCCGCCAGGCCTACGACGACATGGGCGTCCTGGAGATGTCCAAGGGCGACCTCGACGCCCTCATGCGGCAGGACGAGGAGATCGCCGAACGGATCGAGGTCGAACGCTTCGCCGCGGAGGAGGCGGCGCGCCGCCGGGAAGTGGACGAGGTCATCGCCGAAGCCGCGTCCTGACCGCCGGAAAAACCCTTTGCCGCTGCTCCGGGTGCCCTGTACCTCTTGTACGGCATGCGGAAATCCGAGCAAGGGAGAGTCGTGCCACCGCGGTCAACCGGCAGGGTGCTCATCTTCGACGCCGACGACACGCTCTGGGAGAACAACATCCTGTTCGAGCGGGTCATCGACGACTTCCTCGACTGGCTCGAACATCCGACCCTCGACAGGGCCGAACTCCGCGCCGTCCTCAACGACATCGAGACGGCCAACACGGCGGTCCACGGCTACGGCAGCAAGGTGTTCCTGCGCAGCCTCCGCGACTGCTTCGAGCGGCTCAACGAGCGGCCCACGACCGAGCGGGAACGGCGCCGGATCGACGAACTGGCGGTCGCGCTCGTCGAGCACCGCGTCGAGCTCGTCCCCGGCGTCGCCGAGACGCTTCTCGACCTCGGCACCCGGCACCGGCTGCTCCTGCTGACCAAGGGCGACCAGGCGGAACAGCGCCGCAAACTGGACGCCTCCCAGCTGGCGCACCACTTCGACGGCATCCACATCGTCCCGGAGAAGGACATCGCCGCCTACCTACGGCTGGCCGAGGAGCACGCGCTGACACCCGCGAGCACCTGGATGATCGGGAACTCCCCGAAGTCGGACATCATCCCCGCCCGGCAGGCCGGAATGAACGCCGTCCTCATCCCCAACGCCCACACCTGGGTGCTCGAACAGGCCACCCTCGACCCCGGCGACCAGGGAGTGCTCACCCTGCGGGCGTTCCCCGAGCTGCTCGACCACTTCTAGGAGCTGTTCGAGGTTCGGATCATGTGGGTGAGGTGAAGAGTCTCAGCCACATGATCGAGCCTCGGAGGCGAAGCCCGGCCTCGTGGCTTTCTGAGGTTTTGTCGTAGCGGGTGGCCGGACCGCGCCGGGTCTTGATCCTCCGGCTTGGGGCGCCCCGCTCTCGCCGACCGGGCGGCCGGGCGTCATCCTCCTGGACGGCGCCATCGCGACCTTCGGAGGAGCCGGCCGAGACCCGGTGACGATGTGCGGGGCACCCCCGCGGCGGCAAATTGGGCCGGGTGAACGCCTCTCCGCCACGAAACCGCCCTCCAATCGTGCCGATCCTGATCATCGCCGTCTGGTCGGTGAGCTATCTGCCCCTCAGCCTGCTCTGGGCTGTCGGAGGGCCCGCATATCCCTTCGACGCCGGCCACGCAGGCGTGGGCAACACTCTGCTCGACCCTCTTCCAGCGGCGGCCGGCGGGGCCGTGCTCGCGGTGTCGGCACTGGTAGCCGGCGTCGTCGCCGTGCTCGTCGTCAGAGGTCCGCTCAACCGGGCCCCCGCCGTCGTGGCCATCGCGGTCGGCGTCGGACTGGCGGTGCTCCTGCCTGACGTGCGCATCATGATGACCGCCGGGTATCTGCCGGTGATGCTGGTCGCCGCGCTCTTCGGCCAGGCCGAGTTCTCGATGATCGCGGCCATGCTCACGTGGCCGAGCGTCAACCTGCTCATCCTGATGGCGGCCGGCGTCAGCCTGATGCTCCTGGGGACGCGCGCACTGATCGCAGGGACCGGGCGGCCCGGCAGCGCCGTCGGCGCGCTACGGGCCGGGCAGTACGCGACCGCCGTCGCGGTCGCCGTCCCCGTGGTCTACGCCGTCACCCGCTTTGGCTGGCTGCTGGGCGTTCCGGTCGGGATCAGCGATCGGTTCCTGGCCCACATCGCCGAGATCACCCCGATCGGCGCCGGTCTCAGCACGCTCGGTCTCATCGGTGCGGTCCTGACCGTTGGCTTGGTCCGGCCGTGGGGCGAGACCTGGCCGCGCTGGGTGCCGTTCCTGCGTGGGTGTCCGATTCCGGCGAAGCTCCCGGCCTACTCGGCTCTGGTCGCCTCCCTCCCTGTCACCTCCGCCGGACTGATGTACGTCCGCAAGAAGCTCACCGGTGAGCAGGTCGGCCCCGCGGGGGCGAACAACGAACTGGGGGCCTGGCTGCCAGAGATGTTGTGGCCGCTGTGGGGCGCGGCTCTGGCGGTGGCCGCGCTGGCGTACCTCTCCCGCCGCCGCCACCTCGTTCACACACGCCGACCATAATGGTGGGCGTGCGAGAGCCCCCGTCACCTTCCGACGTCGCGGTGGACTCGTTTCTCAACCGGCATCAGGTGGGCACCGACGCCCTGCTCGCCGTCCTGCTCTTCCTGCCGCTCGGCCTGGTCTCGTTGAGCCTGCTCCGGGCCTCGGACAGTCCTCTGCCGCTCCGCCTGCTCGCGGGTCTCGGCCTGCTGGCGCTGCACGGGTGCGTCGTCCCGCGTCGGCTGCGCCCGCTGGTGGCGTACGGACTGGCCGCCGCGGCGATGCTGCTGCTGGTGGCACTGCCGCCCCTGCACGACCCGGGCGGCGCCTACTATCCGGCGGTGCTGCTGCCGAGCACGCTGGTCTTCGGGCTGTTGCTCTACACGGCCTCCGGCCGGCTCGACCTGCTGCCCAGCCTGGCCTGTCTGGCCATCGCCCTGACGGGTGTGGCCCTGGTCCTGGCGCGTCTGTGGAATCCGGCCTCATGGGGCGGTTCTTCGGGCTCCTACGAGCCGGTCGCGTGGCGGATCGGGCTGTCGGTCGGCCTGGTCGCCGCAGCGGCGTGCCTATGGTCGCTGGGCCGCCTCAGCCGGATCCGGATGTTGTTCCTGTCCGAGCTCAGCGCGAAGGCCGAGCGCGCAGAGGCCGACCGTGCGCGGGAGCGGCAGGAGGCGGCGCGGGCGGAGCGCGACCGCATCAGCCGCGAGATGCACGACGTGGTGTCCCACTCGCTCGCCGTCATGGTCAGCCAGGCGGAAGGTGGCAGGCTGTCCGACCCCGGCTCGCCCGGAGCGGGTGTGTTCGCCACCATCGCCGGGGTCGGGCGTGAGGCCCTGCGCGACATGCGCGGGCTCCTGGGCGTGCTACGCGCCGACGGCGGTACCACTCCGCAACCGGGCCTCGACGATCTCTCCGACCTACTCGACCAGGTGCGCGACACAGGCGTACGGCTCGCCGTACGGGAGGTCGGGGACGCGCGGCCACTGCGCCCCGCCGTCGATCTGACCGCCTACCGCGTCATCCAAGAGGGACTGACCAACGTGATCAAACACGCGGGGGCGACGGCCTCCGCCGACATGACGCTGGCCTGGCGCGCGGACAGACTGCACATCACCATCACGAACGACGGCGCCGGGCCGCCCGCCGGAGAGGCCGGCGTCGGGCTGACCGGGATGCGCGAACGTCTCGGCATGGTGGGAGGCACCCTGGAGGCCGGCGGACGCTCAGGCGTCGGCTTCGAACTGTCGGCCACCCTGCCTTATGAGCCGAGGAGTCTTCCATCATCCGGATCATGATCGTCGACGATCAGGAGCTGCTGCGCAACGGCCTGATCATGGTCGCCAGGTCCCAGCCCGACATTGAGGTGGTCGCAGAGGCCGCTGACGGCCTGGCCGCCCTGTCGGCGCTGGAGTCGCGGCACGTCGACGTGGTGGTGATGGACATCCGTATGCCCCGAATGGACGGTGTCACCGCCACCAGGGAGATCCAGCGGTTGACCGACCCGCCGAAGGTGCTGGTGTTGACCACGTTCGATCTCGACGAGCACGCCCTGGCCGCGCTGCGCGCCGGTGCTAGCGGGTTCATGCTGAAGGACGCGCCAGGTGAGGAGATCATCGCCGCGATCCGGCACGTGCATCGGGGTGACTCGATCATCGCGCCCGCCACGACCCGCCGACTCATCGGGCGGCTCATCGCGAAGGCCGACACCGACCCGGACGCCGTGCTCAAGGCGCTCACGGAGCGTGAGCGTGAAGTCTTCCTCAGCCTGGCCGGAGGCGCGTCCAACGCCGAGATCGGGGCCGAGTTGTTCCTGTCGGAGACAACGGTCAAGACCCACGTGGGGCGCATCCTGACGAAGCTCGGGCTGCGCGACCGGGTCCAGGCGGTGGTGCTGGCGTACGAATCCGGCGTCGTCACTCCGGGCGAGCGTTAGTGGCGGTTTCGCACCGGGTCGGGCGGCCGTGCACCCGCCCTGCCCCGCCACTCCCAGCTGCCGGAGACCCTCGCCCTGTTCAGTAGGCCAGGATTCGGTCGCTGAAGCGCTTGAGCGCGAAGGGCGACTTGAACTTCGGGAAGGCGACCGTGTTCACGTCGCCGTCGGAGGTGTAGCGCTCGTCCGGGTGGGCCTGCAGCCAGTCGAGCCAGGCGGTCGAGCAGAACTTCGCGCAGTCACCGGTCTTGTCCATCGAGCGGATCCTCGGGATGCCCTGCGGGTCGAACTTCTTGCTGAAGGGCGACTCCGCGGGCGTGTACCCGGCCAGGAACACCCCGCCGTAGTCGTAGGAGACGCCTCCCGAGGTCCCCTTGAGCCCCCACGACTTGGTGCTCGGCTGGTTGCCGTACGGCAGGGCGAGCGTGACGGGCTTCGAGGGGATCAGGTCGGTGATGAGCTTGTGACCGGCGGCGATCTCGGCGGTGACCTGGTCCTCTGGCCTGCCCCGCAGGTTCTTGTGGTCCCGGGTGTGGTTGCCGATGTCGAATCCCTTGTCGTGCAGCCACGTCAGCATCTCGGTGCCCTCCTCGGGCGTCGCCTTGCCGAACATGTCGCGTGTCACGTACATGGTGGCGACCGGCCGGAAGCCCGGGTTCCGCTTGGCGACGTCCTCAAGGATGGCCACGGCCGTCCCGGGCTTGGGGACGCCCATCCCGTCCAGCGAGAGCTGGGAGGGAGAGGAGTCGTCGAAGGTGAGCACGACCGGGTGCTTGCCGGCCGGGATGTCCATGCGCCCGGTGACGTACTCGGCGGCCGTCACCGGGACGTAGCCCTCCTTGGCCAGCCGTTCCAGCTCGGTGCGGAACTGCTTCGGGGTGCGGTCGTCCTGGGTGCCGGGCTTGTCCACCACCCGGTGGTACATCAGGACGGGGATCTGCCCCAGCTCGTTGGCGCGGACCTGGGCCGCCGTCACCGCCCTGGACTTGAGCTGGGCCGCCTTCCTCGCCGCGACCGCGGACGCCGAGGCCTTCGCCGCCGCGGCGATCGCCGCGGGGTCCTTCTCCGCCTCGTTCTGTCCCGAGCACCCGGCGAGCGCGGCTCCCGTCGCCGCGGCCACCACAACGACGCCGATCACCCTGAGACGGCCCATCGAATCCCCCTCGCGCGCAGACGATGGCCAGGTGATCCCCCTGGGAGTCGCGTGCCGATCTCCACGCGAGGCAAAGCTTCGGAGAGGGCTTATCGGGCGGGGACGGTGTCCAGGCACATCCGCAGGCGTACCAGCGAGCGGCCGTCGTTGCGCCGGATGGTGAACTCGTCGCAGAGCTGGCTCATCAGCCACAGGCCGAAGCCCCGCACGGCGTCGGCGGGACGCCGGGGCGGGACGTCATGCCTGCCGAGCGCGCCCACGGTGTCGGTGATGTCGACGGTGATGGAGTCCGCGTCGTGCCGTACGGTCACCGTGCCCTCGCCGCCGCCGTGTTCGAGCACGTTGATCACGGCCTCGTTGACGGCGATCAGCAGGTCGTCGAGGCGGTCGTCGCGCAGGCCCGCCAGGGACGCCCTGCGCAGGAGGAAGTCCCGCAGCGCACCGAGATCCTCATCGATCGGCCACTGCTGTTCCTGGTCGCCGGTCACGCCTTCCCCCTCGACCTCGCCCCGTCCGGTGGTCGTTAGACATCTGCCCGGTCCCCGCCGACTTACGTCCTACAGCGGGGTCTGGCTCGTCAGGATCTCCACCGCCCGCGTGACGGTCGGCTGGACGCCGAAGGCCTCGGCGAGGCCGGTCAGGTGGAAGAGCCGTTTCAGCCGCTGGTGCGGGTTGGCCAGCGCGATCCGGCGCCCACGGGCCTGGACGAGCTCGCGCACGCCGAGGAGGACCTGAAGGCCGGACGAGTCGCAGAAGATCAGCTCCGTCAGGTCGACGACCAGGTCACGCGGCTCGGGGCCGACGGCCTCGTGCAGGTCGTGCCGCAGCCGTTCGGCGTTGGTGTAGTCGAGCTCCCCACCCAGGGCGAGAAGGAGAATCCCCTCGGGTGCGTCGCCGGGGACGACGGTTACGCGGACGACCGTGGTCACGGGGCCACCTTTGCGGGCTGTCGGATCAGAAGGCGTCACACGACCGACGCCGTGACCGTCCAGTTTACCGTTGACCGGAAATCCTGTTGGGTGCCTTTTACCAGGCCGCCACGGCTCCGGGATTCGCGGGGAATGAATCCCTCCCGGCGGAGGCTGATCGGTAGGCCGCCGTCCGGCGGCCCGACGAAGGAGGACTTCTCGTGCACGTCGACGTCAAGCTCTCACCCGAAGGCGACCTCTACGAGGCGTTGATCGACGGAAGACACGCGGGACAGCTGGAGTTCGTCCGGCGTGACGGCGTCATCGTCTACACCCACACCGAGGTGGAGGACGAGTTCGGCGGTAAGGGGGTGGGTGGCTCCCTCGTCCGTACGGCCCTGGACGCCGCCCGCGCCGAGGGCGTCCAGGTGGTGCCGCGCTGTCCGTTCGTCAGGCAGTGGATCGACCGGCACCCCGACTACGCCGACCTCGTCAAGGACGCCTGACCCGCTTTTCGGTAGGATCCTGATGTTTCGGGGGAGATAGCGAGTGGAAAATGCGGGTCTTTCTCCGTCTTCTCACCCTTCTCACCCCGACGGTGATCCTGGCGGCCGTGACGCAGGCCCCTCCGGCATCGGCCGAGGCGGCGTGCAGGCCGGGCAGCGGCATCGACCTGTCCGGCAGGAACCTCACCACGGCCGCCCTGCCCGCCGACCTGACCTGCGCCGACCTGCACGGTGCGACCCTCGACGGCGTACGGCTGCGCGCGCCCCTCACCCGGGCGAATCTCAGGGGCGCCTCCCTCAAGGGGGCCGACCTGTCCACCGTGAGCATGGCGGGTGCCGACCTGCGGGAGGCCGACCTCACCGAGGCGAACCTGCCCGGTGCCGACGCCCGCGGCGCCGACCTGCGTGAGGCGACCCTCGACGACGCCATGTTCGCCTACGCCCACCTGGAGGGAGCCGACCTCCGCGGGGTCCGCATGGTCAGGGCCAAGGCGTACAACGCCCAGTTCGACGGTGCCAAGCTCACCGGGGCCGACCTGCGCGAGGCGAGCGTCTACTACGCGGACCTGCGCCGGGCCGACCTCACCGACGTCAGGGCGGCGGGGGCCAGGTTCTACAACGCGATCCTGATCGACACGGTCTTCCACAGGACCGATCTGACCAAGGCCGAGATGTACTCGACCGCCGCGGACGGGGCCACCTTCCAGGACGCCGACGTCACCGAGGCCAACCTGCGCGACGCCACCGGCCTCGACCTGGCGGGCAGCAAGGGCGTCCCCACCGAACTGCCCGCCCCCGGCGCGAACTGTGAGCCGGGCAGCGGCCAGCGGTACGCGGGCCGGGATCTCACCGGCGTCAGCGACTTCCCCGACGACCTCAGCTGCGCCGACCTGACCGGTGCCCGCCTCGACGGCCTGAACCTGAGTTCCGTACGGCTCGACCGCGCGATCCTGCGCAAGGCGTCGCTGTCCGGGGCCAGGCTCCGCTCCCTCAAGGGGGCCGACCTGCGCCAGGCCCGTCTCATCGGCGCCGACGTCGGCAGCGGTGACCTGACGGGCGCCGACCTCGGCTCCGCCGTACTGGCCACGGCCAACCTCGGCAGCGCCGACCTCAGGGGCGCCTCCTTCAAGGGCGCCGACCTGCGTGACGCCCGTCTCGGCAGCGCCAAGGGCGACCGGGCCGACTTCACCGGGGCCATGATGGAACACGCCGACCTGAGCAGCGGCCAGTACTTCGACGCGGTCTTCAGGAACGCCTCCCTCATCGGCGCCGACCTGTCCTTCACCCACCTCAAGGGCGCGTCCTTCCAGGGGGCGAACGTCACCGACATGGAGACGGCCAACGTCGACGACGCCGACCTCTCCGGCTCGACGAGCAAGATGCCGGTCGGCTGGGTCGTCGTCCTGTGGCTGCTCGGTCTGGCCGCCGCCGCCATCGCCGCCAGGACGGCCCGGGGGGTCGTACGGCGCAGGCGGGCCGCCGTACGGGAACGGGCCCGGTTCGAGGACTCCAGGCGTGCGGCCGAGGAGGAGGTGACCTCGCTGGGCGAGGAGATCGACCTGCTCGACCAGGCGGGCGCCGACGCCGAGGCGGCCGACTGGCACGAGGCCCTCGACGCCTACGACGCCGCGAAGGCGGCGCTGGCGGCGGCGAGGGACGAGGCCGGGCTGAAGGCGGTCAGGGGCATCGTGCACCGGGGACGTGACGCGCTGACCAGGCCCGGGGGCACTGGCCCCAAGAGCGGCGGAAGGCGGGAATGGCTCTGACCTCCTGGTTTTCCTCCCCCGCACCTACCCAAAAACACGCATATTTCCTGATCATGTGGGCTTTGGGGAAGATCGTCCCCGGGTGTGTGCGCAGCCAGAGGTTTCCGGGGGTTATGGTGAAGCGGGAACGGCCATGAGGCCCGACTCGTCGCGTATTGCGGCCGTTTGGATGCGAGCCGTACGGCGTGATGTTTAGAATCACCCGGTTGACGGTGATTAGCCGCTTCGGCTTGTCGCCCAAACCGGATCATGGCCCGATCCCTTGCTAGGCTGCAGGGAAAACGTTGGAACCGGGCGTTGTCTCACCCCGGCAGGTGAGACCGTCAAGAAGTGGGGTCACACCGTGAAGAAGCTGCTCGTTCTCGCGCTCGTCGCGCTTGGGGGACTGCTGATCTGGCGCAAGGTGCAGGCGGACCGCGCCGAGCTCGACCTGTGGACTGAGGCCACGGGAAGCGAGAACTGAACAACGCGGCTACCGATTCGGGTGCTTTCATGGTCCTTGCCCAAGATGGGGGAACGCTCCCCATCAGGCTTGTCTGCCTGGATCTGGCGGGCACCACGATCGGCGATGTCGTCATGGTCGAACGGGCGTTCGCCGAGGCGATCGCCACACAGGGAATCGTGCCCGGGACCGGCGCGTACGCACGTGCCATGGTGCACGTACACCGGTCCCGGGGCCGCTCCACACTGGACGTCTTCCGGGGCATCTTCCCCGACAACGAGGCTCAGGCCCAGGCGGCCAATCTGACCTTCGAGCGCTCCTACGAGGGCGCCATCGGCCGTTCCGGCCTCGTCCCGGCGGCCGGCATCGTCGAGACGCTGGACACACTCCGCGACGGCGACGTCAAGGTGTGCCTGACCACCGGTTTCAGCCGCTCCCTGATCAGCCGCGTACTGGCCGACCTGAGCTGGTCCGACCGGTTCGACCTCGTGCTCTGCACCGAGGACGTCGGCCGTGGCCGCCCGATGCCCGACATGGTGCTCAGCGCGCTTCTGCGTCTTCGCGTCCAGGACGTCCGCCAGGTCGCGGTGGCCGGAGACTCGGAGAACGACATGCTCTGCGGACGGCGCGCCGGAGCCTCGGTCGTCGCCGGGATCATGACCGGGGCCCACAGCAGGGAACGCCTCCTCAAGGGCGGCGCCACCCACATCCTGGACTCCGTCAGGGACCTGCCCTCCCTGGTCCTGACCGACCGCCCCGCCGAGACCCCCGTGGGCGCCGCCGCTCTCTGACCCTTCTCCGGGTGACCATGCGTCAAGTGGCGTCGGAGGGCGTCCAGTTGCTACCGTGTACGCCTGAAGCAGGTCGCGAGCGCACTTCCACATGCCGTCGGCGACCTGACCTCGGGGCCTTAGCTCAGTTGGCAGAGCGCCTGCTTTGCAAGCAGGATGTCAGGAGTTCGAATCTCCTAGGCTCCACACCTACTTTTGCGCATTCGTCCAGCTCAAACGACTCGCCCTCTCCGAGAGAAATGATCTCCGCCATCTGTGCGGCGAGGATTGGGGAGATCGTCCACGGCGAGGTCCTTCATGTGGGCCCTGGGCTCGACGGACGAATTCGGTGCTCGCCGTACAGGGCTGGGCTCTTCGTTCTCAGAGGCCGCGTGGATGGGCACCCCGGCAGGACCCCGAATCGCCGACCATGATCGCACCCTTATCCGTACGGCCTCCTACAGCCCCGGGTGGAAGCCCGGAGAGCCCAGCTGCTCGAACCAGCTCGGTGGCTCGGGCACGGTGAACGCTTTGGTCATCGCGTCCAGCCAGGCGGCGAACGTGGGGAAGTCCGGGGTGGAGTTGGCCGGGTCCTCCCAGTCTCCGCCCTCAACGTAGCGGGCACGCCCTTCCTGATCGTCGTAGTGGTGGTGGTAGACCGGGTACTCGCCGTCCGCGTCCGGCCGGGTGACATCGAAGCACCAGACCGCCTCGTTGTCCGCGTCGGCGAGGGCGAAGCCGACCAGGTGGTTGGTGGACAGCCACCGGCCGTCGCCGCGGTCCACATGCTCGGGCATGTGCACGAGATCGGAGTTCAGCTCAACGATGGCATCGTCACCGACGACGACGAACTCGATGTACCGGTCGGATGAGACGTCCCAGCGCCTACAGGAAAAGGTGTTGTGCTTGGCGAGGAAAGCCCGGTAGCTGGGCGGAGCCGTCCAGTCGATGGTTCCGAAATGGGGTTTCAGCCCTGTCTCGCGGTCGCGGACGGCTCCGGCGGAGGCGGGCTCCGACGCCGTGATGATGACCGTTCCGGATTCGGCGGCGCGGTGCAGGATCGCCAGACTCTCGTCTATCGACATCGTGGTCCTTGATCGGGTGTTCGTACGGGGTCCGATAACAGCTTCTGTTCGCATGAATCCGTGTGGCCTCAAGGGATGTTCATCCTCATGAGGTTGCTCCCGGTTATGTGAAAACGGCAAGGTCTCCGGCCGTGCGACTCTTCGACGGTGTGTCGGCGTTCAACTCGCAGAGTCGGGGCCACACCGCCGTACGCACCAGGACCACAAGACGCGTCTCGCGTGACGATATACCCTCACTCCGCACCTACGGCGCATATGACGAGGAGCGACTTTGTCACCCGACGAAGCAGTCGAGGCCCCTTTGTCCGGGGTCTCCAGTGGAGAGATCTATCTCTGGTTCGGCTACGAGGCCGTCCGCACGGTGGTCATCCTGGGCGTCCTGCTGCTTTCCGCCCTCCTGGTCGCCGCCGTGGTCGTTGCTGTTCTTTACCACCTGCCGCGCCGCCTTCCGGGCCTCCGCCGGAGGCCTCGGCTCCGTGATGACCGTCAATCGCAAGGGCTGACTTCCTGGTGGTTGGTGTAGAGGCCTGATCGTCCCGGCTCCTGCGGTTCAAGGTCGTCTGCGACCGTCGGCATCCAACGGGTCGAGGAACGTCTACCGGTTGCTACACACGCGAAGACGTCCTTGATCCTCCGTCCCCGGCTGTTGCCCTCCGGGGGCGAGGCAGACAGGACGATCAGTACGAAGCCCCCAGCAGGGACCGCCCACGCGAGGACGTCGACCACCGTTCACGGACCTGCCGGAAGATCGCCGCTCAATCGTCGGAGGGATGCGATCACATTTCCTTCGGTTGTCACTCTAGTCCGGAAATTCAGGTGTGATACGTCACGGGAATCGGTAGCGTTGCATGCAGTTCATCGGGCCTGGAGACGGTGCGGGTCGAAGGACATCGGTTATCTCTTCAAATCAGATGCCGCCGGTGTCCGCCCTCATATCCGTGCCTTCTCTCGGCCCGATGAGCTGGTCAGGTCTGGTGCCGGCACGGGTCGAAGCTCGTCGGTTATCCACTGTTAATGGGGCGGTTGCGGGTTCGAGTCCCGTCGTGGGCTTCGGCTCATGTAGCTCAAGCGGTAGAGCGCCAAAAAGGCCGGTGGGCGTCCCCATATCCGTGACGGCTCCAGACCTGATCGTTCATCGGTCTGCCGGTGGCGTGGGTCGAATCTCGATCGGTTATCGCTCTGTAAAAGCGGAGACCCGGGTTCGAATCCCGGCGCCGCCTTCTGGTGGTGTGGTGCAGCGGCCCAGCACGTTCAACGGCCGGTCGGTCTCTCCACATCCGCGTCGCCGGAAGGGCTGATGAACGGGGAGAGCGGGTCGAATCCAGTCGGTTATCACATGGTGAATGCAGGTTCGAGTCCTGTCGGGTCAGCTCGCCTGATCCATCGCCCAGCTTGGTAGGGCACAGCCGGTCGGAGATCCCACATCCGCTCTCCCTTTTCGCGTATCCGCCTCTGGGCGGGTCGAACGGAAGGAAACGCCCATGGCTCCCCGTGATCCCCTCGCCGCGGTGTCGACGGTCGCGACCCCGCAGTCTCAGCCGATCCCCGGCCGCAGCGACCAGGTGCCCAACGCCGCGGGTGGCTACGTGTTCGCCAAGGATCTGTGGACCCGCCTGGAGGACTTCCTCATCCTCGGCACGACGGGCGGCACCTACTACGTGGGTGAGGACAAGCTGACGGCGGAGAACGCCGGCGTGCTGTTCCAGGCGATCGCCGAGGACGGACCGCGCGTCGTGCGGCTGCTCACGGACATTTCAACGGCTCGCCCGCCGCGCGCTCCGAAGCCGCGGCCGGCGCTGTTCGCGCTCGCCGCCTGCTACGCCCGGGGGGACGCCGACACGCGCCGGGCGGCGAAGTCGGCACTTCCGAAGGTCGCCCGGACGACGGACCACCTGGCGCAGTTCTTCGGCTACTACAAGAACCTTGGCGGGAAGCCGACCTCACGCGGTACGGCGCCGCGGGTGGGCCGGTCGCTTCGGACGGCGCTCGGCTCCTGGTTCCTGCGGGGCGACCCGGACCACGTGGCGTTCAAGGCGGTGAAGGCGCGGCAGCGTAAGACGCCGCAGGGAGAGGCGTTCGACCTGCGGGACGTGCTGCGGATCGCCCACCCTGCCGCTGACTCCGAGCAGCGGAAGGCCTTGTTCGGGTGGATCGCCGGAAACGTCACCGATGACGAGGCGCGTGACGAGCTTCCGGCGGTCGACCGGTTCCTCACCGCGAAGGCCGTCACCACGGTCGACCAGGCTGTTCGGGTCGTGACGGAGGCGCGGGTGCCGTGGGAGTTCCTCCCCGACGCGATGCTGCGCGAGCCCGCCGTGTGGGAGGCGCTCATCGACACCGTCGGCATGACCGCCCTCATCCGCAACCTGGCCCGCATGACCCGGATCGGCGCGCTCAAGCCCCTCGGCGACGTCACCGGCCGGGCGGTCGCCAGGCTCACCGATCGTGACGCGATCCTCAAGGCGCGCATCCACCCGATGGACGCCTGGCTCGCACTCCGCGTCTACAACTCGGGACAGGCGCGGCCGAACCCGCGCGCCGACCAGCAGACGTGGCAGCCGGTGCCGGCGGTCTCCGACGCGTTGGAGGAGACGTACGAGCTCGCCTTCGGCGCCGTCGCACCCTCAGGGAAGCGACTGCTGGTCGCCGTCGACTCGTCAGGATCGATGAGCTGGGGTGGCGGGGTGCGGGTCGGTGGGTCGCCGGTCGGCTCGCCGTACGAGGTCGGTTGCGCCATGGCTGTCATGCTCGCCCGCATCGAGCGTGGTGACGTTCACGTCATCGACGTCGACACCGATGTCCACCCCTCCAAGGTGACGCCGCGCACGAACCTCCGGGAGATCTCCACCTGGAGTCCCTCGGGCGGCGGCACCGACCTGTCGCTCCCGTTCGTCTGGGCGCGGCGTGAGCGGTTCCACGCCGATGGCATCGTGGTCTTCACCGACAACGAGACGTGGGCGGGTCGGGCTCACCCGTCGCAGGCGCTCCGCGCCTACCGAGACAGCGTCAACCCGCGGGCCCGGGTCGTGGTCGCGGCGATGACCGCTGCCGGTTACTCGATCGGTGAGCCGGAGGACGAAGGCGTGTTGAACATGGCGGGTGTGGACGCGTCGCTCCCACTGGTCATCAACGGCTTCGTGCGCGCGTAGCGCCGGACCGGAGCCCCGGCCCACCGATCAAGGAGGGGCCGGGGCTTCCTGTCAGCCCATGTCGCGATCGAGGAGGTCGGCCCATCGCTTCGAGCGCCTGTACCCGTAGTGGCGAGGTCCGGTGTAGCGTGGCGCGGATCCCGCGCCGACGCGGATGGGCACGGATCGCCCGGGAGGAGTACACCTATCCGCCCGCCCAAGACGGGGACGGGTGCGCGGCCGCCCCGGCCCCATCCGCCTTCGCGCAGGCGGACGAGTACCGGTTGAACCTACGCCGGGAAGCGCCGGATCAGGCCGCTCACACAGATGAGGGTTGAAGACAACGCAGCACGGAAGTTCCTGGGTAATACACGATCTTGTCGTTGTGCGTCCTCCGGGAGTTCCTTCGCGACAAGGGCAGCCCGCTAAACGGCACTTCAGAATGAGAAAGGTTCAATTCCTACATGGAATACAGAGCAATCGGGTGCGAATACGCCAAGGCAGAGTGCCCGAGCGGCCTCGGCGCGGTCGGCGTCAATGGTGCCCACGTCTGAGTTGACTCGTTGAGCTGAGGATTGCGTGATCCCAGCTCAACGAACCAACCCTCGCCCGTTACGGGCGACGGGTTTTTCACCTACAGGGCCGGGGCAGCCAGATGAGGACTTCCCGGCCCTGTCAATGCTCTCAGCGCTGGTTCGGACCGTGAGCTCTTCCCGCCTCAAGGAATGTAGGCCGGGTGGAGGACGTGTCAGGAGCCGACATCGTGCGATGAGTTGCTGGCCAATAGGACAATCCTGGACCCAGGAGCGAGATCGGGGAAGGCGAGACAATGAAGAGGATCGTCACCGTACTTACCGCCATGGGCATCGCCGCGTGTGCATTCATGTTCGAAACCGGTATCGCGCTCGCTGCCACAGTGGCGCTCAAAGCGAGCCGGTCGGCCTGACAGCCGGACCGTGCCCCTCAACCTCCACCGGGCTAACGACATATGGCGGTCTCCCACGTTCCAGGCGGCGAAAAACGTTCAGGTCCGCGCATCTCTCCAAGGCTGGGGAATGAACCTATCCATCGAACCGGATCATTGGTACGGCTCCGCCGGAGCCGGTAGTCTCTGCGGCCCTGGGTGTCCGTTAAGGGGTCGTTCCACGTCTGTGGGTGGATTACCGGAGATGCCGAGACGACTGGAAAAGTCTGGATCTACTATAATTAGCTAGGAATTTGTTATGCTTGATCTGGCATTCGTGGACACGAAGGCGAGATTGGCCTGTGCCTGACGGTTCCGATGAGAGGGGCCTGTGTCGGCGGGCATCATATAACCCCAGCTGGGACTCCCTTAGCCTATAGGGTTGGATATGTAATATATGACATTGCAGACCTTGTTCGACGGTGGAACGGGAAATCCGGCCTTGTTGAAGATGGCGGAGAGTTGACGGTAAACGAAGGGGCGTCTTTCTCGCGAGGCGTTGCCTCTGAGGTGAATATTCACGACCCGGGGCCGTCGAGGCCTGGAGAGGCGCGCCTGAGGTGGCTGGACGGGTTGCGCGGCATCGCAGCGTTGGCTGTCGCGATTCACCACGGGACATACGTTTACACTCCACAGTTTCGCGGCGCGCTCCTGGAGTGGTTCAACCCGGGTACGTGGGGGGTGATGATATTTTTCCTGATCAGCGGATACATCATCCCCTCTTCTCTGGAGCGGCATGGCGATGTTCGCCGCTTCTGGGTCAGCAGGATATTTCGTATCTATCCGCTCTGGTGCGTGGCGGTGACGGTCCTTGTCCTTCTTGCCGTCACCGGTGTCAATGAGCTGCGTGGCGAGCTTCGGCCCATCAATCCAGTCGTCGTGGTCGTTTCGCATGCCTCCATGCTTCAGGACATGCTCGCCGTTCCGAACGCGATCAACGTGCTGTGGACCCTCTCGTACGAGATGGCCTTCTATCTCCTGGTGGTCGGTCTGTTCGCCTGGGGTGCGCACAGGAGAACGGCCCCGGTCATATGCGTGCTCGTGGCAGGCGGTGTCCTTCTGACATTTCTGGCAGGCGCGGCGCAGTTGTCGTCGGTGGCCGGAGTCAACACTGTGGCCACCGTCTCGGTCGTGATCCTGGTGGCCGCGATGGGATCCGGCTTCTCCTCGAACGCCGTGGTCGGCCGGCTGGGGGCGACGGCGGGAGCCGCCATGGCGCTGGTCCTTGTCGTGGCGAATGGAAGAATCTCACCCTGGTATGGACTTTCTGTTCTCGCGATGATGTTCAGTGGAACACTGATGTATCGCGCCAGGAAAAAAGAGGTTCCGGTTCGGGTGGCAGCCGTCTTCGGCTCCTTGGTTTTCATCGTCACCGTTGCACAAGGCTGGATGCATCCGAGAGAGGTGGAGGGCGGATCCATCTCGTGGACCGTCTCCATGGTTCTGGTGGCTTTTTTCTTCCTCGGAGGCATGGCGCTTCAGGACAGAAAGATTCCCGCTCCTCTGGTGCGTCTCGGGGAGATCAGCTTCTCGGTCTACCTGCTGCACCCGATGGTTCTGAAGGTGTCGGACGCCCTTGTCGGTCGCTGGCGTATCGACAACTTCATTCCACTTTTCGTGTACCTCCTGCTGCTGATTCCCACTGCTTCGGTTGCTTACCGTCTGGTCGAGTACCCGGCGCAGATGAAGGGAAGACGGATGATCCGGTCGATGCGTTAGGCGTGCGAGTTCGATGTGTTCCACTCGTTCACCGCTTGGCGGCGTCGGCGGAGGCGCCGGCCTCGGCGACCACGGTCAGGTCGTCCTCCAGTCCCGGTAGCGCTACCAGGTCCCCGTCGCCGACGACCGACACCTGCCGCCGCTCGGGGACGGCGCGGCGTGTTCGACGTACTGGTCGGCCTGTGATTTCCGGGGGAACCGTCAGGGCCTCGGGTTCTCTACGGATTCGGCTCCGCCGGCCCGGACCGGATCGCTTCCGCCTCCTGGTCGAGCAGGTCCCTTGCCCTTGTCTCCCAGTCGGCGGTTATCCGGAAACCGTCTCCCTCGAATCGCGGGAAGACGTGCAGGTGGAAGTGGAAGACCTCCTGGAACGCCGCCTCCCCGTCGGCGAGGAAGACGTTCACGCCCTCACACCGCAGACCGGAGCGCCGCAGGGCACGGCCCATCCGGTGACCGATCCGCCACACGTGCGCGCTCGTCTCCTCGTCGAGGTCCTCCAGACCCACGGCGTGGACGCGTGGGACGACGAGAAGGTGGCCGGGGGTCACGGGCCTTATGTCCATGATCACAATCACCCGGTCGTCCGCGTAGGGAACACTCGCCTCGGCCTCGCCGCGGACGATCGCGCAGAACTCACAGTCCGATCCGCCGTCATCTTTCATGGCTCACATGGTGGCGGCGGAGAAGGGCCGTGGCGAATCATTTTCGCTCCGTGGGAACCGGCCGCAACAATGCTTTCTGGTCGCCCTTTAAAAAATGTCGGCCGGTCTGGCTGACGTCCATCCCGCCAAGAGAAAGCAGGGGTTCCGAGAAAGGACTGTTGTGAGATCGTCGAGCAGAATCGGGGGGCTGGCGGCCGCCGGGACCGTACGGCGCGCCAGGTCTCGTCTCCGCCGGGTGGTCACAGCGGTACGGCGAAGGCGGCGACGAGGAGGGCGCAGCCGAGGAGGGCGGCTGCCCATCTCCATCCGGCCGGTACGGAAGATCTGCCGACCAGCGCCAGTACGGCCAGGCCGAGCACCCCGACGATCACCCGGGGCAGGACGGCCCTGCCGGACAGCGCCGCCTGAAGGACGAAGCCGTGCGCCGTCACGAGCATGAGAGAGATCAGCACCCATCCGGGTACGACGTTTCGCTGAACGCCTCCCAGCATGTCGACCAGCCAGGCCACGAGGCTGACGACGATCGAGACGATGGGAAGCGTCAGGAGCGCCTCCAGTCTCGACACGTATCGATCCACCTCGCCGATCGCATTCCAATGGACAGGGACCACCGCGTCGGCCGGTACCTGGTTGAAGGCCCACACCGACAGCGCCGTCGTCAGCAGCGGTCCGCAGGTGAGTAATGCGAGCTTCCACGATATGGAGCGAGAGCCATGTGATTCATCCACGCCGAACCCGCTTCTCCTGGGTTGTTGTGACTTTTCTGTGACGACGAGGAGGATTGTCCGGAAGGCTGGTCATTCCTGGTCGTGGAGACCATCTCAAAAAGGCCGTAGGCCCCGGGTAAAGCATTTCCGGTGATGCGACGGCTCCACGGAGGCCACGGCGCGGCGGCGCCGTCCCGGGCCGCCCGACGGCTTCGTCGTCAGGACCGGCCTGATGCACGGATCGTCGTGACCTCGGCCCTTCGGGCTCAGAAGCGATCCACCACACGATGCGAAGATCAAGGTTGGCGGCCCCGGAGCGGAACCGATCCGATCACCGGCTCCGGACCGGGCCGGAACAGGCTCCGGACCGGCCGGAAAAGCAGAGGTGTTTCCGAGTCCGCCTCGGCCATACTGCTCCGATGCGGCATCTCGCCTACCCCAAGATTCCCACCGCCGACCGGGCCGGGGGAGGAACCGCCGGAGGCCCTTGGGTGGCCACCGAGAAGGTCCACGGGGCCCAGATGGTGATCGCCCATGACGGCGAGGGCATGTCGGTGGGCAAGCGCAAGGCATGGCTGCGTGACGACGAGCCGTTCTTCGGCTGGCAGCTCCTGCGCGGCGCCTTCGCCGGGGCCGTGGAGGCCGCCCTGGCCCGCGGTGGTTCGGCGGTGCGTCTCTACGGCGAGCTGTACGGCGGCCACTACCCTCACCCCGGTGTCCCCCCGGCGCCGGGTGCGTCCCCCGTCCAGACGGGCGTCTGGTACAGCCCCGGGATTCGCTTCGCCCTTTTCGACGTGCTGCGTCACGAGGGGCCGGACGACCCCGGGACCTTCCTGCCCTATGCGGACATCGCCTCGATCGCCGCCGACACCGGTCTCGACGTCGTGCCGCTTCTCGCCAGGGGGAGCCGGGCCGATCTCGACGGTCTGCCCCGCCGTTTCCCCACCCGTGTGCCGCGGATGCTCGGCCTGCCCGAGGTGCCGGACAACACGGCAGAGGGAATCGTCCTGCGACCCGACACCCCCCTGCCTCCCGCACGCCGTCCCGCCCTCAAACTGAAGATCGAGGAGTTCGACGAACGGCGCTTCGACCAGAGTCGTCCCTGGGACCCGCAGGTGATGCTCGCCCCGGAGGAGCTACGCCGGATCGCCCTGGACATGGTCAACGGGCCACGGCTGGCCGGCGCGCGGTCCAAGACGGGGCCGTCCTCCCTCGACGAGCTCCTGGACGAGGTGGTCCTCGACGTCATGGTGGACCTGTCCGACGCCTTTCCCACGACCACGGCGGCCCTCGACGACCGCGCGGAGGCCGAGTTGCAGGCCCACGTCCGCGGGGCCGCCGAGGCTCTGGCCGGGGGCTGAGAGGCCGTCGGCCGGTCCGGGGCGGGGGAGTTCGGAACGGGCCGGCCCGTGGTTCCGTATGGTCGGCGGTTCGACGCGTCCACGTGCCGTTCGGCCTCGGAGAGACACGGATTGCCCTCTGTATCATATACGATCTTCTATGTTATGTTGGCCCGGTGTCCACCACCGACTCGACCACGGCAACCGCGCGCGCGGCGAGGGTCGTCACCGTCACCGGTGACCTCGCGCCGGACGCCCTAGGCGCGGTCATGCCCCACGAACATCTGCTGAGCGACTTCAGCGACGGGACCGAACCGCCGGAACCGCTCACCATGGAACTGCTCGGCGAGGTCAGCCTGGGCCTCCCCAACAGGGACAACCTGCTTCTCGGCGACGAGGCGCTGGCCGTCCGCGAGGCCACCGCGTTCAAGCAGGCCGGGGGCGGCACGCTGGTGGACGTCACCACCCCCGACCTCGGACGCGACCCGGCCGCGCTGCGCCGTATCGCCGAGGCGACCGGCCTGGCCGTCGTCATGGGCGCGGGACGCTACCGTCCCACCGGTTCCGGCGACGCCGTCGGGCTCACCGAGGAGATCGTCAGGGACATCACCGAGGGCGTGGACGGCGTGCGCGCGGGCGTCATCGGCGAACTCGGCGCGCTCGACCCCGGCGAGCCCGCGGGACGCGCGATCCTCGTCGCGGCGGCGCGGGCCTCCGCGGCCACCGGTGCCGCGATCACGCTCGACCGCTCCGCCGACCCCGCGACCCAGCGGCGGGTGCTCGACCTGCTCGCCGAGGAGGGCGCGGACCTCACACGCGTCGTCGTCGGGCACTGCGACCCGCTCTCCCCGCGTCCCGACGAGCTCGAACCGCTCCTCGAACGCGGGGTGTTCGTGCAGTTCGACCAGCTCGGCAGGTTGCCGTCCGTGTTGAGCGTCTCCGACGACCAGGACGTGGCGACGGCCGTGGTCGAACTGGCACGCAGGGGATACGCCGAACGGGTTCTGCTGTCGCAGGACGTCTCGGCCAAGTCGCACCTCCTCGCCTACGGCGGCGGCGGGTACGGCTTCATCCTGCAGCAGCTCGTCCACTACCTGAGGATGGTCGGCGCGGACGACGCCCTCATCGAGACCGTCACCGTGCGCAACCCGAGGCGACTTCTGACCATCACGACCCCGAAGGCAGACTCGTGAGCCGCTACCCCTTCGAGATCCCGAACATCGCGGGCAAGGCGCTGACCGTCACGGGCCCGGTCGACCCGGCGGCGCTCGGGGAGACGCTCATGCACGAGCACGTCTTCGTCGACCTGCGACGCCCGGCGCGCTTCCGCCGTCCCGGCGAGGACTCCCCGGAGGCCGCCGAGCCGCTCACGCTCGCCAACCTCGCCCGCACGCGTCACGGGTTCCCCAACGCCGACAGTGACGCGATGGGCGACTTCGACGAGATGCTGACGGAGGTGCTCGCCTTCGCCAACGTCGGGGGAGGCACGCTGGTCGAGGTCTCGCCGATCGGTGTCGGCCGTGACCCCGAAGGGCTCCTGCGGCTCTCCCGGGAGAGCGGGCTCAACGTCGTCATGGGCGGCGGCTGGTACACCCCGACCTTCCACCCGGAGAACATGGACGAGCTCACCGTCGACGAGCTCACCGACATCATCGTGCGCGACGTCGTGCTCGGGGTCGGCGAGACCGGCGTCCGCTCGGGCGTCATCGGCGAGGTCGGCGCCGACTCCGCGCCGCTGACCGAGAACGAGCTGAAGAGCGTGCGCGCGAGCGGCCGGGCGAGCAGGATCACCGGCGCCCCCATCACCTTCCACGTCGGAGGAGTCGGCGAGGAGAAGATCGCCGTGCTTGACATCCTCGACGAGGAGGGCGTCGCCCCGACGAACGTCGTCATGGGCCACTGCATGGAGGCGGTGACGAACCCCTCGCTCGCCGAGCGTCTCGTCGCCCGCGGCGCCTTCATCGAGCTGGACTTCCTGGCCTCGCCAGGAAGCCCGTGGGGACACCTCTTCCTGACCAGCGACCACAAGGTCGTCCGGGGCGTCGCGGACCTGATCGAACGGGGCTACGCGGACCAGATCGTGCTGGGTCACGACGTGTGCCAGAAGATCCAGCTCAGGAAGTACGGCGGCAAGGGGTACGACTACATCTCGCGCTACTTCCTGCCCGCGCTGCGCGAACTCGGCGTCGGCGACGAGGTCATCCACAAGATCATGGTGGAGAACCCCGCCCGTGCCCTCGCCTTCGCCGAGCCCCGCTGAATCCGGTCTCACCGAACCCGAGCCCGGCTGGGCCCGAGCCTCACCGGACCTGAACCGGCCGGACCGAAGCGGGTCCGGCTCCCGCTGAACCAGGCGGACCCGTCAGTACGGCCCGCGTCCGATGACCGGATGCGGGCCGTACTCGGATAGCGTCGGTACATGCGGCTTCATGTGGGATGCGCGATGTGGACGAACACCTCATGGCAGGGGCGTTTCATCCCCCATCCCCTTCCGCAGAAGGAACGGCTGCACGCCTACGCGAGCCTGTGCAACGCGGTCGAGGGCAACACGACCTTCTACGCCACACCCGCGAGGAACACGGTCGAGCTGTGGGCGCGGCAGACCGACCCCGACTTCCGGTTCGTGCTCAAGCTGCCCAAACCGATCACCCACGAACGCCGGCTGAACGGCGCCGAGGAGGAGCTGGGGGCGTTCCTGGACGCGATCGAGCCCCTCGGCCCACGCGCCCACGCGCTGTGGATCCAGCTTCCCGGCTCGTTCTCCCCGGGTGACCTCGGTGTCCTCGCGGCCTTTCTCAACCGGCTTCCCCGATCCCACCGGTACGCCGTCGAGGTCAGGCACCGCGCGTTCTTCGAGGACGAGCGGTCCGCGCGGCTGCTGGAACAGGTCCTGGCGGGCGCCGGGGCCGAGTGGGTGCCGTTCGACACGGTCGTCCTCTTCCAGACGCCGCCGACGACCGACGCCGAGCGGGAGTCCTGGACGAAGAAGCCGCGCATGCCGCGCCGTACGACCGCCCTCACCGGGAACCCGATCGTCCGCTACATCGGCAGGGACGCCGCCGAAAGCACCGCCGAGGGCTGGCAACCCTGGGTGGACACGGTCGTGACGTGGTTGCGTGAGGGCCGTTCGCCGACCTTCTTCCTGCACACCCCCGACAACGCCGACGCCCCCGCGCTCGCCCGGCGCTTCCACGACGAGGTACGGTCCCACCTGCCCGCCCTGGCCCCGCTGCCGGAGCCCGTACCGGTCGAGCCGCTCACCCTTTTCTGAGGTCACAGAATCGGTTCGGTGCCACTGGTCGAGTGGCTGTTCCAGGCCTGGTGTTCGGCTTCCCTGAGCTTCTCCTCCGCGGTCTGCTCGACCCGGGCCATGGCGATCCGCAGGATCGGCGGAGCCATCAGCGAGGTCACGATCGCCACGAGGATCACGATGGTGTAGGCCTCGACGCCGAGGATGCCCAGCCGCAGGCCGACCATGGCGACCACCACCTCGATCACGCCGCGGGCGTTGAGCCCGGCGCCGAGTGCGAGCGCCTCCCACCTGTTGAGCCTGCTCAGCCGCGCCCCGGCGTAGGCGCCGAGGAACTTGCCGACGATCGCGATGGTCAGTACGGCCAGGCCGCTGAGCAGTACCTCAGGCCTGGCCAGCGCGGTCAGGTCCATTCTGAGGCCCGCGGTGGCGAAGAAGATCGGCGCGAATCCGGAGAGCACGACCGTGCGCAGCGGGGCGAGCCTGGCCGGTTCGACCTTGCCCGCGCTACCGATGAGCATGCCGCAGACGAACGCGCCGATGACGGCTTCGAGCCCGAGCGCGTGGGTACCGGCCGAGGCGAGCAGGATGAGCACGGCCGCGGTGGCGACGGCCGGTCCCGCCTCCTCCGACCTGGCGGTGAGCTGGAAGGCGCGCCTGACCAGGGGGCGGCCGATCGTCAGCGCGAACACCACGATGACGGTCAGGTAGGCGAGCGAGGTCAGCACGGTTCCCGTCGAGGCCGCGTTGACGGCCATCGCGCTGACGATCGACAGCATGAACCAGCCGAAGGCGTCGTCGATCATCCCGGCGGTCAGGGTGAGCTGCCCGATGTTGCGGTGCAGCAGCTTCATGTCCATGAGCGTCTTGGCGATGACCGGGATCGCGCTGACGCACATCGCCACACCGAGGAACAGCGCGAAGACCGTGATGTCCGTGCCCTCGGGCACCAGCGTCCTGGGCAGCAGGAACCCGGCGCCGATGCCGAGGCCGAGGGGGACGACGAGCCCGCCGACGCTGACTCCTGCGGCCGTGACGCCACGGCGGCGGACCAGCTTCATGTCCATGTGGATGCCGGTGAGGCCGACCAGCAGCAGCACGCCGATCTGGCCGACGGCGTCGAGCAGGTGGAACTGCTCGGGATCGGCGGGGAACAGCCAGGTCTGCAGGCCGGGCGCGACGTGCGCCAGGAAGGAGGGGCCGAGGACCACGCCGACGAACAGTTCGCCGACGACGGCGGGCATCCCGAACCGGGTGGCCAGCCGTCCGAGAACCAGCGCCAGCAGGAGTAACAGGCTGACCTGGAGCAGGAAGACGAGCAGATTGTGCGCGGCGATGGGTGCTATGGGAGCACCTAAGGCAGAAGGCATCATTACCCCTAGAAAGAGTAGGAATCTAGGAAGGTCTCCCCGTTAAGCACCCGGAACCCACTTCCGGACAGATCACAAACCAGTCGCGAGAACGCTCACGACGGATGAACGAGGCGGCTCTCGTAGGCGAAGACCGCGGCCTGGACCCGGTCACGCAGCTCCAGTTTCAGCAGGATGCGGCCCAGATGGGTCTTCACGGTCGCCTCGGCGAGGTGTAGTTCGGCGGCGATCTCGGTGTTCGACAGACCACGCGCCACCTCGACGAGCACCTCCCGCTCACGCGCGGTGAGCCGTTCCAGCCGCTCGTCGAACACGGGGTGCTCCCCGTGGGGGAGCCGGTGGGCGAAGGTCTCCAGCAGCCGCCGGGTGATCCTGGGGGAGACCACGGCGTCGCCCGCCGCGACGTTGCGGATGGCCGCGAGCAGCTCCTCGGGCAGGGCGTTCTTCAGCAGGAAGCCTGAGGCCCCGGCCCGCAGCCCGGCGAAGGCGTACTCGTCGAGGTCGAAGGTGGTCAGGATGAGAACCTTCGACGACGGTGAAACACGCGTGATCCGGCCGGTCGCCTCGATGCCGTCCATCCCGGGCATCCGGACGTCCATCAGCACCACGTCGGGACGCAGTGTCCTGGCGAGTCGTACGGCCTCGGCGCCGTCGGCCGCCTCGCCGACGGCCTCCATGTCCGGCTGGGCGTCCAGGACCATGGTGAAGGCCATCCGCAGCAGTGACTCGTCATCGGCCAGCAACACCCGGATCGTCACACCGCCCCCTTACCGGCCGCCACACCCAGGTCGAGCCCGGCGACACCCGGCGCGTCCAGACCCCCGGTCGCACCCGCCCTGTCCAAGCCGGGCCCGGCCGTACTCGTCATGCCCAGGCCCCCGGTCACGCCCGCCGTGTTCACGGCCGGTCCGGTCGTGCCCGCCGTGGTCCGGCCGGGTCCGGTCGTGCCCGCCGTGGTCAGGGTGAGCCTGGTCGCGACCCGCCAGCCGCCGCCGTCACGGGGACCGGCCTCCAGGGTCCCGCCGTACGCGGCGGCGCGTTCGCGCATGCCCATCAGGCCGTGCCCGTCCGACGGGCCGGGGACCCGCGCCGCCGGACCGTCGTCCACGACCTCGACGGTGACGGCGTCGCCCGCGCACCGCACCCGTACGGCGGCGCGCGTCCCGGAGGGGGTGTGCTTGAACGTGTTGGTCAGCGCCTCCTGGACCAGCCGGTAGACCGTGAGCTGCGCGGCGGCGGGAACCGCCGAGACGTCCCCCTCAAGGGAGAGGCGGACGGACAGTCCCGCTGCGCGCGTCCGGGCGGCGAGCGGTTCGAGCTGGGACAGGCCGGGAGCCGGATGCCGGCTCGCGTCCGGTTCGTCGGCCCGCAGCACACCCAGGGAACGCCGCATGTCGGTCAGCGCCTGCCGTCCGGTGCCGGAGATCTGCCGCATGGCGCCCTCGGCCCGTTCGGGTGAGTACCGCTGGGCGAAGACGGCGGCGTCGGCCAGCGCGACCATCACCGACAGGTTGTGGGTGACGATGTCGTGCATCTCCCTGGCGATGCGTCCGCGCTCCTCGGCCACCGCGAGCCGCTCCCGCTGGTCCCGCTCATGTTCGAGCCGTACGGCACGCTCCTGCCTGATGCGGGTGTTCACGCCGGTGACGGCGACGGCCACGACCACGGCGGTCAGGAAGGCGGCCGAGTTGAGGAACCTGTCGGCGGGCGCGGCCCAGCGGGCGGCGGCCAGCAGGACTCCCGCTTCGAGGACGACCCCGGCGGCGAGCGCGTACCGCCAGGTCGAACGGGCGGCCACCGTGTAGAGGGCGACCGGCAACGCCACGTCGGCCAGCGTCTGGACGTCGGCGAACCACTGGACGAGCGCCACCCCGGCCACCACGCAGAACACCGTGAACGGCGCGTGTCGCCGCCACACCAGCGGCGCCGTCAGCGCCGCCTGGAGGATCAACGGCCCCGGGGAGCCGTAGACACGGTCGTTGAGAACCACGCACCCCAGGAGGATCACGGCCGCCAGTACCCCGTCACGCCGGTGAACTCCGAACATCAGGGCATTCCTCCTGAACAGCCGCATCGCGTGACACATGTTAGGTTCCGCGACCCGGTGAACACGTGCCCCCTGGGGATGACGATGACGCGGAGGACCTGCGACCCCAGGAGGACACCCTCCGCCAACGACCATTCCCCGACAGGGGAAAGCGCAGGTCACAGGGGTCGTTAAGACCAGACTCCGGACCGACGCGCCGCCGTGGCCCGCCCGCCTAGCCTCGTGCCCCGCATGGCGAAGCGAGAGGAGAGTCCGATGCTCGGACGAGGGATGGCGGCGGTCCTGGCCGGTACGGCCCTGGCCACCACCCTGACCACAGCCCTGACCGGTACGGCGACGGCCGACGACGGTCTGGCCAGGTTCCAGAACCAGCGGATCGACTGGCACCGCTGCCAGAACGGCCCCGACGACGAGGCGGGTAAGGAGCTGGACGCGGCGAAGGCCCAGTGCGCCGAGGTCACGGTGCCGCTCGACTACGGCCGTCCTGACGGGCGGACCATCAAGGTCGCGATGTCCCGGCTGAAGGCGACCGACCCCGCGCGCCGGCGCGGCACGCTGCTCTACAACCCCGGCGGCCCCGGCGTCCCGGTGACCTACCTCGCGCTCATGGTGAGGAACGCCGAGCCCGAGGTCGCCGCCCGCTACGACCTGATCGGGATGGACCCCCGCTTCGTCGGGCGCAGCACCCCGCTGAACTGCGGCTGGCCCAGCCCCATCGTCGGCTCCGCCGGGCCCGACCGGCGATCCTTCGACCGGACCACGGCGCTGGCCAGGGACCTGGCCTCCCGCTGCGCCGCCCACCGGGACGTGCTGCCGTACGTCTCGACCAGGAACACCGCCAGAGACATGGACGTGATCCGCGCCGCCCTCGGCGAACGCAAACTGTCCTACCTCGGCTCGTCGTACGGCACCTACCTGGGCGCCGTCTACCTCCAGCTTTTCCCCGGCCGTGCCGACCGGGTCGTCCTCGACAGCGCGCTCGACGTCGACCGCTACGGCCCCGACCTGGCCCGGTACCAGGGCCCGGCCCTCGCCGGGGTCATGCGGGACTGGGCGGCCTGGACGGCCCGCCACCACGACCGCTACCGGCTGGGCCGTACGGCGGGCGAGGTGCTGGCCGTCGTCGACCGGATCAACCGGGCGACCGGCCGGGGCCCGCTGAGGGTCGGCCGGTTCCAGGTGGACAGCCGTGTGCTGCCCATGATCATGTTCAACGTCACCGGGGGAGACAGCGACGAGGCCTACGGGAGCTTCGCCGCCGACGTCAAGGTGCTCGGCGACGCGGCCACGGGGGTCGAGGTCACCCCGACCCCGGTCCTGGAGCAGGTGCTGACCGGCTTCTCCGGGCCGGACGCCGACGGGGCGGCCGCCGTACAGAACGCGATCTTCTGTGCGGACCGGGCGGCCTCCCGCGACCCCGAGACCTACTACCGCGACATCCAGGCCCACCGGGCAGGGGAGCCCCTGTTCGGGCCGCTCATCCGCAACCTCACCCCCTGCACGTTCTGGCCCGTGACGCCCGCGGAGCCGCCGACCCGGGTCCGCAACGACGTGCCGGTCCTGATGGTCGGCGCGACGGGCGACCCGGGAGCCCCGTACCAGGGTCAGCGGGCCACCCACCGGGCCCTGACCGGATCACGCCTGGTCACTCTGCGCGGAGCCTTCCGGCACACCGTCTACGCGGGCCTGTTCGCCCCGAAGAACGACTGCGTCGACCGGATCGTCAACCGCTATCTGGTGGACGGCGTCATGCCCGCGACCGACACCACCTGCACGGCGACCTGACGTCCCTGATGCCGCTCTGATGTCACAGCACCCGCTTGGCGCCGGGTAGCGCGCGCACCAGCCAGGCCACCCCCCAGCACAGCGGCAACGCGACGGCGGCGGCCACGACGAACTTGACGATCGCCGGCGCGTGCAGCCAGGCCAGCGCGTAGCCGACCGCGACGAGCACGACCGGATGGATGAAGTAGACCGTGTAGGCGTGTTCGGAGAGGAACCTGCCACCCTCCCCCTGCCGGTTGTACCGGTTCCTGAACAGCACGCTCAGCCCGACGATGATCGAGACGGCGAACGTCGACTCCCACAGGGAGTTGAACGCCTGGTGGAGCACACCCTCGGTCGTCATACTCAGCGGCAGCACCACCAGCGTCACCCCGGTCGCGGCGAGAAGGCCGATTCGTCCCGCCTTGGCGGGCAGCGTCTCGAACCAGCCACGCCGGTAGGCCAGCACTCCGACGACGAACATCGAGGCGTACTGCGGCAGGTGGGAGGGCGTCGGCAGCCCGATCACGATCCAGTAGGTCCCGACGGGCACCAGGAACCGCCACAGGAACGTGGCGACCGCCAGCCCAAGCGCGAACAGCACGATCGCCCGCGCGGTCAGCTCGGTGCGCCGGGGTTCGACGGCCTGCTTCGACCCGCCGGTCCACTTCGACCACAGCGTGTACACGACGGCGAAGACCAGCAGCACCTCGACGAACCACATGGGGCCCGCGTCCCACGAGCCGAGGTAGAACAACCAGTACGGAATGTCGTCCGGGTAGAAACCGGCGACCAGCAGGGGCCGCAGCAGCAGGAGGAACACCAGCAGGGGGATGCCGAGCCGCTTCAACCGGTCACGGACGAAAGCCCCGCCGCCCTTGCGGTCGTGGGAGGCGGGCGTGAAGAAACCGGAGATGAGGAAGAAGAACCCCATGAAGAACGCCTGGTTGAACATCACCAGGATGTCGAGCGCGACGCCGCTGGCGTCCTTGGCCTCCTCGAAGTAGTACCACGCGGGGATGTGGCTGTAGGTGATCGCGACATGGTGGAGGACCACCAGGACCGTGAGCACCACACGCAGGTTGTCGACGGCGAACAGTCTGGTCCTGGTTCTGGTCTCGGTCGTCACTTCGCCGCCGCCCTTTCGAAGAAGTCGGCCAACTCGCGCGCGTGCGCGTCGAGGTCGTGGTCAGGGGTGACCGCCCAGTAGGCGAACATGGCGTCGATGGCGGAGGAGTGCGTGATCGCCATGACGCGCAGGTCGAAGGCACGGAACTCGCCCGTGCTCTGTCCGAACCGGTAGATGTGCTCGATGCCCTGGTAGAGCTCCTCGTTGGTGTGCGCGCCGTACCGGGGCTTGCCCTCGGCGTCGCGCAGGTTGTGGAAGATCTCGCCCAGCGCCAGGAGCTGGGTGCGGTGGTCGCGCATGTGCTCGGCCACGGACAGGATGTACGTGCGCAGCATCCCGACGGCGGTGTCCTGGCCCTCCAGCCTGGCGATGACCCGCTCGGCGATCTTCGTGTAGATCTGGGTGACGATCTCCTCCATCAGTTCGTCCTTGCCGGCGAAGTGGTAGGAGATCACCCCCTTGCTGATGCCCGCGTGCTTGGCGATGGCCGCCAGCGACGCCTTGGCGAAGCCGACCGAGGCGAGCACCTCGATCGCGGACGCGATGATCTGTGCTCGCCGCGCCTCCTCGATGAACGACATTTGTCGATCCGGCTTGTTTTCTGGCCGCATGGTCAAAAAATAACACACCCGGCCAAGCTTCAAGCCGCCTGGCCAATTACTACGTTACGTGTGTGTTAGATCGCGGAAAGTGGCGGTGCTGTCGATCGCCGGACCCTCGCCCGGGTGCCCTTCTGGGCGGTGAGGACAGGGACTCGACGGACAGGAGACGTACATCACACTCATTTCCGTCACATCCGGCCCGGCTGTTTGGTCAGAGAGGTGTAACCACCGCAACGACAAGGAGCGCACCATGGACGCTCGTTTGAATCCGCTCGACAACCCGGTCGCGGCGAAGTTCCTGAAGCACCTCATCGCGGCGAACACGGCGATTCACAACTCGGCGCTGCCCACCGCGACGCAGGAGCTGGTGAAGATCCGCGCCAGCCAGATCAACGGCTGTGGTTTCTGCACCGACATGCACACCAAGGACGCCGCGCACGCCGGAGAGACCTCGCTCCGTCTCAACCTGGTCGCGGTCTGGCGGGAGGCCACGGTCTTCACCGACGCCGAGCGCGCCGCCCTGGAACTGACCGAGCAGGGCACCCGCATCGCGGACGCGGCCGGTGGCGTCCCGGACGACGTCTGGGCGAACGCGGTCAAGCACTACGACGAGGAGCAGCTCGCCGCCCTGGTGGGTCTCATCGCCCTGATCAACGCCTTCAACCGGGTGAACGTGATCATCCAGCAGCCCGCGGGTGACTACCAGCCCGGCCAGTTCGGGTAACGAGAAACGAACGCCCCGGGGCCCGTTGCCGGGTCTCGGGGCGTCGCACGCCGTACGGTCAGGCGGCCCGCCGCAGCTGGGCGGTGGCGGAATAGGCCAGTTCGGTGGAGATTCGGCAGAGCTGGTCCATCGGGGAGGAACCACCGACCAGCAGCTGTAGCGTCTCGGCCTTCGTCCTGCCGTACCGGTCGGGATAGGAGCGGTAGACCACCTGTGTCAGGCAGGCACTCTCGTCGTCCGCCCACTTCTCGACGAAGGCGCGGTAGCCGTTGAGCCGGGTGGGTGCCCCGTCGGTGGAGTCCGGTTGCCGCCCCTGGTCGAAGTGCAGGTTCACCCGCAGATCACCGGTGGTGCTCGACCACTTGCACGTCCAGTTGCCGTAGCCCACGTAGGGGTTCGCCGCGTCGACGCCGCGAACGAGTTCTCCCAGGGTGCCAGGGCTGAGAAGCGCGCAGGCGTTCTCGTTCGCGAGGGAGTCCTGGGGAAGGGAGCGGGGGTTCTTGTCCAGCTCTCCCGTGCCGAGTTTCTCGGCGGCGATCTCGGTCGCCGTGTCTGCGATGTCGCACAGGGAGGCCCTGCCCTGCTCCCCGCGTTTGGCGGTCACCGAAACGATCGTGTCGTTGTCTCCGGACAACGCCATCCTGCGTTCGCATTCCGCGCTCTGGGCGGGCTCCTCCATGACGATGACGTTCTTCACGGTCCTGGAGGACGTGGTCTGCTCAGGAAGTGCACCGGGATCGAATTCCACCTTGACATCCACTTCTTCCTCTCCATGTGGATATATCAAAATGTCGCATCTGTCGAAATTGCCATAGTTTTTGTCGATTTCCGTCCTTCCGAACCGTCCCATTCTGGTGGCGTCGATCAGACGGCACGGATCGGCCCTGAGCGGAGGGGGAACATTTCTCGGCGGGCTCCCCGGCGAGGTCTTCGGTGCGGGCGGTGACACAGAAGGCGGCACAGAAGGTGGAGCGGAAGGCGTCCTCCCCTCCGCGTTGACCGCGGGTCCGCCTGGGATGAGCGGTACGAGGAAAGCGATGATCAACGCTGTGAGCAGGAACAGGCCCAGCCTGGCGTTGGTCGGACTTTCATTATTTACGATGAAAAATACCTTTTTGAGAGGTTTGTTGCGAGGGGCCTCTGGGGTGTTTTCGGGTGCCTGCTCAGGGATCAGCGCGAGCAGTGTGGCCAGCACCGCGGAAATGATGGTCCACAGCAGGCTCCATACTCCGTCGTTGAGGATCTGGTTGACCGCGACCGCGAGGGCCGCGCCCAACAGCGCTCTCACAATTGGCGACATCGACCCCATTGGCATACCGACATCATCGAAGCGATCGCCGTACCGTTTCTCCGGAACAGCCAAACTTGCATCCAGTGGAACGAGCCCGCACGTCTTCCCAAAATCGATAAACCCCCACAAATCACAGACCACGCGCGGTTTCTGTCGGACCCGCCTGCCAGGATTCCCGTGCCCGACCCCCTACGGAGAGCAGGATCCCCATGACGTACGGCTGGCTCGACGACGAGGCGTTCTGCGCGACGCACGTCCGCGGCCTCACCCCGCACGAGGCGCTGGCCCGCCTCGGCGTCGAGGTGTTCGACGGCGACGACGAGGAAGGCGAGATCGACGTGGGGCTCATCTGCGCCTACCCGGCCGAGGGCGGCACCATCCTCGGCGAGGCGAACGGCTACGCCGGGTCGCTGGATGAGGTGCTACGGCCCCTGTCGGCGGGGACCGTCGTGGCGAGCGTCTTCGTCAACGTGAACATGGTCGCGGGCTTCAACCACTACGCGGACGGCCGAGAGATCCTGTCCTTCGACCCGATGTTCCCCCACGAGGTCGACGACCAGACGGCCTTCCTGGCCGACCGGATCGAGCTCGGGCTGGTCCACGACAAGGCGACGGGCGGGCTCGCCGCGGCGCGATCACTGGCCGAACGCATCACCGGGGTGCGGCCCGCCCTGTCCAGCCGGGTCGCGGTCGCCCACGGCGTCCTCGACTACTGAGCCGTCAGGGCTCCGGCGGCCGGACAGGTTGATAGCGGGCGAGGATGACATCCCCCATGGGCCGCACTTCGAGCAGCCGCATGCGGTTCCCCGCGTCGTAGGGGAACGACGCGGGGTTGACGAAGCGGGGGGCGGCGGCGTCGCCGACGAAGAAGGGCGCGGTGACGACGTGGAGCTCGTCCACGAGACCCGCCGCCAGAAACCGGGTGTGCACGGTGCCGCCGCCTTCGACCATGAGGCGCTCCACCCCTCGTTCGGCGAGGTCGGCGAGGACGGCCCGCAGGTCGAGGGGGTCACCGGCGTCGACGACCGAGGCGACCTCGGCGAGGGCTTCCCGCTGGACGGGGATGTCCGGCGTGGCGGCGTAGACGACCTTTGCGGTGTCGCCGGTGGTGAAGAACCTCGCGGCCGGGTCGAGGGGCCGGTGCCCGGCGATGACGGCCTTGAGCGGAGACTCCGGCAGGCCGGCGGCGACACGGGCCTGGCGGCGGTGCGCGGCGCGGACCATGAGGCGAGGGTCGTCGGCGCGGATGGTTCCGGCGCCGACGAGGATGGCGTCGCAGGCGGCACGCACGGCGTCCACCCGGTCGAAGTCCTCGTCGTTGGACAGCAGCAGCCGTTCCGAGGTCGCGTCGTCGATGTAACCGTCAAGCGAGACGGCGACAGAGGACAGGACGAACGGCCTGGTCATGTGGTGCTCCCCGGAACGTTCCCGACGACGGCGCGAAGACGGAGCCTCCATCCGAACCGGCGGACTCCACACCTGTACGGCGCCGCGTCCCACGCTACCCTCCGGCGGAACTCCCCCTCACCCGGCCTCGACCTCCCCGCGGAAGCCCCAGCGCCATGGCGGCACCGGCCAACGCCTTCACCCGGCTTCGAACCTCTCGTGTGGACGGTCCCAGCGCCGTGGCGGTGTCGACTGATCCTTCCCCGGCCCCGCTCTCCCAGGGAAGCCCCAGCGACCGATCCTTCACCCGGCTTCGAACTTCCGTGGACGACCCTGGTGCCGTGGCGTTGCCGATCAACGTTCTCACGAACCTCCACGGGCGGCCCCGGTGGCGTGGTGGCGCCGACCGACCAGCCCTCACCTGGTTTCGACCCCTGGCACGGAAAGCCCCCGCGTCGTGGCGGTGCCCATCCCGCACCTCGTCCGAACCCCCGTGTGGGACGGTCGATCGTTGTCCGGAGCCTGCCATTCTGTCTTGATGCGTGCATCTCGATGTGATCTGTTGCGTTGGCAGTTCGACCTGACCTGGTCGTTGTTCGACTACCACCTGGAACGACTACGACCCGATGACTTCCTGTGGGAACCCGCCCCCCTTTGCTGGACCGTACGCCGTGACGCCACGGGAGCATGGGTGCCCGACTGGGCGGAGACCGAGCCCGACCCCATCCCGGTTCCCACCGTCGGCTGGGTGAGCTGGCATATCGGCTGGTGGTGGAGTGTGACCATCGACCACGCCCAGGGACGCACGCCTCGGGACAGGACCGAGGTCACCTGGCCGGGTGACGGAACGAGCGCCGTCGAGTGGCTGCGTGACCTCCGCGCCACCTGGCTGACCGTGCTGGACGGCCTCACCGACGCCGACCTGGACGTCCCGGCCTCCTTCCCCTGGCCGCAGGACTCCGAGCACACCGTCGCCCACATGATCGCCTGGGTCAACTCCGAACTGATGAAGAACGTCAGCGAAATAGGCCAGCTTCGCATGATCCGAGCCGCGTCCTCGAAGTAGCTCGTTCTCAGCCCAAGGCCGGCCCGTTCTGGCCGGCGGTCGTTCTCGGCCAAGGCCGGCCCGCGACCGGTTCGGTGAGCCGGACTTCCAGGTCGACGACCATCCGGATCGGCGGGCCCGGTGCCTTCGCGCCGACCACCCGTGGACCGACTGCGCCGATGCGGGCGTCGGCGCGTCCACCGGTCACGTCATGCCCCGGGCGGTACAACACGTACAGAGCGCTGTCATCCCGAATGCCATCCAACAGAACATCATCAGGAAAAGTGGCTAAATATCTGATTTGTTAATCCGTGGTGGCGTTTATGGTGTTCGCCTATTCTGGCGAGGTGATCGAGCTGAGTTCACGAGAGAGAAGGCAGCCCCCACCTCCCCGAATCGTGTGGGAGAGCCTGACCAACCCGCGGCGTTCCGGCCCCAGGCAGTGGCTCGAACTGCAGCGGGACGAGATCGAGCCCCGGGTGCTCCGGTCGGTCGAGCCGGAGCTGGTGGTCTGGTCGTCGCTGTGGCCGAACAGGCCGGACGACGAGATCCGGTTCGACCTGCGGCCACATGGCATGGAGACCTCGTTGCGCTGGACGTTGCTGACCTCCGCGGAGCCTCCGCCGCCCGAGGCGGTCAGCCGCATGCGTTACCGCCTCAACTTCCTGATCAACGCCCAGCTCCGCTTCACCTACGGACAATAGGGATGTCACTCAACGGGACGGACGCCCACCGGGGCCTTGAGCTTCCCCCGCTGGTCGCCAGGGCGGTCGAGCTGGCGGACAGGCAGGGTTTTCCCTTCTCCTGCCGCCCTGAGCAGGGGCGCCTGCTCCGGGTGCTCGCGGGCGGGGCCTCCTCCATCGCGGAGACGGGCACCGGATGCGGGGTCGGGCTGGCCTGGCTCGTCACCGGGGCGCCGTCGGGAGCCACGATCGTCAGCGTGGAACGCGATCCCGGCCGGGCGCGGGTGACGGCGGAGCTGTTCGCTGACGTGCCGGACGTCACGGTGGTCCACGGCGACTGGACCGAGATTCACGGCCGCGCGCCGTACGACCTGCTGGTTCTGGACGGGGGCGGGGCGGGCAAGGACGGAGCCGGCGGGATCGACGGGATCGACGGGATCACAGCCGATCCGGCGCGGCTGCTCACCCCCGGCGGGACGCTCGTGGTCGACGACTTCACCCCGGCCAGGCGGTGGCCGATCCTGCACGAGGGCGAGCCCGACCTGGTCCGGCTGCACTGGCTGGAACACCCGCTGCTGGACGCCGTCGAACTACGCCTGGCCGCCGACCTGGCCGCGATCGTCGCGGTCAGGACGCTACATCCGTCACCGGTCCAACCGCTCCCTGAGCGATGAGCGGACCGCCGGCCACTCCTCGGCGATGATCGAGTAGTAGGCGGTGTCCCGGACGGTGCCGTCCACGGCCCTGGCGTGCGCGCGCCGTACCCCTTCGAACCGGCCGCCGAGACGCTCGATCGCCCTCTTGGACCGTTCGTTGCGGGCGTCGGTCTTCAGGGTGACCCGCAGGACCTTCCACACCTCGAAGGCGTGGCCGAGCATGAGGAGCTTGGCCTCGGTGTTGCTTCCCGTCCGCTGAGCGGAGGCGGCCAGCCAGGTGCTGCCGATCTCGGCCACGCTGGGAACCCCCTGCGCACTGGGGACCGTACGGCCCGGCGGCCAGGACGGGGGCCAGGACCAGTAGTCGAGGTCGAGGAAGCGGGAGGTGCCGATCACCCGTCCCGAGGAGAGAGACCGGATCGCGAAGGGAAGCGCCCACCCGGTCAGCTGGTCGTCGAGGGCGGACCGGACATAGGCGCTCATCGACGCCTCGTCCTGTGGCACCCGGGTGAAGTCGTAGGTCTCGCGGGACTCCGTCGCGGCGGCCACGAGACCGCCGACATGCTCAACGGTGAGTGGTTCCAGACATACGCGTTCGCCCCACAGGGTCACAGTCTCCGGCACATGATCCATCTTAGGCAACGGGTGTCGTACGGCCTGGCTCAGGGTTTTTCGGGACAGGTCGGGAATTCACCGGAAACCCTTTACCGAAGGCCATTGAAAGGTCGAAAATCGGAGCCGCGCACCCCTTGGTTGGTATTCTCTGGGCGACATTCCTCCAAGAAAGGCACCACCTCCCGTGCCATTCGTTCCCCGCCCTTGCGATTCTTGGGGGCATCGGTCAGGATCTTGCCCGGTGCCACGCGAGGGTGAGTGATTCACGTGAAACGTCTGTCCCTGCTCGCCGCCCTCGTCGCGGCCGGGACCTTCGTCCCCGGTACGGCCAACGCCGTCGGACCGGTCGAACCGATGCCCGGCGAACCTCAGGAGATCCGGGGGATCGACGTCAGCAACTGGACGGGCCAGGTCGACTGGCCGTCCGTCCTCGGGGGAGGCGGCCTCTTCGCCTTCGTCTACGCCTCCGAGGGCACGAACTTCCGCAACCCTCTGTTCGCCGCGCAGGAGAGCGGGGCGGCAGGGGCGGGGCTGTTCCGGGGGGCCTACCACTTCGCCCAGCCGCACGAGTCGGGAGGCGCAGAGCAGGCGGACTTCTTCGTCGACAACGGTGGTGGCTGGAACGCCGACGGCCGGACCCTGCCGGGTGTGCTCGACATCGAGGACAATCCCTACACCAACCGGAACGGCCTGGATCACTGCTACGGCCTGGACCAGCCACGAATGGTCGCCTGGCTGAAGGACTTCACCACGCGTTACCGGGAGCGGACCGGGCGGGACGCGATCATCTACACCACCACCGACTGGTGGCGGAACTGCACGGGGGACTCCTCGGCCTTCGGCCGTAACCCGCTCTGGCTCGCCCGATGGGGAGCCGAGCCGGGGCCGCTGCCCGCGGGCTGGCTGCGCCAGACCTTCTGGCAGTTCGCGGACAAGGGAGTGCTTCCCGGCGGGCAGAACGTCTTCAACGGCAACATGGCGGAGCTGAGCATGCTCGCCCAGCCCCCGGCCGAACTGGCCGCCGCGGGCAGGCCGGTCGGCAGGTACGGCTACGGCATCACGGTCCTCAACACCGGACCGATTCCGGCGACCAGGGTCTCCGTGGTCGGCAGGACCTTCGGCGGACGGCGGATCATCGGGGCGAGCCCCGGCTGCGACTTCAGCGGCAGGGCGGTGCGGTGCACGATCGACGAGTTGCAGCCGCAGGGTACGGCGGAGCTGAAATTCGCCACCGAGCCCATTGGGTCCCTTGGGGCCGACCCTATCGACCCTGCCAAAACTCCCAAGCCCCCCAGGTCCACCAAACCCGCGAAATCCACGAAACCTGGCGAGTCCGCCAAGAACATCAGGCCCGATAAACACCCTAAGAACAATGAATCCGCTGAATCCTCCGGGCTGATCAGCCCGGAGAGGCCCATGCGGATCGGCCAGGAGGGCCACGAAGCCCTCCATGACGGTCTCGGCGCGCGGGGCGCGACCACCGCCGACGTCGCGAGCCCCGACGCCCCGGAGATCGAGGAGCCGGAAGAGGGGATGAAGGTCACCATCGGCACGGTGATGGTGACCGTCGGCTCCGACCGCGAGTGATCCCCGGGAAGGATCGTGTGGCGCAACTCCATAGTGCATACTGCAATAAAGGAATGTGCACTATGGAGGTGTGATGGCCCGCGGCCCCGACCTGGTCGGCCTGACCGTGCTCGCCCTGCTCTCGGTGCGGCCGGGTCATCCGTACGAGCTGCACCGGATGATCCTGGACACGCACAAGGACTATGTGACCGGGCTGCCGCGCAGCCTCTACCACGCGATCGACCGGCTGGCCGGGGAGGAGCTGATCGTCCCGGCCGAGACCAGCAGACAGGGCCGCAGGCCGGAGCGGACGGTCTACCGGCTCACGGACGAGGGCAGGGCGGAGCTGACCACCAGGCTCAGACGGCTGCTTGAGGAGCCGGGGCCGGACACCCGCGCCCTCAACGCCGCGCTCTCCCTCATCGGGGGCCTGTCCGCGCGTGAGGCGGAGCGTGCGCTGCTGACCCGCGCCGCCGCCCTGGAGAGCGCGGTCTTCGCCTGCGACGCGTATCTGAGGAACCTGAGGGAGAGCGGGCTGCCCCCGGTGCTGACGCTGGAGCTCGAATGCGAGCGCGCCTTGCGCGGCGCCGAACTCGACTGGGTACGCGGTGTCCTGGAGCGGCTCGCCTCGGGAGAACTCGCCTGGCCGGACCACACCGGCCCCGGCACGCCAGGAGGGACGACGTATGAGCAGGAACCCGTTGTGTGAGGTCGCCGGGGTGGTCGAGGCGCCGCCGGACCGGGTCGGGCGGCTGATCCTGACGGTCGGGCCGGGCCCCGTCGGCCGGGACAACGCCTGGCTGTACTCCTCCCACGGCGGCACGGTCGAGCCCCACGGCGGCGCGGCCGCGTCCTACGGAGGCACGGTCGAGGGTGGCCCACGGCGGTTCGCCCTGAGGACACCGGCCCACACGATGACCATCGAGGTGACCGGTGCCACCCTGGCCGTCCAGGGCGGCTGGTGGTACCGGGGGGAACACACCGTCGAGCCGCATCCGGAGGGCACGCTCCTCACCCACCGCGTCTTCAACGTCGCGGAACGGGGCCGCTGGGCCGTATCGCTGGCCAACCGGTTCTTCGTCGGGCTCGGTGACAGGACGAGGAACGGCTTCGCGGAGGGACTGCGCCGCCTCGGCCTCGAACTCGGCTGCGGGACACGCCTGCTCTGAGCCATACGGCGAGACACGCCTGCTCCAGGTTGTACGGCGAGACACGTCTGTCCTGTGTCATGCGAAAGGCCGAAAAATCAGTCGTGCTGGAAATGGGGCGATCGTATGCTCCCCGGCATGACCTTCACGTGGACCCCGCTGACCGGCGACGACGTGGACCGGTGGGCGGAACTGCTCACGGCGGTCGAAGCCGAAGATAGAACCGGGGACAACTACAGCCGGAGTGACCTTCTGCAGGATCTCGCCCTGGCCGATCCCGCCGAGGGCACCTGTGGCGTGTGGGACGGCGACAGACTGGTGGCCTTCGGCGTCGTCTACGCCGGGTCCGTCGCCGAGCCCGGCCACATCATGCGAACGTGGGGCGCGGTGCACCCGGCCTACCGGCGCAGGGGCCTCGGCGGGCGGCTGATGAACTGGACCCTCCAGGCGGGCCGCAGGGTCCACGAGGGGCTCTTCCCGGGCAGGCCGCTCTCACTGCACGTCTACGTGCACGACGGCAATGAGGGGGCCGAAGCCGTGGCGCGGGCGGCGGGCATGTCGCCGGCCCGGACGTTCCATGTGATGAACCGTGACCTGGTCACTCCTCTGCCGGAGAGCCACCTGCCGGAAGGGCTCAAGATCATCCCCTACGGTGACGATCTTGAGGAGGTCGCCCGTGAGGTGCGCAACGCGGCCTTCGCCGACCACTGGGGCAGCACGCCGCACACGGCGGAGAGCTGGCGCGAGAAGCTCATCGGGCTGGAGGCGTTCAGCGGAAAGGACTCCTTCGTCGTCCAGGAGGAGTCGGGCAGGAGCGTCGGGATACTGCTCACCTTCTACTACGCGGCCGACACCGAGGTCACCGGAGTCCGCGAGGCATGGATCCAGACCGTCGCGACCCTGGAGGACTGGCGGGGCAGAGGGGTGGCCGGCGCGCTGCTCGCCCACGCCCTGGCCCACTTCCGTTCCGAGGGGTACGGCAAGGCCTCCCTCTCCGTGGACACCGGCAACGCGACCGGAGCACTCGGTGTCTACCTTCGCGCCGGGTTCGAGGTCTCACGTGGTGCGACGGCCTACGTCGCCGACCTGTGAGCCCCCTGACATGAGGACGGGCCCGCGCCGGTCGGCGCGGGCCACCCTCGTACAACGGGTCAGGACAGTTTCCTGGACGCCTGGTCCGCCTTGTGCTCGGCCTTGTCGCCAAGCTTGCCCGCCTTCGCCTCGACCTTCGAGGCGGCCTCGTCCGCCATGTCGGAGACCTTCTCCGAGGTCGCACGGGCCTTGTCCGTCGCCCACCGGGAGGCGCCGGCGGCGTTCTCCTTCATCGCGTCGGTCCACTGCTCAGAGTTCTTGCGGTACAGCGCGAACCCGACGGCACCGACCGCGAGGCCGGTGAACAGCAGGAGCATCGGCCACTTCCTGGACCTGACGGGTGGCCGGGGATCGACCCTGCTCGCCGCCTGGGACAGCAGAGCGCTGACCTTGGGCGCTATCTGTTCCTCGAACGAGTGGGCCGCGGCGTCCAACTTCGGCGCCGCCCATTCTCTGGCCACGTAGATCTTGTCACCGGCGCTGCCACGCGCGTAGGCGGCCGCGTCGCGAGCGTGACCGGCGGCGTCCCGGGCCTGGCTGGCCATCGGGCCGACCTTTTCGGAGGCGAGGTCGCCGACACGGTTGACCTGAGCCTTCATCTGATGCAGCCGACTGTCCGGAATCACGATCGTATGACGCTTTCCAAAAAGTGTAAGAGGCACGTTAACCTCCCCAGTTGTCTGGGCCCCGTTGCGTCCCCTTCCCGCTCGAAGGCGGATCAATCATCGCTGGTCGTGGGAGGATGCTGAGTGGATCGGCTGTCGCCGAGGCCACTGATAGATCACTTGAACGCCATGAAACTGCACATCGCAGAGGTCCTGACCACCGACATGAAGGGGGAGCCCGATCGTGGCTGAGAATCTGATCGCGACCCTGAAGACCAATCGCGGCACGGTGAAGATCCAGCTCTTCCCGAACCACGCGCCCAAGACGGTGCGTAACTTCGTCGAGCTGGCGGAGGGCACCCGCGAGTGGGTGCATCCGGAGACGGGGGAGAAGCAGCAGAACACCAAGCTCTACGACGGCACGATCTTCCACCGGGTCATCGAGGGTTTCATGATCCAGGGTGGTGACCCGCTGGGTGAGGGCATCGGCGGCCCGGGCTACAAGTTCGACGACGAGATCCACCCGGACCTGTACTTCAACCGCCCCTACCTGTTCGCCATGGCGAACGCGGGGGTCATCGGGGGTCGTGGCACCAACGGCTCGCAGTTCTTCATCACCGTGGTCCCCACGTCGCACCTGAACGGCAGGCACACCATCTTCGGCGAGGTCATCGAGGGCAAGGACGTCGTGGACGCCATCGCCAAGACCGAGACCGACGGCCGCGACCGGCCCATCAACCCGGTCGTCCTGGAGTCGGTCACCATCGACCGCGTCCAGGGCTGAGGTTCCTCGCGGCCTCTCCGAACCGGTTCTCACCGTGACGACCGGGGCTGGGGAGGCCGCTGTGGCCGTACGGGGGACTTTTCCCTGGTGCGTGTGCTCAGGATCATGAATAGGCTGGCAGTCTGTGGATGACAGCACGGTCGAAGGGGCCATCGAGACGCCATGACCACACCGCCACCCAGTGAGCCGGAGACGGCAGCCGTTCCCACGTGTTACCGGCACCCGAGCCGCGAGACCTATGTCCGCTGCCAGCGTTGTGACCGGTCCATCTGCCCCGACTGCATGCGCGAGGCCTCGGTCGGCTTCCAGTGCCCCGAGTGCGTCGCCGAGGGCAACAAGACCGTACGGCAGGCGCAGACGGCCTTCGGCGGCAGGGCGGTCACGACCCCCAGGGCCACCTGGACGCTGCTCGTCCTCAACGTCCTGGCCTATGTCGCCGAGACCCTCGCCCCCGGTCCGGTGATCTACGGCTTCCAGATGGACGCGGGCGCCGTCTACCACGGAGAGTGGTGGCGCCTGCTCACCGGGGCGTTCCTGCACGCGCCCCTGGCCAACGGCTCGTTCGCGATCACCCACATCCTCTTCAACATGTGGGCGCTCTACGTCATCGGTCCCGAGCTCGAACGGCGCCTCGGCTCACTGCGCTTCCTGGCGCTCTATCTGCTGTCCGCGCTCGGCGGGGCGGTGGCCGTCTACCTGTTCGGCATCGCCGCGGTCGGCGCCTCCGGCGCGATCTACGGCATGTTCGGCGCCCTGTTCGTGGTCTCCAGGCGGCTGGGCTACAACGCCCGCGGCGTGCTCCTGCTGATCGTCGCCAACGCGGTGATCACCTTCGCGATCCCCGGCATCAGCTGGCAGGGGCACCTGGGCGGTCTGATCACCGGCACCGTGGTCGGCGCCATCCTCGCCTACGCCCCGCAGCGCAACCGGAACGTGGTCCAGTGGGGTGGGTGCGCCGTGGTGCTCCTCGCGCTGGCCGCCGTGGTCTTGTCGCTGCCGCCGTACATCTACCAGCTGCAGCTCGGTTTCCCCGGCTGACCGCTCGATCCACACCCTGATGCTTCCCCAGGGTGTGGATAAACGCTGTGGAAAAAACTAACGCCAGCGGGTGGAGAGAACCACACCGAAGATGATGAAGGCGAACCCGATCAGCAGGTTCCAGTTCTGCAGGAGGATGATGCCGGGCGCGCGAGGCGCGACGTAGTAGACGGCGATCCACAGGACCCCGATGATCCAGGAGGCCACCATGACCGGCGCCAACCAGCGCGGGCTCATCTTGACCTGCTGGGAGGTCTGCGGAGGCGTGTAAACCGCCTTCTTACGGGTCTTGGGCTTGGGCACTGGGGCTCTCCTGCGTCAACCCTGCGCGGTCGGATCATGCGCAGGCCGTGTCAACTAGCGTAGTCGCTGGTGGCGAAGACCCGAGTAAGAATAGTCGGGACACCCATGTCATGGCGATCCCATAGCGTGCCATAACCGCGCAAACCTTGGTTCAACGCCGTGATTTCCTCCGGTTGTGATGGATTCGCCATCATTACCGTGGGCCCGTGAGAGCCATACTGCGGGTTTCCGGAGAAGTGAGCATGACCGCCGGGGTGGTCGTGTTGCTCTTCTGCGCGTACCTGCTGTGGGGGACGGGGTCCTACACGGCGCGGCGGCAGGCGGAGTTGCGCGAAGGCTTCCGTGCCGGTCTTCCCGCGCTCACGGCCCTGCCCGGGGCCCCGTCTGTGGTCCCGCCCGAGATCGGGGTCCGTCCCGTCCAGGAGCGGCTGCCCGCCTGGCTCAGGAAGGGGGACGCGCTGGCGCTGCTCAGGATCCCCCGGTTCGGCGCCGACTACGAGTACGCCGTCGTCGAGGGCGTCGGCTGGGACCAGCTGCGGACGGGGCCGGGGCACTACCCGGGAACCGCCCTACCCGGCGAAGTAGGAAATTTCGTGCTTTCTGGTCATCGAACCACTTATGCGGCGCCGTTCAACAGGCTCGGGGAACTGCGCCGGGGTGACGAGATCGTGGTCGAGACCCGGCAGGCCGGCTACACCTACAGGGTCACCGGCGAGCGCGTCGTCGACCCAGGACGGATGGACGTCATCGCCCCCGTCCCCGGCGCGCCGGGCCGCAGACCGACCAAGGCCGTGATCACGCTGTCCACCTGCCACCCGGAGTACTCCGCCGCCCAGCGGCTCATCGTCTCCGGCGAACTCGTCCGGCGCGAGGACCGCCGGGGATAGGACGACCGACATGTACGGCTGGCTCTGGCGTTCGCTTCCCGGCCCCCTCGCGGTCAGGGCGCTCACCCTCGTGGCGCTCGCGGCGGCGACGGCCGCCCTGCTGTGGTTCGTCGTCTTCCCCTGGGTCGAGCCCCGCCTGCTCCTCGACCCCGCCCTCCCGGACCGCTGAGCCGTACGGCACGGGCCCGCCGTACAGGGGGGGGGGCCGTACGGGGGCCGAGGAAAGGCCGGAGAAAACTCCGGCGAACCCGTGTAACGCTCACGATGCCCTGAACGACTAACCAGTGAGCCCTTCCGCCATCGCCCCCGAGTGGCGGAAGGGCTCTTCTCCTTTCCGGAGACGCCAACGATTTCCGGAGACGGGAACGCCCTCCGAAGGCGCGAACGAGTGAGGACCCCCGCCAGACGGCGGAGGCCCTCAGGGAAATCCCAGATCAGACGCTCAGCTCAGGTCTCCGTCGCCGGAGTTGTCGAAGATCGAGCCGTCGTCGGTCTCCGTCGGCTCAGGGTCGGGCTGCTGGTCGTCGGTGGGCTGCTCGTCGGGATAGTCGGTGGTCGGCTGCTCGGTCGGCTGCGGGGGCTGCCCGCTGGAGACGATCAGCGTGATCGTGGTGCCGGGGTTCAGCTTGGTGCCCGCCTCGGGAGCCTGGCTGAGGACGGTGCCCTCCGGCAGGTCGCTCGGCTGCTTGACCACCTTGGGCTTGAAGCCCGCGTCCTTGAGCATCCGGGTGGCGTCCTCGACCGTGAGGTTGGCCACGCCCGGCACCTCGACGGCCTCCTTGGGCACGTAGATCCGGACCGTGCTCTCCTTGGCCGCCTTCTCACCGGCCGCGGGGTCGGACTGGAACACCTTGCCCTGCGGACGGCTGGACACCTTGCTCTGCACGCTGACCTTGAAGCCCTTGTTCTCAAGCGCCGAGGTCGCCTCCTCGACGGTCATGTTGAGCACGTCGGGCACCTCGACCTTCTCGACGCCCTTGGAGACCTTCAGGGTGACCACGGTGTTCTTGTCGACCTCGGTGGTCGCGACCGGGTCGGTGTCGATGACCGTGTCCTTCGGCAACTTGTCGTCGAAGGTCTCCTCGATCTTCACCTGCAGCCCGAGGTCGGTCAGCGTCTTCTTCGCCGCGGCGACGGTCTGCGTGGCCAGCTCGGGGATCTTCACCTTCGTCGCGACGGTGTTGCCGCCCGGAGCGCTCAGGAACATGTAACCGACACCGATGAAGGCACCGATGATCAACAACGGGACCAGGATCCACGCCGCCGTCTTGACCGCGGTGTTGCCGCTCTGCTGGCGGCGACGGCCGCGCTCCGGCCTGCCGCCGTCCTGCTGGCCGTACTCGTAGGGAGGAACCGCGGTGGTGCGCTGGGTCGAGGGGCCCTCGGGCATCTGGGCCTGCTGCATGGTGCGGGTGGCCCCGCCGTAGCCGCCGGCGGCCATGGCCGTCGTCTGGGCGTCGGTCGGCATGCCTGACATGGCCCGCTGGATGTCGGCCCGCATCTCCGCCGCGCTCTGGTAACGCTGCGCCGGGTCCTTGGCCATCGACTTCAGCACGATGGCGTCGGCCCACGCGGGGATGTCGGGGTCGATCTGCGAGGGCGGGATCGGGTCCTCGCGCACGTGCTGGTAGGCGATCGCGACGGGGGAGTCACCGGTGAAGGGCGGCTGCCCGGTCAGCAGTTCGTACAGCACGCAGCCGGTCGAGTACAGGTCGCTGCGCGCGTCGACCCGCTCACCACGGGCCTGCTCCGGCGACAGGTACTGGGCGGTTCCGATGACCTGCGCGGTCTGCGTCATGGTCGCGGCCGAGTCGGCCATCGCACGGGCGATGCCGAAGTCCATGACCTTGACGTCGCCGTTGCGGGTGATCATGATGTTCGCCGGCTTGATGTCCCGGTGGACGATCCCGCCACGGTGGCTGTAGTCGAGCGCCCGCAGGATGCCGTCGACCAGTTCGGCCGCGCGCTCCGGCATCAACCGCCGGTCGGCGCGCAGCAGGTCGCGCAGCGTGCGGCCGTCGACATACTCCATCACGATGTACGGCACCGGCGCGCCGTCCGTCACGTCCTCACCCGTGTCGTAGACCGCGACGATGGACGGGTGGTTCAATGACGCGGCGGACTGCGCCTCGCGACGGAAACGGGCCTGGAAGATGTGATCCCTGGCCAGGTCCGCGCGAAGGGTCTTGATGGCGACGATCCGATCCAGCCGGATGTCTCGTGCGCGGTAGACCTCGGCCATGCCGCCACGCCCGACGACGCCGTCAAGCTCGTAGCGATCGCCGAGGCGTCGGGGCTGAGTCATTTCCTGCACTGTCCCTTACCGTTCATCTTGGGTGCCGCTGGCCTCTTGGGCCACCGGTGTCCATCATCGACCTGTTGCCACATCACGTCTCCCCGGTCGGCTCATTCGTTTCGCCGGTTGTGGGGCTGCTGCTCGGGGTGGGGCTGGATGTCACCGGCGGGCTCGTGGTGGGCGTCGGGGTCGGAGTGGACGGACTGGGGCTGGGCGATGGTGACGTCGTCGGCCGGACGCTCGGAGAGGCCGATGTGCTTACCGTAGCCGAAGGCGTGGGCGTAGTCCTGACCGACTTTGTCGGAGCCACCGGCGGTCTCGTCCACGCGGGCTTCGTTTTGCGTGGCTTGACGGCAGGGGTCCTGGTCACCGAGGCGGTCGTCGGAATGACCGGTTCCGGCGGGCCGGTGTGGCCCGCGGGGACCGTCGCATCCCTCACCACCAGGGTGCCGAGCCCGAAGGCGGCGGCGCATCCCGCGACCGCGGCGACGACCATCGTCGTGCGCCGCAGCGCCGTACGACGCCGGGAGACCCGGGTGATCTCCGGCGATGACGGTTGGGCGGGCTGGGACGGCGGGGTCGCGGGCGTCGCGTCGGGCAGGGGCGGGGTGACCGGCGTTGAGGAGATCTCTCTCGGCCACTCGCCCGCGGGCTCGGGACGCCACCCGGCCGGATCGGTGAGCATGGCCAGGTCGGAGGAGTCGGAGACCGCGCCGGCCGTCACGACGCCGCGCAGCGTCGTCGCCCGCTGGACCAGTTCGCCGGCGCTCTCCGGGCGCAGCGTCGGGTCCTTCTCCAGACACGCCATCACCAGGTCGCGCACCACCAGCGGAACGCTCAGCGGCAGCGGCGGCGGGGTGGCGTTGATGTGCATGAGCGCGACCGCCACCTGGGTGTCCGCGACGAACGGCGGCCTGCCCGCCAGGCACTCGTAGGCCACCACGCCCAGCGAGTAGATGTCGGTCGCGAAGGTCAGCGGCGAGCCTGAGGCCTGTTCCGGGCTGAGGTACTGGGCGGTGCCGAGCACCGTGCCGGTCAGGGTCACCGGCGCGGCCTCAAGAGCCCTGGCGATGCCGAAGTCGGTGATCTTGATCACGCCGGCCCCGGTGACGAGCAGGTTGCCGGGCTTGATGTCGCGGTGGATGATGCCCGCGTTGTGCGCGGCCCGCAGCCCCTTGGCGGTCTGGTGGATCACGTCGAGGGTGACCTCGGTTCCCACGGCGCCGTCACGGGCCAGGATGTTCGCCAGCGACTCTCCGGGCACCAGCTCCATGACGAGGTAGGCGACGTCCTCCGCCTCGCCGTAGTCGAAGACCTGCGCGATGGCCGGGTCGGCGAGCCGCGCCGCGAACCTGGCCTCCATCCTGAAGCGGTCACGGAAGGTCGAGTCGGAGGCCACGTGGCTGCGCAGCAGCTTGACCGCGACCTCCCGGCCGAGAAGTTCGTCCTTCGCCCGCCACACCTCGCCCATGCCGCCCGTAGCGATCCGCCCGAGCGGGCGGTATCGGCCTCCGAGCAGGGCGGTCATCTGCCCAGCACCGCTTCCATCACGCTCTTGGCGATCGGGGCGGCGGTGTGACCACCGGAGGCGTCGTCACCCGCGCTGCCCGACTCGACGATGAGCGCCAGGGCGACCTTGGGGTCCTCGGCGGGGGCGAAGGAGATGAACCACGCGTGCGGCGCCTTGCCCTTGGCGGTCTCGGCGGTGCCGGTCTTGCCCGCGACGGACACCCCGGGAATCTGCGCCGCGCTGGCGGTGCCGTTGCTGACGACGCTGACCATCATCTCCGTGAGCTTGTTCGCGTTCTCCTCGCTCATCGCGGTGGACAGCTTGTCGGGGTCGGCCGAGTCGATCTCGCCGCCCTCGGCGTCGGCGACCTTGTTGACGAGGTACGGCTTCATGACCACGCCGTCGTTGGCGATGCCCGCCGCGACCATGGCCATCTGCAGCGGCGTCATCTGGTTGCTGCGCTGGCCGATCGAGGTCTGGGCCAGGGCGGCCAGGTCCTCCTCGGGGCCGATCCCGCTGCCCGCGACGTCCATCGGGATCTTCAGCGGCTCGCCGCCGATGCCGAACTTCTCGGCCTGCTCCTTCATCGCGTCGTAGCCCAGGCTCATCGCGATCTTGGCGAACGGGGTGTTGCAGGAGCGTTCGAGGGCGAAGGTCAGCGTCACCCGCCCTGAGCCGCACGCGGCGCCGCCGTAGTTGGGCAGGTCGGCGCTGGTGTTGGGCAGGTCGAGCACCTGCGGGGCGTCCACCTGCGTCTGCGGGCCGACACTGTCGTCGCTGGCGAGGTAGGCCGCCAGGGTGACCACCTTGAAGGTCGAGCCCGGCGGGTAGCTGCGCTCGATCGCCCGGTCGACCAACGGCTGGTCGTCGTCCTTGGCAAGCTTGTCGTAGGCCTTGTTGACGCTGCTCTTGTCCGGCTTGGCCAGCGGGTTGGGGTCGTAGCTGGGGACCGAGACCATCGCGAGGATCGCGCCGGTCTTCGGCTCGATCGCGACCAGGGCGCCCTTCTTGCCGCTGGCGCTCAGCGCCTGGTAGGCCGCCTCCTGCGCCCTGGGGTTGATCGTCAGGTCGACGTTGGCGCCCTTGGTCTGCTTGGCGGTGATCAGATCGAGGCCGCGCCTGATCAGCAGGTCGGGGCTTGAGCCGTTGAGCAGAGTGTTCTCCGCGGCCTCCATGTCGCGCTCGCTCTCCGGGGCGAAGAACCCGGTGATGGGCGCGTAGATCTTGCCCTCGGGGTAGCGCCGCTGGAAGCGGAAGTCGCGGCTGCCGGTGTCGACGGACTCGGCGAGGACCTTGTTACCCGCGGTGATCCGGCCCCGCTCGACCTCGTAACGGGCCAGGAAGTTACGGGTGTTGCGCGCGTCGGAGCGCAGTCCGTCGGCCCGTACGGCCTGCAGGTAGTTCACGTTGAGCATGAGCAGGCCGAACATCACCAGGCAGGCCACGGCAACGCGCTTGAGGGGAGCGTTCATCGCTGGAACACCTGCGTCATTCCTTCGTCCTGGATGGCCTGGGGCGGGGGCTTCCTGGCACTGTCCGACATGCGTACCAGCAACGCGATAAGGATCCAGTTAGCCAGCAGCGCCGAACCACCCTGGGACATGAAGGGGGTGACCAGTCCGGTCAGCGGGATCAGGTTGGTCACGCCGCCGACGATGATGAAGACCTGCCAGGCCAGCACGAACGAAAGACCGCCGGCCAGCAGCTTGGAGAACGGGTCGCGGGCCGCGAGTGAGGTGCGCAGGCCCCGCTCGACGATCAACGCGTAGATCATCAGCAACGCCATCAGACCGGTCAGGCCGAGCTCCTCCCCGAGAGCGGGGAAGATGAAGTCGGAGATGGCCAGCGGGATCAGCTTGGGGTGCCCCTGGCCGAGCCCGGTGCCGGTGATGCCGCCGGTGGCCATGCTGAACAGACCCTGCAGGAGCTGTGCGCTGCCGCCCGCCTTGTCGTAGAGGGCGGGGTCGTAGGGGTCCAGGTAGACGGTGAAGCGGTCCTGCACGTGGCTGAAGAGCATCCCGGCCAGGATCGCCCCGCCGACGAAGAGCAGGATGCCGATCAGCACCCACGAGGTGCGCTGGGTGGCGATGTAGAGCATCGCGATGAAGGCGCCGAAGATCAACAGTGAGGAGCCGAGGTCGCGCTGCATGATCAGCACGCCGAGGCTGAGTGCCCAGGTGATGAGGATCGGGCCGAGGTCGCGGGCACGGGGCAGGTCGATGAACAGCAGCCGCCGCCCGGCCAGTGCCAGTACGTCCCGCTTGGCGACGAGGTAGCCAGCGAAGAAGACGATCAGAGCGAGCTTGGCGAACTCGGAGGGCTGGAGCTGGACCACACCGGGGATGCCGACCCAGATCCGCGCGCCGTTCGTCGAGATGCCGACGAACGGCAGCAGCGGTGAGATCAGCAGGACGAGGCCGACGGCTCCGGCGGTGTAGGTCAATCGTTGCAGGGCGCGGTGGTCGCGCAGCACGATCAGCGTCACGGAGAACATGACGACCCCGACGGCCGTCCACATCAGCTGGGTCGTGGCCGAGGCGCCGAACGCCTTCGACTGCTCCAGGCGGTAGATCATCACCAGGCCGAGCCCGTTGACCACGGTCACCAGCGGCAGGATCAAGGGGTCGGCCCAGGGGGCGAACTTCGCCATCACGAGGTAGGCGGCCAGCATGAATCCGCCGAGGCCGAGGCCGTAGGTGAGCATGCCCGCGGGAACCCGGCCGTCGATGGCCAGGCCCACGTTGGCGTAGGCGCCCATCACGATCACGACCGCGAAGGCGAGCATCACCAGCTGGGCCACTCGCCGTTTGGCGGGCAGGGGGACGAGCTCGACGCTTGGGGTGCTCATATATCTACTTTGTCGGGTCCGGGGTGGGAGTGCCGCTCGACTGGGGGGTCTGCTTGTCCTTCCCGGTCGCCTTCGGGGTGGGTTCGGGCTTCTGGGAGGGCGTCGAGGACTTCAGCTCCGCGATCTTCTTCAGGCCCGCGTCGACGCTGGGGACGGGGATGCCGTCGCGTACCTGGCCCTGCTGGAACGCGCCAAGGGTTGAGATCGACTCCGTGGTGCTCCGGGCGACGTCGAAGAGCTGGAAGGGGCCGAGGTTGGTTTTCACGCCTTGGAAAACCACGATCTCGTCACCTTTAGCCCCCACGAAATATTGATCTTCAAGCCATTGTGTCCCGAAATACCACCCTAGGCTGCCGCCGACGAGGACGACGCCGCCCACCGAGGCCAGAAGCGGCCACAGACGGCGGCGCCTGACCGGCCGCGCCGCCGCCCTGGCGACGGGTTCGTCGAACTCGTCGTCGGTGATGACCGGCTGCGGCATGGTGACGACGCCCGCGTGGCCCACGTGGCCGGCGGGGACGTCCGAAGGGGAGGGCTGCCTGATGGACCCGGCGGCACCGACGACCGCCGCGTCGACGGGCAGGGCTGTCCCCTCGTCGACGTCGAGCACGTCGGCGAGCACGCAGGTGATGTTGTCGGGACCACCTCCCCGGTTGGCCAGGTCGATGAGCGCGCGGACCGCGGCCTCGGGGTCGTCGATCGTGGACAGCGCCTGGTGCAGCGTCTCGGCGTTCACCACCCCGGACAGGCCGTCGGAGCACAGCAGGTAGCGGTCGCCGATCTGGGCCTCGCGCAGGGACAGGTCGGGCTCGACCTCGCCGCTGCCGTCGAGCGCCCGCAGCAGGATCGACCGCTGGGGATGGGTGGCGGCCTCCTCCTGGGTGATCCGGCCGTCGTCGACCAGCGACTGCACGAGAGTGTGGTCGTGGGTGATCTGGTACAGCTCGCCGGAGCGCAGCAGATAGGCGCGTGAGTCGCCGACGTGGACCAGTGCCACCCTCGTGCCGGACCACAGCATGGCGGTCAGTGTGGTGCCCATGCCTTTGAGGCTGGGGTCACCGCCGACCATCTGGTGGAGCCTGCGATTGGCGTCCCTGACCGCCGCCTCGATGGCGCCGAGCAGGTCGACACCCTGGGTGTCCTCGTCGAGGGAGGACATCGCGGCGATGGCGACCGAGCTGGCCACCTCGCCGTGCGCGTGGCCGCCCATGCCGTCGGCGACGGCGAGCAGTCGGCCGCTTGCGTACGCCGAGTCCTCGTTGCCTTCACGCAGGAGGCCGACGTCCGAGCGGGCGGCGTAACGGAGTGCGATGGTCATTTGCGCAATTCGATGACGGTCTTACCGATGCGGATCGGAACACCGAGCGGCACCGGAGTCGGACGGGTGACTTTGGAGCGGTCGAGGTATGTTCCGTTGGTAGAACCGAGATCTTCCACGATCCACTGACCGTCCTGGGGGAAGAGCCGGGCGTGCCGGCTGGAGGCGTAGTCGTCGCTGACCACCAGTGTGGCGTCGGTCGCCCTGCCGATGGTGATCGGAGTCTCCGACAGGGTGATGGTCGTGCCCTGCAGGGGGCCGCCGGTGACGACCATCTGCCGGGGCTCCCCCTTTCTGGGCTTGGCGACGACGGGCTTGACGGCCTTGGGGGCCTTGCGGGCGGGGATCGGCGCACCGGCGCGTGATCCGAACAAGTCTGTCCGGATCACACCTACCGCGGCGATCACGAAGAACCACAGCACCGCCAGGAACGCGAGGCGGATCAGTAGCAGCGTGAGCTCGGACATGAACCGTCTGTTTACCTTTAATCGCGCCGGAAAACCAGAGTCGTCCGCCCCAGCGTCACGCGAGTGCCGTTCTGGAGCTCGACCCGGCGCACCGGCTGGCCGTTGACGAAGGTGCCGTTCGTCGAGCCCAGATCGACGAGCACGACCTGCGGCCCCTCGACCCGAAGCTCGGCGTGGTGCCGGGAGACCCCGGGGTCGACCAGCCGCAGATCGCAGTCGGTGCCCCTGCCGAGCAGGGTCACCGGGGTCGTCAGGTCGAAGGAGCGCTGGCCCTGCGGGTCGTCCTGGGTGGAGACCAGCAGACGGGGGCGTCCGTTGAAGGCGTGGGGCCGGGCGGGGGGCACGTCGCTCACCGGCTGGCGGATCTCGTCCTGCTCGACCGTCGCCCCGCGGATCACCCCGGAGCGGATGCGGAACAGGCCGACGGCCAGGTCCTCGGCCGTCTCGAACCGGACCCGCACGGGGCCGACGAAGGAATAGCCCTGTTCCTTGGCGTACTCCCTGGCGAGGTTGGCCAGTTCGTGGCTGATGCTGTCGGCGTAGACGTCGAGGCGCTCACTGTCGGTCGTCGACAGCTCGACCACGAAGTCGTTCGGCACGAGGGTCCTGCCCTGTGCGACGATCGCCGCCCGTTCGTCCATCTCCCGCTGGACCGCGCTGGCCACCTCGACCGGTTGAAGGTCGGATTTGAACGCCCGCGCAAAGGCCCCCTCAACCAGACCTTCGAGCCTCCGCTCGAAGCGCTGAAGGACTCCCACCGGGTCCCTCCCTTCTTCCGTCTATGTAGGTCACGGCCGCCCGGGGCTGTCCCTCGCTCTCTCGCGCCCCTGCTGCTCGCTCGCGTCTAGGAGGATCGTATCCGGGTTCGTGGGTATCGGCTGATCCGTGCTAATGTTTCAGCGCACCCAACAAGGGCGGGTGGCGGAACGGCAGACGCGCACGGTTCAGGTCCGTGTGTCCGAAAGGACGTGAGGGTTCAAATCCCTCCTCGCCCACTCGATCAAGACCCCGGTCGCGAAAGCGCCGGGGTCTTTTCGTTGCCTCTGGGGTGCTGTCGCGCATCGGGACCGTCCGAAGGGTGGCGGTTACGGGCTGGTCGGTGATCAAACTAGTCGTTCGCTTCCTCGTGGAGAAGTCCCGGTCACTCGAATATGTAGCACCCTGCCCTTTCCGGGCCCTTTCCATCCGCTTTCGACCTGCTTGCAGGCGTCCGCGCGGTGAGGCCGATTACGCTGACAGAGAAACGGGCCGGTGGGAGGACGTCTCCCACCGGCCCGAGCGCTCCAAAGATCTACCGTGCGGCCAGCACCCGCATGTCCAGTAGCTCGCCGAGCAGGTCGGTGAGGCTGACCATGCCGGCCACCTTCTCCCCGTCGGTCACCAGGCCCACGTGGGCGTGGGCCTCCTGCAGGGCGGAGACCGCCTCGGGGATCGTGGTGTCCCGGCCGAGGAGGGGCACCGGGCGGGCCAGCTCCGCGGGGGAGGCCTCAGGGCGGACCAGGGCGTCCCTGACGTGCAGCACGCCCAGGACCTCGCCGGGCCGTTCGGAGGTCACCAGCAGGCGCAGGTGCCCGCTCTCCGCGGCGACCTCGCGGACCTGCTCGCCGGTGGCGTCCCCGGGGACGCACGCCACCCGCGCCAGGGGCAGCGCCAGCCGTTCGATGGGCTGCTGGTGCACCCGCAGGGCCCGGGTGAGCAGGTCGTGCTCGGCGCGGTCGAGCAGGCCCATCCGGCCCGACTCACCGACCAGCATCGCCAGCTGGACCGGGGTCCTGGTGGTGGCCAGCTCGTCCCTCGGGCGCACGCCGAACAGGCCGAGCACCCCGTTGGTCAGGCCGTTGAGCCCGGCCAGCACCGGGCGGACCACCCGGGTGAAGGCGCGGAACGGCAGGGCCAGGCCGATCGCCGCGATCTCGGGGTGGGTCAGCGCCCACGACTTGGGGGCCATCTCGCCGACCACCATGTGCAGGAAGGTGATCACCGCGAGCGCGATCACCAGCGAGATGGGCACCTGCAGCGACTCGGGCACGCCGATCGCCCCGAAGACCGGTTCGAGCAGGTGCTCGACGGCGGGCTCGGTCACCATGCCCAGGCCCAGGGAGCACAGCGTGATGCCCAGCTGTGCCCCGGCCAGCATCAGGGACAGCTCCCTGCCCCCTCGTACGGCGGCGCGGGCGGCCACGCGGGTCATCCTGCCGCCCCTGCCCGCGAGCTCCTCAAGACGGTGCCTGCGGGCCGAGATGACCGCGAACTCGGCGGCCACGAAGAAGGCGTTGCCGATCAACAGCGCGACGCCGAGCAGTAGGGCTCCGGTCGTGCTCATCGGTCGTTCACCGCCTGCCTGCGCTCGTTGGGCCGGGGTACGGCCAAGGCGTGTTCCCTGCCTTCTGAGGAGTCTTCGGCTAAGTCGGCCCGCTCGGGAGCGGGGAAGGCCAGCCGTACCCACTCGGGGACCCTGCGGTGCACCGAGAGCACGGTGAGGGTGGCCTCGGCCTCCTGCTCGCCGTCGTCGTCGAGCGGGTCGCTCTCCAGGGCCAGGGTGACGGTGACCCGGTCTCCGGGCTCGGCCATCCTGCCCAGGGTGGCCAGGACCAGGCCCGCGACGGTGTCGTAGTCGTCGCTCTCGGGCAGCGAGAGCCTGGTCGCGCGTTCGATCTCGTCGAGTCTGAGCGTGCCGGGCAGGTCCCAGGTGCCGTCGTCGTTGGCGACGACCCCCGCGGGCTCCGGGTCGTTCTCGTCGACCAGTTCGCCGACCAGTTCCTCGGCGAGGTCCTCGACGGTGACGACTCCCGCGAGCCCGCCGTACTCGTCGATGACGCAGGCCAGGTCGTCCATGGCGGTGCGCATGCGTTCGAGCACGATCGGCAGCGGCAGCGAGTCGGGGACCAGCAGGGCCGGGCGGGTGACGAGCTCGATCGGGCCGTCGGTCACGCCGGACTTCAGCAGTTCCCTGACGCCGGTGACCCCGGCGACCTCCTCGCCGTTGTCGTGGCGCAGCACCGGGTAACGGGAGTGGCCGTGTTCGGCGACGGCGTCGAGCAGGTCGGAGATGGGACGCTCGGCGCGCAGCAGCACAAGCCTGGGCCGCGGCACCATGACGTCCTCAGCGGTGCGGTCGCCGAACTCCAGCGCCCGTTCGAGCAGGTCGGAAAGGCGCGGCGGCAGGGCGCCCGAGGTCGCGGACTCGGAGATGATCCGTGACAGTTCCTCCGGGCTGGCGCCGTGCTCGACCTCCTCGATCGGCTCGACGCCGACCTTGCGCAGCAGGCCGGTCGCGGCCGAGTCGAACAGCCGGATCACCGGACCGGCGATCCTGAGGTAGACGAGCGTCGAGCGGGCGAGGAACTTGGCGACGGGCTCGGGCCGGGCGATGCCGAGGTTCTTCGGGGCGAGTTCGCCGAAGACCATCTGAATGATCGTCGCCACGGCGACCGCCAGTGCGATCGCCACGCCGGGCACGGCGGCCGAGGGCACCCCGGCCCCTTCAAGAGGGGGGCGCAACACGGTCGCGATGGCCGGTTCCGAGATGAAGCCGACCAGCAGCGCGGTCACGGTGATGCCGAGCTGCGCGCCGGAGAGCATGAAGGACAGGCGTCCCGTCACCGTGAGCGCGCGCTCGGCCGCGGCGTCGCCGGCGTCGGCCTGCTCACGCAGAACGCCCCGGTCGGCGGCGACGAAGGCGAACTCCTGGGCGACGAAGTAACCGGTCGCGAGAGTGAGGAGCAGTACGGCCAGCAGGCCGAGAACCGTGTTCACCGGGTCCTTCCCCCGGCTGGGTCAGTGGTTCCCGTGCGTTTGCACGGGCAGGTACTCCACGGGTCCGAAGTGGACACGATCTTCCTTTCGAGCAGCGGTCGTCCTCTACGGTAACGATCCACGTGGGGGCCGATGTTTCCAGATCGGCCGACGATCCCATAGTTGGTTGATAACCACCCTTATATGTACTTATCCATAGCGAAAGCTTGGGCACACGCCTACGTGCGCCGAGACCGCGACGTAGCGTCGATAATGACGGTCTCATCGTGAGTTCGAGAGGTGGCGGGAATACGACGTGGGCGACTGGACCGAGGACGACGACCGCACCCGTGCCCTGCGGCCGCCGACGCCGGGCCCCGCGTCGCCGCGAGCGGCGGGCCAGCCCGCCTATCCGGCGCAGGGTTCCCCCAGGAACGTTCCCGGCGAGGAGCCAAGGGCCACCTCCCGGGTGTACGGCAAGCCCAGACAGGGATCAGGCAAGGTCAGGCCCCTGCAGCCCTCCCCGGGAGGCCCCGGCGAGCCGCCCTCAGGCTCGGGAGGCGCCCCGAGACGGTCGTGGCGGCCGAAGCGGCCGGGCAGGCTGGCCGTACAGATCCTGGTCGGGTTGCTCGTGGTGTTTCTGGTGGTCGCGATCGGCGGCTACTTCACGATCAACTCGCGGCTGAAGCGGGTGGACGCGCTCGGCGACTACGAGGGCCGTCCCGCCGACACCCCCGGCACCAACTGGCTGCTGGTCGGCTCCGACAGCCGCCAGGGCCTGACCAAGGCCCAGCGCAAGAAGTTCGCCACCGGTTCGGCCGTCGGGCGCAGGACCGACACGATGATGCTCCTGCACATCCCCGACACCGGTGACCGCCCGACCCTGGTCAGCCTTCCGCGTGACTCCTACGTGCCGATCGACGGCCACGGCCGGGGCAAGCTGAACTCGGCCTACGCCTTCGAGGGCGGCCAGAAACTGCTGCCCAAGACCGTCGAGCAGGTGACCGGCATCCGGATCGACCACTACATGGAGATCGGTTTCGGAGGCTTCGTCGGCATCGTGGACGCCATCGGCGGCGTCGAGATCGACGTCAAGCAGGCCATCAAGGACCACAAGGCCGGGATCAACCTGAAGAAGGGCCGTCAGGTGATGGACGGCGGGACCGCCCTCGGCTACGTCCGGACCCGCGCGACCGGCGCCATCCCCGACTTCGAGCGGACCCAGCGTCAGCGCCAGTTCTTCTCCGCCGTGGTGAAGAAGGCGGCCAGCCCCGGAGTGCTGCTCAACCCCTTCACCTCCATCCCGCTCGCCCTCAGCGCCGCGGACTCGGTCGAGGTCGGCGAGGAGACCGGCACCTTCGACCTGCTCTCCCTCGGCCTGGCGATGGGCGACAACCCGATCACGACCGTCGTCCCCGTCGGCTCCCTGCCGACCATCGACGGCCAGGCCGTCGTCCAGTGGGACCGGGCCAAGGCGCTGCGCATGTTCAAGGCCCTCGCCGAGGACAAGCCGGTCCCTCAGGACGTCCTGGGCAAGTGACTCATCCGGAGGCGGTCGTGGCGGCGACGGTCGCCGCCACGACCGCGCCGACCACGGCGGCGTTGACGGCCGCGATGCTCTTGGCGACCGCGTCGGCGGCCCAACGGCCCTCGGTGATCTCCTTGATCCGCGCCTTGTCCGCGCCGGGGAACGCCTTGCGGTCGATCTTCGCGGCGTGCAGCACGGCGATCAGCACCGCGGAGCGCTCGTCCGGCTCGGCCCCGGCCAGCACGTCGCCGATCCGCTGCCTGATCTCCCGCTCGACCCGCGGGTCGCGCTCCGGGTAGCGCGTGCTGGGGAAGAGACCCAGGACCTTGTGCCGCCGCTCGTCGAGCACGCCCCGCTCGGCCAGGCCGGACAGCAGCCGCTTGCGCACCCCGGAGGAGTACAGCTTGCGCACCCACCAGTCGGCCTTGCGCTGCCTGGCCTCGGCGGCGATCAGAGCCAGCGTCGCGTCGAGCTCCCGCTCGCCGAGCGGTGTGGGGTCCAGGACGGTGACCTTCTTGTCCGCGAGGTCGATGCGGCCGTTGACGGCCAGCTCCGCCAAGAGGGAACCGCCGAGGGCCGCGTCGAGCTCGATCGAGCTGGTCAGGAGTCTTCCCTCCGCCTCGTCGTAGGCGAGCAGCAGGATCTCCTCAGCGATGGTCGTCATGCCTGAAACCCTACGTCGCGTACATTCCACCGACGCGGGGCCGTACTGGGTGGTGTGGGGTGATCTGGGACAATGCTTGGCTTATGAGCGTTTCCGAGGAACTGCACGTCATCGGCCGCCCTCTCGTGGACGTCCAGCTCGCCCATCCGACGGTGGTGGGAATCGGCAGGGGAGACCTGCCCGAGCCGGTGTTCCGGTCGTGGCTCGAACAGGACTACCTGTTCCTGCTCGACTACGTGCGCGTCTTCTCCCGGTTGGCCTGGCAGGCCCCCGACGACCACCTGGGCGTCCTGGTCGACCTGGCCCACGCCACCTTCCACGAGGAGCTCGACCTGCACCGATCGTTGTCGGCGGGCTTCGGCGCCGACCTGGGCGGGGTGAAGAAGGGGCCCGCCTGCTCGGCCTACACCGCGTTCCTGCTGGAGTCGGCCGCCGACTACGCCGACGGGCTGGCCGCGCTCTACCCCTGCATGTGGGGCTACTCGACGCTCGGCCAGGCGCTGGCCGCCGAGGCCCCCGCCGAGTCCCGTTACCGACCTTGGATCGACACCTACGCCGACCCCGGCTTCGCCGAACTCGCCGGACGCGTCGCCACGATGATCGACGAGGTCGTCACCGACTCCGGCAGGGCGGCGCGGTTCTTCACCGAGGGCATGCGCCACGAGATCGCCTTCTGGGACGTGCCGTAGTTGTGTTCCTTTGCGCAGCCTTCGGCGGCGCGGGCTGTGTTCCTTTGCTCCGCCTGGCGGCGTCGCGGGGCTTGGGCGCCTCTGAGTCGGTGTCTTCCCTCGTCTCTCCGTCGCTGCGCTCCCGCGTTCCTCAGTCCAGACACCGACGCGCCCAAGCCCTGTCTCTTTGCTCCGCCTGGCGGCGTCGCGGGGCTTGGGCGCTTTCGAGTCGGCGCTTTCCCTCGTCTCTCCGTCGCTGCGCTCCCGCGTTCCTCAGTCCAAGCACCGACGCGCCCAAGCCCTGTCTCTTTGCTCCGCCTGGAGGCGTCGCGCCCAAGCCGAAACTCCTCATTTCTGGCGTCGGTAACCCTGAACCAAAGCTCTTCGCCGCCGACGGGTTCTAGTCTGTGGGTATGCCAGAGCTTCCCGAGGTGGAGTCGCTCGCCGAGTTCCTGCGCGGGCACGCGGTCGGCAGGAAGATCGGGGCCGTCGAGGTCTTCGGCTTCCAGGCGCTCAAGACCGTCGATCCCCCCGTCACCGCCCTGACCGGGCGCACGGTGACCGCCGTGGCCAGGCACGGCAAGTTCATCGACCTCGACTGCGACGGCCTCCACCTCGTCACGCACCTGGCCCGCGCGGGCTGGCTGCGCTGGCAGGACGACCTCTCCCGGGCGAAGGCGGTCAGGCCGGGCAAGGGCCCCCTGGCGCTGCGGGTACGGCTGGCACCGTACGAACCGGGGGAACCGGAGCCGGGCTTCGAGCTGACCGAGGCCGGCACGCAGAAGCGGCTGGCCGTCTACGTCGTGCGCGACCCCGGCGAGGTGCCGGGGATCGCCGCGCTGGGCCCCGATCCGCTGTCCGACGGCTTCACCGCCGAGGTCCTCGGCGGCATCCTGAACGGCAGCCGCGCCCAGATCAAGGGCCTGCTCCGCGACCAGAAGGTGATCGCGGGCATCGGCAACGCCTACTCCGACGAGGTCCTGCACGCGGCGCGGACCTCTCCCTTCAAGGTCGCGGGGAGCCTGACGGAGGAGCAGGTCACCGCTCTCCACGAGGCCATCGTCACGACCCTGCGCACCGCGCTCGACCGGGCCAGGGGCCTGGCGGCCAAGGATCTCAAGGCCGAGAAGAAGTCCGGTCTTCGGGTCCACGGCCGGACCGGCGAGCCCTGTGCGGAGTGCGGCGACACGATCCGGGAGGTCTCCTTCGCCGACTCCTCCCTGCAGTACTGCCCGACCTGTCAGACGGGCGGCAAACCGCTGGCCGACCGCCGGATGTCACGCCTGCTCAAGTGATCACTGGGCCCACGGGGGCAGGATGGTCCGCCCGTTGAGGGAGGCGGTGACCCCGGCCGAGGTGCACACGGTGCCGGTCGCCCGCTCGGTCTGAGAGGCGTTGCGCAGCGCGAACGGGATGTTCGGGGAGACGATCAGCGCGTCTCCCGCCTCGGCCACGTGCTCGACGCCGCCGAGGACGCCCACGACCCGCCCCGAGTGGACGACGAACACCTCCTCACGGTCCACGGTGTGCTCGGGCCCCGAGGCACCGGGGTTCATGTCGAAGGCCCAGACGGCCAGCTCGGACGAGCCTCGTGAGGGCACGGCCAGCGAGCGCGTGGTGGTGTCGCCGTTGGCGAAGGCGGGGGCGTCGGCCAGGGTCGCGACGGTCACGGTTCCTCCATTGGTAAACCTCGTTGTCTTTTCTTGGATAGAAGGTAAACCAGGTTGTCTAGTTCGTCAACGGTAGCGCTATGCAGTCGAATGGTGGCCGCTTGTGGACGACTCGGGGGCTGCTGGGGCACTTTGCGCCACATCGGTCGGAGGACTTGGAACAATGGGTGCATGAGTGTTCCTGAGATCGAGGCGCAGGCCGTGCCGGACGACGCGTTCCTGCTTGACGTGCGTGAGCTTGACGAGTGGCAGGCGGGGCACGCCCCGACGGCCGTCCACATCCCGCTGGGTGAGCTGCAGGCCAGGGTTGAGGAGGTTCCGCACGACGCGCCCGTCTACGTGGTGTGCAGGGTCGGCGGCCGTTCGGCGCACGCGGCGGCCTGGCTCAACCACATCGGCAGGGAGGCGATCAACGTCGGCGGTGGCATGCAGTCCTGGAACTTCGCCGGCCGTCCCATGGTCAGCGAAAGCGGTGCCGACCCGTTCGTCGCCTGACCGCGCAACAGCGAAGGCCGCGCTGAAAACCCTCCACGGCCCCTTCTCGAAAGCGCGTTCCGAACGTCACCGAGCATCCTCAGGACCTCTCAGGTGATCGTCAGCGCGACCCTCTCCCGGCGCGGGCCCGCCCCCCGCGCGACCCTTCCGTGTCCCACCGGTCAGGGCTGAGACGCCGCCCTCGTCCGATCGTGCCGTCGGCCGTACGGTTCTACGCTTTGGTCAACTTGGTCAACTTGGCCAACGACGACATCGCCGCCGACGGGCCGATCGGAGATCCCATGGACGCCGTGACCGTACGGGCTCACGAACTCGCGGAAGCCGGGCGGTTGCCCGCCTTCGTCTACGATCTGGCCGCGCTGGACGAGCACGCCGCGGCCGTCCGGGACGCGCTGGGCGACGTCGAGCTGTACTACGCGGCCAAGGCCAACCCCGACCCCGAACTGCTGCGGGTGCTGGCCCGGCACGTGGACGGCGTCGAGGTCGCCTCGGGCGGTGAGCTGGCGCACGTGCTCGGCGTTCTCCCCGAGGTCCCGATCGCCTTCGGCGGGCCCGGCAAGACCGATGCCGAACTGGCCGCCGCCCTGGACGCCGGGGTGGCCCGGCTGCACGTTGAGGGGCCCGGCGAACTGCGCCGTCTGATCGCCACCGGCCGGGAGGCCGACATCATGCTCCGGGTCAACCTCGCCGTCTCACTCGGCGACGTGGCCCTGGCCATGGGCGGCGGCGCGACCCCCTTAGGCATGGACCCCGACGGCGTCACCGCCTGCCTGGAACTGCTTGACCGGCAGGAGGCGGTACGGCTTCGCGGCGTCCACGCGCACCTGGCCAGTGGCCTGGACGCCGAACGCATGCTCCGGGTCAACGAGCGGGTCCTCGACCACGCCCGCTCCCTGGGCGTGACCGAGATCAACCTCGGGGGCGGCATGGCCGTCTCCTACGCCGATCCCGGCGACCGCTTCGACTGGGCCGCCTACGGCAAGGGCCTGGCCGGTCTGCGCCGCTCCGGTGAGACGCTCAGGATCGAGCCCGGCCGGTCGGTCTCGGTGTACTGCGGGCGGTACGTCACCCGGGTCATCGACGTCAAGCGGGTCCACGGCCGTCTGTTCGCCGTCGTCGCGGGCGGCACCCACCACATCCGCACCCCCGCGACCAAGGGGCACAGCCAGCCCGTCATCCTGGGCACTCCCGGCGAGCCGATCACGATCTCCGGCCAGCTGTGCACCCCCAAGGACCAACTGGCCGAGAACGTGCCGATCGCCCTGGAGCCAGGGGACGTGGTGGAGTTCGCCATGGCCGGCGCCTACGCCTGGAACATCTCCCACCACGACTTCCTGATGCACCCCCGTCCCGAGTTCCACTACCTCTGACCTCGGCTTCTCCGTGGGCCTTTCGAAGGCATGAGGCTCCGTGACGGGCGCGGGCCGGGGGTTCCGGTGGTCCGCGCCCGTTCCTGGCTGCCTCAGAGCTGGGCGAAGTAGTCCAGCGGGAAGGGCGGGCGGGCCAGTGGGGCGACGGCCAGTCTCATCAGGGTGAGCGGGTTGTCGTCACCGGCGACGCGGTTGGCGTTGAGCGTGCCGCACGCCGTACAGCGATGGATGATCGCCCACTCGCCGTCCTGGCGTGCGTGGATGGCGATCGGGGCCATGCCCGAGGCGCAGTCGGCGGCCCTGTCACCCGGGTTGTGGTCCAGGTGCCTGGACCACAGGCAGGTGGGGCAGTGGTTGCGGTGCGCGGTTCCCGGCGCGTCGGTGGGCACGTCGAGGCGGCAGTTGACGCACCGGAAGGAAGTGATGCGGGCGCGATGGCGTGGCAACGGAGGAGCTCCAGACGAAAAATGGGTGACGAGTCGGCTGACTGTGCCGTCGTGACCCACGCGGGCTCACCCCCGCCGGAGCCTCCGGTGGGGACGTCGACCCGATCGAGGGCGCGCGACGGCGTCCTCGGTGCCCGCGGGCATTAACATCCCCCCTAATCTGCTCGGAGCCAGTGAAACAACCCATCGCGCCACGAAGCAACTGGTTTAACCCGGCGACGGCGTCCCGGAAATCCCCAAGGAGTATTTATCGTGACATCCGAGACGAGTCCCAACGGGTGGAGTGCCGCGCTGACCGGGGCCTTCGAGATACTGCTCGGTGGAGAGCCGACCGTCGACCCCACCGCCGGATACGGGGTGTACTACGCCTCCGACTCCCTCGACGAGTTCCTGTTCCCGAACCCCTGGGCCACTCCTGAGGCGTTGTCAGGCCGGGAGCCGAGGTATCTCCCTGATTCGGACGGCGAGTATCCCTTCTCCCCCTGGACATGGCGGTTCGACCTTGGCGGGTCGCTGTTCCGCTTCGACGCCGACCTCCTGGCGGGGACGGAGCCGTGGGGTGCCGACGGGTACAAGGGCCCCCGGCCGTTCGACGACGCCTTCGTCGCCGACCTGCGGACCGTCTCGCCGCCCGGTGAGGCCGGTGAGGCGTTGGTGTGCGGCGCGGAACTGGGACCACTCCTGGGCCGCCACGGCGTCGACCTGACCGGCGAGGATTCGGAGAAGCTGAACGGCTGGCTGACCGTGCTGCTGCGCGTCGCCACCGACGGCACTCTCACCGACGCGATGAGGGCCGCCACGTTCACCGAGCGCGGCCCCGAACACCTGGTGCCGACCCACGACATGTCCGCCGGGGAACCCTGGGAGGAGAGGCTGGGCGCGGTCACACACCCCGCGCTTCGCGACCATCTCCGCATGCTCTGCCTCTCCGAGCGTGACGCGCGCAGTAAGGGCGGCTTCTACTACGGCACCGGCCACTGGCCGTGGACCGATGTCCTGGAGGTGGCCGGTTGCTCCCTCGTCGCGGGCTGGGGGTTCGGCGAGTCACAGGCCGGGGTCGCCGTCGTGCGCCTGCCGACCGAACCAGGGGCGCGCTGAGCACCTCAGGAGTGTGCGCGAACGAGGCGTTTCGTGCGGTACGGCCGTCCTGTGAGCTCCACCAACGTGCCACTCACCAGGGGGAAGCAGTCGGAAGCGGGCAAATAGTGCATCACGTGGCCTCCGTGACCGCCCCTTTGGTTCTTCGATGTTCGGGGCATGGGGCCGCGTCCACTCCGCATCGAGGTTGAGCGTCAGGGGATCGAGGGAGACACCCACATCACGGGTTCGAGGGGCCGACGGCTCGGTTCGCCTGCCACGAGATCGACCACCCCTTCGGACTTCTCCACCGGTCGCACATGCCGCCAGGAGTCCGTTTCCCAGCTGGCCGACCTTGGGCGAACCGCCCCCAGGTGCACGGTTGGACAAGAGGGCGTACTAGCCGTGTTTCGGAACCCTGTCGCGCGCGCCGGATTGTCAGTACACGGACCTACGCTCTTCCCCGTGCCGATATCCGCGACCCCCGCGTCCCTGTCCTATGCCGATGCCGATGCCCGCCTGGGCGGCGCGTTGTCCGCCGTGTTCGAGGGTGCGGGAGCGTCGCCCGGCTACGACGAGGTGTTGTTCTTCGACGGCGACCTCACGCTCGACGGGGATTTCCTGAGCGCCATCAACGAACTACGCGGCGGCGACGTCGAGTTGATCGTGGTCACCGGCGACCTGAAGGTCAACGGCCCGATCGCGCTCTATGAGGACCGGCCTGGCCTGTACGTCGGCGGTCACACCCAGGCCGAGACCCTGGAGGGCGGCGAAGCGGAGATCTACGTCCACGACGGCGCCTTCACCCACCTGGTCTACGGCTGGTACAACCACGGCTCTTTGCGGACCGGGATCGTCGACACCCCTTGGGTGATCGACTACGACCACGCCATGGACGTGTACGCCCCAGGCGGGCGCTGGGTGGACAACTACGACGATGACGACGACGCCGACTTCGCCGTCGGGGACAGCATCGTCGAGGCGTTCGTGCCCGAGGTCGTCGACGCGGAGGGCCGCTGCCTGGACGTCGACGAGTTCCTGAACCGGCTGCGGGCCGGACTGCCGGTCCTGCGGGCCGGAGCCCGGTCGGCGGCCGAGTCGGCGAGTGACGGCGTCGTCCGGGCGCGCCTGGCCGAATGAAGCCACCCAGGCACGGCGGTAGAGGCCGGTACGGCCACCTCTTCAAGCCGTGCGGGCCAATCCGCCGGCTGGCTCGGCGCGCGAGGGTGGCCGTACGTTTCGGCAGGTCGTTGGCTGTGCGGTACAGCTACCGCAGCGAACGTGGTTGTACTCTCGCGGACGTCCGCGGACGCATCCCGTGCCGGTTCCCTCCCCAGGGGGGAAGTAGCCGGAAGCGGACTAATAGTGCATCATGGGGCGCGAACTGGGCTGATCCCGGTTCGGTAGGTAAGTCAACGCGGGAGCTTGGGGCAACCAGGCTGAGAGGGCGACTACGGCTGTCGCCGACCGCATGAACCTGTCCGGGTAATGCCGGCGTAGGGAGCGCGTCATGACGTCTGACGTCATCAATTCCAAGCATGCCGAGGCCCCCCTCACCCTTGACCAGGCACCTCCGAAGACCCTTGGAATGCTCGACCAGGGAGCGTTCTGGGCCAATCTGGGCGTCAGCCTGCTCGGCTTCTCCTTCGCGCTCGTCCTGATCAACCCGTTGGGCGGCGACAACCCGCTCACCTTCGGCGCCGCGCTGCTGGCGGCCCTGGTCGGCAGCCTCATCGGTACCGCGATGGTCGGCTTGGCCGCGGTTCCCGGGGTGCAGACGGGGCAGCCCGCGATGGTGCTGCTGCGCGGGCTGTTCGGGGTACGGCTCTCCTACGTGCCGACCGTGCTCAACGTCGTCCAGATGATCGGCTGGGGGGCGTTCGAGCTGTGGGTCGTCGCGATGGGCGCCCAGGCGATCTTCGGGCCTTCGGTCCCCTACGCGGTCTGGGTGGTCGCGGCCGGGGCGCTGACGATGGCGCTGACCATCTACCCGCTGGGAGCCATCAGGCTGCTCAGGCGGTTCGTCACGATCGGTGTGGTTGTCTCGGTCGTCTGGTTCGCGGTGGTCTTCCTGCGGGAGACTCCCGCGCAGAGCGGCGGCTCCTGGGACGCCTTCGCCGCCGCGGTCGACTTCGTGGTCGCCCTCTCGGTCTCCTGGGTGCCGGTCGCGGCGGACTACGCCAGGCACTCACGGTCGAGCCGGGCCGCCTTCACCGGCATCGTCGGCGGCTACACCGTCGCCCAGGTCGCGTGTCTGGCCGTCGGCGTCTACGCGGTCGCGCTCGCCGGGCACGCCGTGGTCCAGGAGAACCCGACCGCGGTGTTCGGGCCGTTCGTCGCGGCGCCGCTGGGCGCGCTGTTCTTCGGCATCCTCGTGCTGCGCGAGACCGACCAGTCGTTCGCGAACGTCTACTCGACCGCGATGTCGCTGCAGAACCTGATGCCGAGGATCGACCGCCGTGTCTTCTCCGTGGCCGTCGGCGTGCTGACCACGGCCATCGCCCTGGTCGTGGACGTCAACTCCTACGGCGCCTTCCTGAGCATCATCGGCGCGGTGTTCGTGCCGATGTTCGGTGTGCTGGCGGTCGACTACTTCCTGCTCGGCAGGGGCAGGAACTGGGACATCTCAGAGAACGCGCCCTCCCGCCTGGTCATGGTCCTGCCGTGGGTGCTGGGCTTCGTCACGTGGTGGATGCTCGCGGCGCCCTCGCAGGTCTCCTGGTGGGCGGCGATCTGGGACGACGCCAGGCAGGCGGTCGGGTTCACCCCGCAGCCCTGGATGAGCGCCTCCCTCGGCGCCTTCCTGGTCTCCGGCCTGGTCACCCTGGCGATCGGGACGCCGCGCCTTCTCGCCCTGAGGCGCCGCCGCCGTACCTGACCTGCGCCTTCTTGGCCGGGGTCGGTCCTAGAGGCGGGCGGTGCTCTCCACCCGTAGGAGTCGTTCCTTGGCGGTCGCGCCTCCGGCGTAGCCGCCGAGGACGGCCTCGCTCTCGACGACCCGGTGACACGGCACGATCACGCAGACCGGGTTGCTGCCCAGCGCGTTGCCGACCGCGCGCAGCGCCCTCGGCCTGCCGATCCGCTCGGCGATCTCCCGGTAGGTCGTCACCGTCCCGTACGGCACGGCCAGCATCATCTGCAGTACGGTCCTGGCGAAGGAGGTCGCGAGTTGGAGGTCCACGGTGACCGTGAAGGCGCGGAGTCTGCCGGAGAAGTAGGCGTCGAGCTCTCTGCGGACCGGGTCGAGCCTGCGGGGATCGGGGCCGATGAAGGAGCCGACCTCCCTGCTGACGCGTTCGAAGACGACGTTCTCGTCCTCGTAGCTGCACGCGACGACGCCCCGGTGTGTCGCCGCGAGCGTCAGCCGTCCTACGGGCACCTCGATGGTGCCGAACGCGATGTCCGGGTGGGTGGCGCCCACATAGGTGGACGAGGTCACCCGCAGCAGGGCGTCGAGATCGCTGGCTGACCCGGATGCCATGGCCCCACCCTTCCGTGTCCAGGCGTGTGGTCACCGCAGCGTATCGGACGGATCGTCGCAACGAGTGTCAGCACATGCGGACGAAGTGCCAAGATCAGGCCAGTTGACGCGGCACTATGGTTCTGTGGGTGACGACAGGGCCGAAAGCGACGAGGGCGTCGGCCGCGCGATCGTCGCCAGTGCCCCGAATGCGATAGTCGTTCTGGACCGCGACCAGACGGTCCTGGCGTGGAATCCCGCCGCGGAACGTCTCTTCGGCTGGCCGGCCGGAGAGGTCCTCGGACGCAGGCCTCCGCTGGTGCCGGGGGAACTGACGGCCGAGCACAACGCGGTGCTCGAAAGGGTGCGCACCGGCGGCCAGGTCTCGCTGCGCACCAAGCGCTTCCGCAGGGACGGCAGCCTGCTCGACCTACGGCTCGACATCAGCGCGCTGCGCTCGGAGGCGGGCGCGTTGCTGGGGTACGTCAGCGTCTACCACCTGGTCCAGGACGACGAGAGCGCCCAGGAACGGGCGGTCCGCAGGGCCAGGCTCGTGCGCAGGCTCACCGACGTGGTCGCCGACATCAACGCCGAGCGGGAGCTGCCCGCCGTGCTCGACCGGATCGCGGCCAGCCTCACCGAGCTGACCGGGGCCGACGCGGGCGGGTTCGTGCTCATCGAGGGCGACAGGCTCCGGCTGGTGGCCAGTCACCGGCTGCCCGAGTCGCTGCGTGACTCGACCGCGCACATGCGCACCAGCCTGGTCGGCAAGCTGCTGCGCACCGGCAGGACCGTGATGCTGGAGACGGGCGACCAGGGCCGCCTCGACGAGCTGATCTGGTCACAGCTGCCCGGTCTGCACACGATCGCCCTCGGCCTGGCCATGGCGGGCGGCAGGCCGTACGGCGCGCTGTACGCCCTGTTCGCCAAGCACAAGGCGGGGCACGTCGAGCTGGAGCTGCTCGAACTGCTGGCCGGGCACGCGGGCATCGCCGTCGGCAACGCGATGGCCTACCAGGAGGCCGTACGGCAGCGCGCCCACCAGCGGGCGGTGTTCGACGCCAGCGCCGACGGCATCGCCGTACTCGATGGGCAGGGAAAGATCGTCCAGTGGAACCCCGCGGCGGCCGAGCTGACCGGGTTCGACGCGCTGGACGTGCTCGGGGGGCCGCCGCCGTTCGAGCTGCCGGGGCCGGGCGACAAGCTCACCCTCCAGCTTCCCTCGGGCATCTGGCTCGACGTACTCAGCGCGGAGATCGTCGAGACGGGTGAGGTCGTGGTCGACTTCCGCGACGTCACCAGGGCCAAGGAGCTTGAGGAGGCCAAGGATCTCTTCCTGGCCACGACCAGTCACGAGCTGCGCACCCCGATCACCGTGGTGCAGGGCTTCGCCGGGACCCTCGCCGCCCGCTGGGACGGCATGACCGACGAGGAGCGCCGTTCCGCGGTGCGCATCATCGCCGAGCGGGCGCGTTCCCTCGGCAAGCTGATGGACAACCTGCTGCTCGGCTCCCGGGCCGGGGCGGGCGAACTGCCCCTGAAGATCGAGGGAATCGACCTCGGCAGACTGATCGTGGCGGCGACACTCGGTCTGCCTGATCTGTCTGATGTGCATAGGGTTGAGGTGATTGTCCAAGAAAACCTGCCCCCGGTGTCCGGGGACGCCATCGCCACCGATATCGTGCTGGGCCAGCTGTTGGAGAACGCGTTCAAATATTCACCGGACGGTGGCCTGATCAGGGTCGAGGCTTGGGCCGACGGTGACTGGGTGGTGGTGGTAGTGGACGACGAGGGTGTGGGCATAACGCCCACGAGCCGGGAGCGGATCTTCGATCGCTTCGTCCAGGGAGACACGGGAGACCGTCGCCGGTTCGGCGGGGTCGGCCTCGGGCTGTACATCGTCCGCAGTCTCGCCCGCGCCCAGGGAGGAGAGGTCTCGGCCCACTCCAGGCCGGGAGGGGGCACCCGGATGCGGCTGGCGCTTCGCATTGCCGACACGCCCAGCGCCCTTACCTGACCGACACGCCGTTCCGGTAACAAGCCGGTAACGGATGAGCTGATCTATTGTCGAATGTGTACAAGCTGTAATTGCCGCCCGGTTTCTAAGACCATCTAACGGGGCATTTCGGTCGTACTGGGGTGTGGTTCCTCAGGGGGAACAGGGATACGGGGAGGTGAGTGCGTCGAGCGTCGTTCTGTTGCCGTATGCACCGTCCAGCGTCGCTGTCGCACGCCAACGCCTCTGCTCTGACCTGCAGGAATGGGGGGTCTACGAGACCGCTATCGATGACGCGGTCCTCGTGGTCAGCGAGCTGCTGAGCAACGCGCTCAGGCATGCTCATCCGTTGCCGTCCGGTCAGATCAGAGTGGCATGGCGCTGGGCCGACGAGCACGTGGAGGTAGCGGTGAGTGACGGAGGGGCCGCCACGGAGCCGCGGGCGGGGCGTCCGACACTCTCCTCTCTGGGGGGCCGGGGGCTCGGCATCGTCGAATATCTGGCCACCAGCTGGGGGGTCAGGCACGAAGGGGAGATCACCACGGTCTGGGCGGTCGTCACCGCCGCCGACACCGTCGGTAACGGGAAGGTCTCCGTCCCCCAGCCCGCGTTGCGCGAATGCGGGTAGGGCGCGTCCCGCCTCACTGGAACAATGAGGCGGGGCACGACCGGCCATTCCTTTGCCGTCGGCGCCGACCTCAGCGGCACCCGGCCCTCCTCGTCACATTGGGTGACGACTGACGGATCACACCCCCGCGGGCACGGAGCGGTACAGCACCGCCCGCTCGGCGGCGGCCCACGCGGTCGTGACCAGTAGATAGATCCCCGCCGCGAGCGGGAGCACGGCCGCGCCCAGGACCGTCAGGAACGGCAGCAGCGGCAGCACCCGGCGCAGCACCCCGGAGCCGGGACCCTGCGGGACCGTCGCCGACCTCATCCGCCGTGAGGTGACCGCGGCGACGGCCAGCAGCAGCAGGAAGAGGCAGGCGAACACCAGCGTCGGCCCGCTGATCAGCCCGAACCCGGAGACCACGCCCGCGAAGTGCTGCCCGAGCTGCACGCCGAACAGCCCATGGGTGAGCAGCGCGTTCGCGTGACCCGCGATCGTGGAGGAGATGAAGACCCGGTAGACGACCATGAGGACCGGCAGTTGCACCAGCCCGGGAAGGAAGCCGCCGAACGGCGACACCCCCTCCGCGGCGTACAGGGCGGTCGTCTCCCGGTACAGCCTGGCCGGGTCCTTCGCGTGCCGTTCCCGCAGCTCGGCGAGCTTCGGCGCCAGCGCGGCCTGGGCTCGGGCACCCCTGGCCTGCATGACGCCGAACGGCAGGAGCAGCAACCTCACGCAGACGGTGAAGACGACGATGGCCAGGGCGGCCGAGCCCAGCGGCTGGGCGAGGAGGGTGATGAGGTCGGCGGTGAACCCGATGACGGAGTCGAACATGAACAGAGCCCTTCTGACTGCCCTTTGACAGGGATGGAAGACAGCACAGAAGGCGCCCGCGCTTCGGGACGTCTGTTGGGTGTTACGCGGGCGCCGGGCCCGGTGACGGTGCTCTTGGCCGGGGTCGTCCGGCCCGGTCGGGGTCACGCTGACGGACGAACACGAGTCGTCCCGCCCTCTCCCGCGCGGAGAGGGTGAAGTGCCCGCCTGTCCCGGCGGCGGTGGGTACCCCGCGCAGGGCCCAGGCGAGCAGGAGCACGCCCAGGCCGATGACGGCGGCCGCCGTCACGGAGCCGCCGCCACCGTCGAGAAGCCAGGCGAGCAGGAGGGTCACTTGGACATCTTGCTCACGATCGTGACCGCGGCGACCACGATGAGGGCCACGACGCCAAGCACGAAGACGAACTTGAGCAGGCCGAACACGGCGGGAATGATGATCCCGAGGACCACGTAGATCGCGAGAAGGGCGCCCACGACGCCCAGGACGGTACGAACCATGCCAGCAACCGTATGTTCCACGGTGGCCGGGCGCGCGTGGGAAACCATAACGATCTCGTCCTTACAGGGCGGTGACGGAGGGTGGCGATCATGAGGAACGGGCCTACGGTGTAACCATGAGCGCGCGGATTCTGGTGGTCGAGGACGACCCGGCGATCGCCGAGGTCGTGGCCCGCTACCTGGAACGCGACGGCCACCGGGTCGAGTGCGTCGACGACGGCGCCGAGGCGCTGAGGCTCGCCCTGGCCGACCCGCCCGACCTGCTCGTTCTCGACCTGACGCCATCCGGGACGGACGGCCTCCAGGTGTGCAGGAGGCTCAGGGAACGCCGGCCCGTCCCCGTGATCATGCTGACCGCGCTCGGTGAGGAGATCGACCGGGTCGTCGGCCTTGAGATCGGCGCCGACGACTACGTCACCAAGCCCTTCAGCCCCAGGGAGCTGGCCCTGCGGGTGCGCTCCGTGCTGAGCCGGGCCCGTGGCGCCACCGCCCCCTCGGGCACCGGAGTTCTCGGGGACGGCGACCTGACGGTGGACATCGGCACCCGCGAGGTACGGCGTGGCGGCCGGGAGATCACACTGACCGCCCGCGAGTTCGACCTTCTGACCCATCTGATGCGTCACCCCCGCCAGGCCTTCAGCCGTTCGGCCCTGCTCGACCAGGTCTGGGGGTGGTCCTTCGGCGACTCCTCGACGGTGACCGTGCACGTGCGCAGACTCAGGGAGAAGGTGGAGGAGGACCCGACCGCGCCACGGCGCATCGTCACGGTCTGGGGGGTCGGCTACCGCTACGAGCCGTCGGTCCCGTAGCGATCCTCGGTGCGATCAGTCCACGGCGTAGGGGTGGACGCCTCCCGGGGGCGCGTCGTCCGGGTCGAGCTCGATCGGCAGCGGGCCTCGGCGGTCGGGCTCGACACGCTGGTATGAGACCGGCGTCCTCGGGCTGTCGAAGGACTCGGCGATGGCGCGGAACGTGGGACACGGCCACCGCCACATACAGCTGCGGCAGCGCAGGATCGGATTGGCGGCGTCACTGGTGATGCCGCCCGCGTCACGTGGCTGGTGCAGGTCGAGCAGCCTGATGCCCAGCGTCGCGAAGCCGAGCAGCTCCTCACGCGCGCCTTCGAGGAAGTCGAGGTCCGCGCTCGCCAGACGGGTTCTGATCGGGACGTATCCCTCACGGTTCACCAGGACACGCAGCGAGTGGGCGGCGTCGTGCCACGAGGTCGCCTTCTCGGTGCGGGTGACCATGGCCTCCAGGTGCTCGCGGAGGCGTTGCCGTTGCGGATCTTCAGAAAGGTCGGTGTTCATCGATGCTTTCGGGCCCGTTTCTACTCAACGGCCGCCACTGACGTAGCGCGGGACGGTCTGGAGGCTCTCGGGTCTCTCCTTCTTTCCGGCCAAGCCGGTGTAGCTCTGCGTCAAGTTTTGCGCACCCAGAGTTTTCGTGAGGCCTAAACGGGGGACAAAGGGCCGACGACTCGGGACGCGTGGCGGAAACGTGACCGGTGGCCTTCGCGCCGCTAGTGTGCCCGCTGTGGAGCTAAAAGTCTCAACTCGATCACATGACGGGCACACCGTCATGGCCATAATCGGCGAAATCGACCTGTACACCGCGCCTGGCCTGCAGGCCGAGTTCACTCGGCTGCTCCAGGAGAGCCCGGCCACCCACGTGGTCATCGACATGTCCGGTGTGGAGTTCTGCGACTCCACCGGGATGAACGTGCTGCTGTCGGCGCTCAAACGGCTGCGCGAACGCGGCGGCACCCTGGAACTGGCCGCGCCGCGACCGGCCGTCCGTAAGATCCTCCAGGTCACCGGCCTCGACTCGGTCTTCACCGTGTACGAGGCGATGCCCGAGAAGCTGCTTTCGGCGAAGCGACAAGCATGACCGGGACAGCGGTGATCATCCCGGCCAAGGACGAGGCCGACCGGATCGGCGCGACCGTGACCGCGGCCCTGGAACTGGCCGGTGTCGATCTCGTCATGGTCGTGGACGACGGCTCGGCCGACCAGACAGGCCGGGTGGCGAAGGCCGCGGGAGCCCGGGTCATCCGGCACAGCCGAAACCGCGGCAAGGCCGCCGCCATGGAGAGCGGAGCGGAGGCCGTACGGCTGCTCGACGGTGAGTCCCCCCGCCACCTGCTCTTCCTCGACGCGGACCTGGGGGAGACGGCCCGCGAGGCCGAACCGCTGATCAAACCGGTCACGGCGGGCGAGGCGGACATGACCATCGCCGTCTTCGTCACCCGGGTGAAGCTCGGTGGCCACGGGTTCGTGGTGAACCTGGCGCGGCGGGGCATCGAGCGCGCGACCGGCTGGACGCCGACCCAGCCGCTCAACGGACAGCGCTGCCTGACCAGGACCGCCTTCGAGGCCGCCCGCCCACTGGCCCGGGGGTTCGGCGTCGAGACGGCGCTGACGATCGACCTGGTCCGCAAGGGCTTCCGGGTGCGGGAGGTCGAGGTCGAGATGTCGCACCGGGCCACCGGCACCGACTGGAAGGCGCAGCTCCACCGGGCGAAACAGTTCCGCGACGTCGCCTGGGCGCTCCTGGTCCGGGGATAGCCTCCCGGCCTGGGCACCATCCCGGATGTGCTGGAATTTGCGGGTGACCCAGGACGTGACCGTGGCCGGAGACACACGGGTTGCCGCGCGGGGCACGCCGCGGGCGCTCGACGTCGCCGCGTTCGTCGCGCTCGGGCTCTCTGCCGGGCTGACGGTCCTGATCGGGCTGCTCGGCCCCTCCGTCATGGTCCCCGAACTGGCCGGGCCCGCCTGGCAGCCGCCGTACTCTCTGGGGGTGCGGCCTGAGGCCCACCTGATGATCGGCCTGGCGGCGGCGGCGATCCTGCTCGGAGGCGTTGGTCTCGCGGGCGCTCTGCGGGCCAGGTGGCGGCCTGATCCGCGTCTGCTGGCCGGGCTTGGCTGCGCCGTCGTCGCGCTGCTGGCCTTCCTGCCGCCCTCGGGGTCGGCCGACCACCTCAACTACGCCGCCTACGGCCGGTTGACCGCGCTCGGCCACAACCCCTACGAGACGGTTCCCTCGGCGCTGCCCGCCGACCCGGTGCTCGGCGCGGTCGAGGAGTGGACGGGCGTGACCAGCGTCTACGGGCCGGTGGCGACGGCCGTACAGGCGTTGGCGAGCCTGGTGGGGGGAGAGTCGGTCCGGCTGACCGTCTTCGTGATGGCGCTGGTCAACGCCATGGCCTTCGCGGGTACGGCGTCGCTGCTCGACCGTTTCACCCGGAACGACCCGGGCCTGCGGGCCAGGGCGGCACTGTTGTGGGCGGCGAACCCACTGATGATCTACCACCTGGGCGCCGGGACGCACGTGGACACCCTGGCCGTGGCCTGCATGGTCGCCGCCCTGATGGCCAGGGGGGCGGGCTCCGGGCTGCTGCTCGGGGTGGGGATCGGGGTGAAGCTGAACGCCGGGCTCGTCGCCCTCGGCCCCGCCTGGGAGCTGCGCCGCCGTCCCGGCAGGCTCGCCGTCGTCGCGGGCACCGCGACGGTGACCGTGCTGGCGATCTACGCGGTGGCGGGACCGCACGTGCTCGACCAGGTCGGCGCGGCCAGCAGGAAGGTCTCCCTGGCCACGCCGTGGCAGCTGGTCAAGACGGGGCTCCAGGAGGTGTTCGGGCCCGGTGCCTACTCGGCCTGGACCCAGGTGGGCTCGCTGGCGCTGCTCGTCCTGCTGGCCTGGCTGCTCCTGCGGGCCGCGCCGGAACACTCGGCGCCCGGGGTCGCCGTCGCGATCGTGGTCGCCTGGCTGTTCGCCGCGACCTACGCGCTGCCGTGGTACGACGGGCTGGCCTTCGCCCTGCTGGCCATGGTCGCCTGGCCCGCCCTTGAGGGCTTCCTGGTGGCCAGGGTCGTCATCCTGTCGCTGGGGTATCTGCCCGCGAGGGAGGCGTTGCGCCCTGAGGACATGCTCTGGCTGCGGACCGTCGTCAGGCAGCAGGTGGTGCCGTGGTCCCTGCTGGCGCTGACGGTCGCGCTGGCGTGGTGGGCGGCGAGGTCCGCAGCGCGCGCACGCAGGCGGTCAGCGTCAACGGCACCGCGACCGTGAGGGCCATCGCCGGGATCGCGATGCCCGAGTCGTTCATCAGGAACCCGACCAGCGCGCACGCCAGGGCGCCGATCAACCCGGCGCGCAGCGGCGGTGCCGCCGCGTAGGCGCGGGCCAGCGCGGAGGCGCCCCACCGGGAGGGGCGGTCGAGCACCAGGAACAGGAACGCCAGCGCGACCAGCGACAGCAGGGACAGTGACCAGTTGCCGACCGTCACCCCGATCATGGCCCCGAACTTGCGGCTGACGACCGTCCAGGCCTCGCCGTCCAGCACCTGCTGCACGAAGGTGCCCAGGTGGGTACGGCGTTCGGCGGGCTTGAGCCAGTCGACGACCGCGATGGCCCCGATCAGCAGGGCGCCGGCCAGGCCAACCAGGACGAGCTTGAGCGGTGAGACCCGGCTTCCGACCAGCAGGATCAGGAAGACGGCCACCCCGATGAGGAAGGCGGGCACCCCGCCGAAGTCGGCGCCCCACGCGGGCCAGCCGTCGGCGAACACCGCCAGCGCGCCGTAGAGCAGGCAGAACGTGAACGCCAGCGGGCGCCGTCCCCGGGAGATCAGCCAGTGGGCGATGCCCGCCATGGCCAGGATCGTCCCGGCCGCGTAGACCGCGAAGGCGATGTTGCCGAAGCCGTAGAACCGCCCGCCGGTGACCGGTTCGTAGCCGGTGACCGCGTTCACCTGCAGGGACGATCCGGTCATCACGTCGCCGAGCAGGGCCAGCGAGGTGACCGAGGCGACCACGGTCAGCGGCCCCAGGACGCTCCTGCGCCACGGCCCGGCCAGGGCGACCCCGGCCAGGGCGCCCGCGATGCCGAGGATGGTCACGATGACCGACGCCATCGGGGCGGAGAACGTCCACCAGGGCACGAGCTGCGCCAGGAAGGTCGCGACCGGGATGGACCCGCCGATCGTCGCGACGACCCCGGTGGCGGCCAGCGCCCGCGAACCGCCCCAGCCCCGCCGTACGGCGAAGGCGGCCAGCAGGTAGAACAGCAGCTGGGCGCTGACGAAGACCGCGAAGAACGGCCCCTGCACCCGGCGTAGCACCTGGCTGGCCAGGTCGGCCTCCGTCAGGCTCCGCACGACCTCCCCGGCGGCCTCTCCAGTGGTCTGGGCGCCCTGCGTCGCGCTCGTCCAGGGGCGCCCGACGGCGCCGTCGGGCACGCCGAGGCCGAGCAGGGTGAGCGCGGTCGCGGTCAGGTCGGTGTTGGTGACCAGCCCCTCCTGCCTGGTCGAGGTGGCCCCCAGGTAGCCGTGGCCGTACGGCCCGCCGCCCGGTGAGGGGCCGTCGGCGATCGCGACGTGCAGGTGCGCCGAGGCCGCGGCGTCCGACAGGCCGCCGAGCAGGACAGTGCCCCCCTGGGGAAGCCTGGTCAGCAGCGCGCCCACCCCTCGGTCGGCGGCGGCGACGGCCTCCCGCCTGGCCTGGTCGGGCAGCGCGGCCAGCACCCCGTCGGCGTCCCCTGGGCGGGCGAGCCACGCCGTGGTGAGGTCGGGGATCTCCACCACGACCAGCCGGTACGGCGTCAGGTCACCAAGCCCTGCGACGTCTGGCGCATATTTACCGATTTTTCCGGACTTGTTGGCGGCGGCCAGGGCGGCTCCCGGCCCGGCGGCCGCGACCTTCCCCCCGGCGTCGGCGACCCGCTGCCCCAGCAGCCCCAGGACCGGCCGGTAGGAGGTCTCGGTGGCGTTGAACGTCACCAGCTCCTGCCAGCCGGGCACACTCGCCCCGCCGTCCTGGTCGGCCACCGGCTGGGCGGGCGGAGCGCAGGAGCCTCCAGGAGCGCCCGCCCGCTGCCCCGCCGAGATCGTCAGCCAGCCCGCGACCGGGCAGGTGAGACTCCGTGAGGGCGGCGGAACCGCCCTGGTCGACATCGAGGCCGAGGCACCCCGCTCGACGAGACGCCACAGGTTCGGCGCCCGCGTCCGGTCGAGATCACCCCACTGGAGGCCGGGCACCCCGACCACCACGACCCTGGCGGGCCCCGCCTCGGCGTGGGCGGCGGCCGTACCGGTGAACAGGAACCCGGCGAGCACCGGCAACGTCAACAGGACGGCCAGCGCGGCGCGGACGTGCCCAGCACCGGAACCCATGCGTCTCCCTCGTTGTCCACACCCCGTCGGCGGTCCTGTCCACGGTCCGCCACGCCCACGGTAGCCTGCCTGGTCGTGAGGAGTGGCTCGTGAGGAATGGCTCGACCGTGACCGGACGGGCGCCGTGGGCACGGCTGCTCGCACCCCTGCCCGCGCTGCTGGTCGTGCTGGTCGCGCTCGCCCCGCTGGTGCTTCCCTGGCTGGGCAACGTCGACGACCAGCGCCTGGTCGACCTGGACGTCTACCGTACCGGCGGCAGGGAGCTGCTTGAGGGGCGGCCGGTCTACGACTTCATGACGCCCGCGCCGCAGTTGCTGCCGTTCACCTATCCGCCGATCGCGGCGATGCTGGCCACGCCGCTGGCGATGATGTCCTGGCCGGTGGCGCAGTGGGTGTGGACCGGGCTGATCCTCCTGACGCTGGCCGTCACCGTCCGCTACGCCTTCCGGCCGGCCCTGGAACGGCCGGCTTTCGAACGGCGGGGCGGGTGGCGGCTGCCGCTGCTCCTGGCGCTGCTGACGGTCGCCTGCGCCTATCTGATGCCGATCAGGGACCAGTTCCGCTTCGGCCAGGTGGACATCCTGCTCGTCGCGCTCTGCCTGGCCGACTGCGTCGCCCCCAGGCCACCGTGGCCGCGCGGCCTGTTGATCGGCCTGGCGACCGCGGTCAAGCTCACCCCGGGTGTCTTCCTGATCTATCTCCTGCTGACCGGCTTCGGCCCCGGCGCCAGGAAGGAGCAGCGTGACGCCTTCCTCATGGCCGCCTTCACCGCCACGCTGCTGACCGTGCTGCCGTTCCTGGTCATCCCGTCCGACGCCGCCGACTTCTGGTTCGGCGCGCTGCTCGACCCGGAACGGCTCGGCGCGAACGCCGCGACCACCAACCAGTCCGTGCGCGGCATGCTCATCCGGCTCTACCTGCCCGACCAGCTCACCTCCCTGCTCTGGCTCGCGCTGGTCGCGGTGATCGCCTGGTCCGGCTTCCGCCACGCCCGCAGGGCCCTGCTCGACGGGCACACGACGACGGCGGTCGCCCTGGTGGGCCTGATGGCCGTACTGCTGTCGCCGGTCGCCTGGATCCATCACCTGGCCTGGGTCGTCGTGGTCCTCGGCGCGCTGGCGGGCGACGGCCGCGACCCGGTGCGCGTCCGCGTCGCCGCCGGGGTCTGGCTGTACTACGTGCTGCCCGTCCCCTGGTGGGGGGTGACGATCAAGGCAGCGGAGATCCCGGTCCTCAGCCCCGTGGTCGGCAAGATCGTGCAGAACGGTTTCGGCCTCGGCGCGCTCGTCCTGGTCTGGCTGCTCGGGGTGTGGCTGCCCCGCCGCAGGGCGGCCTTCCCGGGCGATGCGGTCCCCCTGAAAGCCTGATTCCAGGCACGTTTCCCGGTGGGCGGCGGATAACCTGTGGTCATGCCCAGACTCGCCTACCTGGGACCGGAGGGCACCTTCACCGAAGAGGCCCTGCGGACCCTGGCTCCGGACGCCGAGCGACTGCCCTGCGCCAACGTCAGCGCCGCGCTCGACGCGGCCCGCCAGGGCGAGGCCGACGGTGCCGTCGTCCCCCTGGAGAACTCCCTCGAAGGCGGCATCGCCACCACCCTGGACGAACTGGCCTGGGGCGAGCCGCTGCTCATCGTCGCCGAGCTGCTGCTGCCCGTCGAGTTCTCCCTCCTGGTACGGCCGGGCACCCGCATGCGCGACATCAAGCGGATCTTCACCCACCCGGCGGCGATCACCCAGTGCCGTGGCTTCACCGCCCGCGAGCTGCCCGAGGCCGTGGTGGTCGCCGCCCCCTCGACGGCCGCCGCCGCCCAGGAGGTCGCGCTGCCCGGCTCGCCGTACGACGCGGCCATCGCGGCGCGCATCGCGGGCGACAACTATGGCCTGGTCGAGCTGGTCGCCAACGTGGGCGACCGGTCCGACACGGTGACCAGGTTCATCCAGGTGACACGCCCCGGGGCGCTGCCCGCGCCGACCGGCGCGGACCGCACCTCCCTGGTGGCCTTCCTCTCCGACGACCACCCCGGCGCGCTGCTGGAGATGCTCACCGAGTTCTCCGTGCGGGGGGTCAACCTGAGCCGCATCGAGTCACGGCCGACCGGTGACGGGATCGGCCGCTACTTCTTCCACTTCGACCTCGAAGGTCACGTGACCGACGCCAGGGTCGGCGAGGCGGTCTCCGGGCTGCACCGGGTCAGCTCCGGTGTGCGTTTCCTGGGCAGCTACCCCCGTGCGGACGGCCTGACGCCCCAGGTCAAGAGGGGCACCTCCGACTCCGACTTCGCCGAGGCCACCGACTGGCTGGCCCGTGTCAGGGCGGGACAGGTCTAAGACAGCCCTAAGACGGGCTTAATAGGCGCACAGGCCGTGGCATGACGTCGGTAGCCTTGTGCTGTGATTGACCTGCGTACCCTTCGTGAGGAACCCGACCGGCTACGGGCGTCGCAGCGTGCCCGCGGTGAGGACGACGCCGTCGTCCAGACGCTGCTCGACCTGGACGAGCGCAGGCGCGGCGCGCTGAGTCGCTTCGAGTCGCTGCGCGCCGAGCAGAAGAGCATCGGCAAGTCGGTCTCCCGCGCCTCCGGCGAGGAGAAGGCCGCGCTGCTCGACCGGGCCAAGGAGCTCGCCACGCAGGTCAAGTCGGCGGAGAGCGAGGCGGAGAAACTCGCGGCCGAGCTCGACGAGCTGCTCCAGACGGTGCCCAACATCGTCGAGGAGGGCGCTCCCCACGGCGGCGAGGACGACTACGTCGTGCTTGAGGAGATCGGCGACAAGCCGGTCTTCGACTTCGAGCCGCGTGACCACCTCGAACTGGGCGAGCTGCTCGGCGCGATCGACATGGAGCGCGGGGCGAAGGTCTCGGGGTCGAGGTTCTTCTTCCTGCGGGGCGTCGGCGCCCGCCTGCAGCTCGGCCTGCTCAACATGGCCATGCAGCAGGCGATCGAGGCGGGCTTCGTCCCGATGATCCCGCCGGTGCTGGTCAAGCCCGAGTCGATGCAGGGCACCGGCTTCCTCGGCGCCCACGCGAGCGAGGTCTACCACCTGCCCGAGGAGGACCTGTTCCTGGTCGGCACCAGCGAGGTGCCGATGGCGGCCTACCACGCCGACGAGATCCTCGACGGCGCCGAGCTGCCCTACCGCTACGCCGGGTGGTCGTCCTGCTTCCGCAGGGAGGCGGGGTCCTACGGCAAGGACACCAGAGGCGTCATCCGCGTCCACCAGTTCGACAAGGTCGAGATGTTCTCCTACTGCCGTCCCGAGGAGGCCGCGGCGGAGCACCAGCGCCTGCTGGCCTGGGAGAAGGAGATGCTCGCCAAGATCGAGGTGCCTTACCGCATCATCGACACCGCGGCGGGCGACCTCGGGGCGAGCGCGGCGCGCAAGTTCGACTGCGAGGCCTGGGTGCCCAGCCAGGGCCGCTACCGCGAGCTCACCTCGACCTCCAACTGCACCGAGTTCCAGGCCCGCCGCCTGGCCGTACGGTTCCGTGACAAGGACGGCAAGCCCCAGCACGTGGCCACGCTGAACGGCACCCTGGCCACCACCCGGTGGATCGTCGCCATCCTGGAGAACCACCAGCGGGCCGACGGGTCGGTCGAGGTTCCCAAGGCGCTGCGTCCCTTTGTCGGACTCGACGTCCTCGAGCCGGTCAAGTAGTCACCCGGATCGGAGTCGTCAGGAAGGCCTCTCGCCGCCTTTGCGGCGGGGGGCCTTCTTTGCTCCCTAGGCGAGGTCTTCCACGGCCTCTGGAGGGCCTTCAGGGCTTCCCACGGCGCCTTGACGGACGGCGATGGGAAAGGCGGAAGGTCCGGAAAAGGAGAAAGGCGGAGTTCGCGTTAAGCGAACTCCGCCTTACCTCCTTACAGAGGTCTATGGTCAGACGGCGCGGACCTGCGAGGCCTGCGGACCCTTCTGGCCCTGCGTGATCTCGAACTCGACTCGCTGGCCGTCCTCAAGGCTGCGGTAGCCGCTGCCCTGGATCTCGGAGAAGTGCACGAACACGTCCGGTGCACCGCCGTCCGGTGCGATGAAGCCGAAGCCCTTTTCAGCGTTGAACCACTTGACGGTTCCCTGAGCCATTAAAGCTCTCCCTCAGGATTTGAAACTTTGGGATTCACACCTCATGAACCCCCTGTGTCGTACAGCGGGCCCCGGGGTGGTTCAGTCAAACTGGCTTTCACAACGGGATTCAGCTAATACAACGCCATCACATCTAACACTATCCGGCGCGCCCGTGTTCCCGCCACGAGGAAGATTCCTCGCGGGCGCATCCCGGGGGCGGCACCCCTCGGAGGACGGTGCAGACTGGAGCCTGTTATGGGAAGTCCCAGGCTCATCGCAACAGACCTAGACGGCACCGCTCTGCGCTCCGACGGCACCGTCTCAGCCCGCACCGCGGCGGCCTTCGCCCTCGTTGAGAGGGCCGGGGCCACATTGGTCCTCGTGACGGGGCGTCCGCCCAGGTGGATGCGCCCGATCGCCGCCGCCGTACGGCATCGCGGGCTGGCCATATGCGCCAACGGCGCGCTCGTCTACGACCTCCATGCCGAACAGATTGTGAAATCTCACCCTATCGACCCGGATGTCCTTCAAGAGGTGGTGAGCCGGCTGAGAGAGAAGGTTCCCGGGCTCACGTTCTCGGTGGAATACGAAGGCGGGTTCGCACGTGAATCCGGCTTCCTTCTCGACAGCCTGGACCGGGTGGCGGGACTGAACGGCGCGGAGACCGACGCGCTCACCACCACGCCCTGCGCGAAACTCCTGGCACTGCACCAGGACATGAACCCGGACGCCCTCCAGGAGACCGTCTGCGAACTGGTCGGTCACCTGGTCACCCCGACCCATTCCAGTGGCCGCGCCATGATCGAGATGAGCGCCCACGGTGTGACGAAGGCCTCCGCCCTGGCCGCCCTCGCCGAGGGACGCGCCATCACCGCCGCCGAGGTCGTCGCCTTCGGGGACATGCCGAACGACCTGCCGATGCTGCGCTGGGCGGGCACGTCGTACGCCGTGGCGAACGCCCACACGGAGGTGCTGGCCGCGGTCGATCACGTGACCGCGGCCAACGACGACGACGGAGTGGCCGAAATCCTTGAGGCCCTCTACGGAGGGACCTACAGGTAGGGGCCGGAGCTGCTCTGCTGGTGGTTGTCCTGCTGCCCCATGGAGACCCCACCGGGCAGCGCCCTGCGCATGTTCTCCAGCTGGGCGCGGGCCGCCATCTGCTGGGCGAAGAGCGTGGTCTGGATGCCGTGGAACAGGCCTTCGAGCCAGCCGACCAACTGCGCGTGCGCCACCCGCAGCTCGGCCTCGCTCGGCGGGGTGCCGTTGCCGTCATCGGTGAAGGGAAGCGACAGCCGTTCGAGCTCGTCGACCAGTTCGGGCGCCAGACCGTCTTCAAGCTCCTTGATGGAGCTCTGGTGGATCTCCTTGAGCCGCTTACGGCTGGCCTCGTCGAGCGGAGCCGCCCTGACCTCTTCGAGGAGCTGCCGGATCATGCTGCCGATGCGCATCACCTTCGCGGGCTGCTCGACCAGATCGGCGACAGAGCGACCTTCGCCTTCCTCCTCGGTCTGGAGCCCCTGTGGGCCCACGACCACTACATGGGGAGTGCTCTCCTCAGCGTTCATAGCTCTCAACCTACTAGCAGGATTTTCCCGACGTGCTCTCCGGATTCGAGGAGCCGGTGAGCCTCGGCGGCCTCGCTCATCGGCACGCGGGAGTGGACGACAGGACGGACGACCCCCGCGTCCACCAGGGGCCAGACGTTTTCCACGACGCCACGCACGATGATGCCCTTCTCGTCGACGGGCCGTGCGCGTAGCGTGGTGCCGTGCACCGCGGCTCGCTTGGTGAGAAGCGCCCCCAGGTCAAGCTCCCCTCTGGAGCCTCCCTGCATCCCTATCACAACCAGCCTGCCGCCGGTCTTCAGCGCCCTGACGTTCCCGGCGAGATACGGCCCGCCGACGATGTCGAGGATGACGTCCGCCTGGACCTTCTCCGAGAAGTCGCCCTCGTGATAGTCGATCCCCTCGTCGGCGCCGAGTTCGAGGCAACGGGCGATCTTCTCCGCCGATCCCGCGGTGACCACGACCCGCGACCCGAACGCCTTGGCGAGCTGTACGGCCAGCGTGCCGATCCCGCTGGCGCCGCCGTGGACGAGAAGCGTCTCGCCCCTGCGCAGCCGCGCGGTCATGAACACGTTCGACCACACCGTGCACGCGACCTCGGGAAGCGCGGCGGCCTCGACCAGGTCGACCCCCTCGGGCACCCGCATCACCTGCTGCCACGGCACCGCCACCCGCTCGGCGTAGCCGCCCCCGCTCAGCAGGGCGCACACCCGGTCACCGGGCCTGAACCCCTCGACGTTGGACCCGACCTCGGCGACGACCCCGGAACATTCCAGCCCGGGGTACGGCGAGGCCCCGGGAGGAGGGGAGTACTGTCCTTTTCGCTGAAGGGTGTCGGCCCGGTTGACCGCGGAGGCGGCCACGTCGATCAGGACGTCGTCCGGACCGAGCCGGGGATCGGGGACCTCCCGCCACACAAGCTCCTCGGGCCCACCAGGTTTGTCGATCACGATGGCGTGCATAGTTCCAACGCTATCCGCTGGGGATCAACTTGGTGGTTGCCCGCATTGACAAGAACACAGGGCGTTAACCTGCTATGTGTTTGCTGCCCTCTTTACACCCATCCCGAGGGGGAACACGGTGGCAAGGCACGATCGTGAGGAATCTCTCGAGGAACAGCTTGCCTGGCTCGACGCTATCAAGGAACAGGAGGAGGCGCCCCCCGTCACGGTGAAGAGCGGCGTGGTGGACGACACCGTCATCTCGCCCTACCCCAAAGACCCCTGGAGCGCGGTTCCCGCCGAGCCGGACACGACGTCCTCGTCGCTGTTCCGTATGGTCGCCGACCCCTCGAACCACCTGGTGAGCAGCCTCTCCGCGCCCGCCGCGCCCGCCTCCGTCGAGGACGCGGACGCGGCCGAGTGGATGGAGGCGGGCGCCTTCAGCGTGCCCCCGCCCTCGCCGTCCCCGAACCGTGACGACGAGGCCTTCCTCGCGCCCCTGAAACCGCTGCCCCGCCAGGACGTGTCCGACGGCTCAGGGGCGGTTCAGGAGACGTCCTCCGACGGCCCGGGTTTCCTCGCGGCCCCCGCGGATCACGAGCCGGTCGACGCCGACCTCTCCGCCGACCTCTCCGCCGAACAGGGCGATCATCTGCCGCCCGCAGAAGCCGATGACTCGCAGGCCGGTCCCGAAGAACTCGAAGGCTCTCTGCCCGATCAGATCTCCTTCGGGTCCTCCGAGCCGTCTGAAGACGCGTTCGAGCAGGACTTCTCGCCGGTCGGTCACGGTCCGCTGGACGACTCGGAACCCGGGGGACTCCAGCCCTTCACGCCCTCGGCCGGCAGGCAGGACGCCTTCCCCCTTTCAGGGGATCTCCCTTCCTCGGAGGGCGTCAGCCGTGAGCCGTCCCCTGTCGTGGAGCCGCCACACGCGAACGAGGAACGGGCCGTACCCGACTCCACCGATGAGGCGCCCGAGGACGACAGGTCACCTCAGGCCACGGTGAGCGACGCGCTGCGGCAGGCGGCCGGGGGAGGCGCGCTGGGGCAGTCTCACCAGAGCAGCGCCTTCGCCCGTGACTGGGGCAGGGCGTTCACCTCTGACGCGGCCTCCGCCGAGACGCCTCCCCAGGGGTCCTCCTCCTTCCCCGAGGAGCCACCGGCTCGGGAAGGGGCGTCGTTCCGGGACGTGTCGTTCTCCCGGGAGGCGCTGTTCGCCCAGGGAGAGCCCAACCTCAAGGATCTGCCCTTCCCCCAATCCGCGGCTTCCTTCCAATCCGCGGCCCCTTCCCCATCCGCGGCTCCTTCCCAATCTGTGGCCCCTTCTCAACCTGCGGCTCCTTCACGGCCCGCGGCTCCGGAGTCTCCGGTCTCCCAGGAGGCCCAGTCCCAAGAGACGTCGGCCAGGGAAACGGTGACACCGCCTCGGGGTGTTTCGGCCGTCCCCGAACGCGATTTCGGCGCGCCTGGAAAGGGCGCGGCCGAACCGGTGCGGGAGTCGTACCAGGCGAGACGTCGTCACTCGGCGCCGCCGCCGGCTTTCAGCGTGCCGTCCAGGCAGACGTCCGGGTCGAGGCCGTCGGCCGACAGTCTCGATCCCGACTCGCTGCTCAGGGGACGCCGTAACGCGCCCTCCAGCGGCTGGCGCAGGCTGATCTACACGGCGTCGGCCGGGCTGATCAAACCCGGGGAGTCGCCCGAGGTCCGTCGTCGTCGCGAACTCGCCACCCGTGCCCGCACCCCCGTGGCCACCGGTCACCACCGCGTCGCCGTACTGAGCCTGAAGGGCGGCGTCGGCAAGACCACGACCACGGTCGGCCTCGGCGCCACCCTCGCCCAGTCGCGCGGCGACAGGGTCATCGCGGTCGACGCCAACCCCGACCGCGGGACCCTGTCGGACAAGGTGAAGCTTGAGACCGCCGCCACCGTTCGTGACCTGCTCAACGAACGGAAGCAGATCAAGCGCTACGTGGACGTCAGGGCCTTCACCTCGCAGGCGCCGTCCCGGCTGGAGATCCTCGCCTCAGACCGTGACCCGTCGGTGTCCGAGGCGTTCAGCGCCTCCGACTACCAGGCGGTGGCGCAGGTCCTGGAGAACTTCTACTCGATCTGCATCACCGACTGCGGTACGGGCCTGCTCCACTCGGCCATGTCCGGTGTCCTCGGCCTGGCCGACCAGCTGGTCCTGGTGAGCTCCCCGTCGGTGGACGGCGCCCGCGCCGCCTCGGCGACCCTTGACTGGCTTGAGGCCCACCACTACGAGGAACTGGTCCGGTCGGCGACGGTCGTGCTGTGCAGCGTCCGCCCCAGGTCGAAGTCGACCGTGGACCTCGACCGCCTCGAGGCCCACTTCGCGGCCCGCTGCCGGGCGGTGATCCGTGTCCCCTACGACCCCCACCTGGAGGAGGGGGCCGAGATCGAACTGGACAGGCTCCAACCCGCCACCCGAGACGCCTACCTTCGCCTGGCGGCCTCGGTGGGAGACGGCTTCGCCATTCCTCAGCCAACCTGACGTGGGCCGTACGCTTTTGCCCAGACCCGGCTTCCTCAGTCGGGCCTGGGCTTCTCGGGGCTCGCTGTGGTCTCCCTGCGGCCTTTTGGCGGGCGATTCCAATCGGGGCGCCCGCCGGTCGTGGGCACGTCCGGACCAGTGAGAGACTAAAGTGCAATCTGACGCGTTCTGACGCGCGTCACCCAGGAGAGCTCGCCTAGTGGACGATGGCGGCGGTCTTGAAAACCGCTAGGGCTGGTGACAGTCCTCGTGGGTTCGAATCCCACGCTCTCCGCTTTGCTTGAGAAACGGCGCCTGACCAGGTCTTGTGGCTTGGTGGGGCGCCGTTGGCCGTTTCCGGGCCGCGCAGCCGTACGGCGTGGTGAGCGACCCTCGGTCGGTGGTCGCGGGATATACGCGGAATGATGTTGGTCACGTTTCCCCAGGTCACGCCTGCAAAGTCCTAGTGAGCCGCTCCGGGCGAGGACAGGCCGAGGTTGTACGTTCCGAACCTTGGCCAGATCTGTGACGGGAAGCGAGTGCCGACCGAGCCAGACAAGGGCTGTACGGATCTCCTCAGACTGGTCGAGTTGCCGGGCGGCCGGAGGAAGCCCGCGGCTACGAGGTTCTACCGGCCAGTTCCGAAGCTGTGATCCCCATCGTGATGATCGATCTCATGAGCCGCCGTCTCACCGGCGAATCCACCCCGACCTGGTGGGACGCCTGAACCTGAAGCAGATGGAATCTACGGGATCAAATACCCCCTAAGGTGTGGGGACACTAGCGTCTCCTTATGACCAGCAGTTCCTCGGTACCTCCGACGACCACCGACGGCTATATCAACCCTCTGCCGCTACTGATCCGGGCAGGTATCACGCTTGAGAGTGTGGCGTACATGCCCTCACCTTGGGGCGCACCAGCCGGGACAGCGGCAGTAGGCCGAAATGAAGCGGGGGTACCTTGGCTTGGCATTGCCAGCGAGACACCGTTTAGCTGGCTGAGAGTCTCAGAGCCCGTCCCAAAGCAGCAGTTGGAGTTCCTTCACATCCAGCGTCTCGCGGTAGACCACCGGTTGGCGACCAACCGCGAACTCTACGATGCTGTCGTCGTACCCGAGACTGATCCACCTGACTTCCACGTGCTGGCAGATGGCAAGCAAGCTGGCTGCGAGCTGACCGTACTGAGCATCCAGCAGCGGCGACAGGCCCAAGCCCTCTTCTTCGAGGTCGCTAAGCGGCTGGGACTTCAGCACCGTCACCGCATCGGGCATTTGACCGGCTACCACGTCTCGATGTGGTTCGGTACGGCGGACGACCCGACCGGCCTCCCGTTCCAACGTACCGATCACGACGCTCACGACCGGCTCGTTGAGGCGCTTGTTGCCTTCCAGCCTGATCCCGACCAGCTCAAGGCGCCGGGAGGGGAACTTCCCAAGCAGTTTGACGCTCGGCCAGTTCGCACGCCGGACGACGCCAGCTTCTTCGCCGTGCCCCTGGTGGGTGGCGTGCCGGCCTCTGGTCTGTTTGGAACTACAGGGATCAGTCTGGGGCTTGCGTTCCAGTCCGACCACACGGCCCAGCAGGAGTGGGCGAACCTGCGCGCCATCGTCCAACATAAGGACAGGCCCACGAACGACTTCCTACTCATCTCCGTGGGAGCCCCCGACCGTCAGGGGCAATGTTTCCTGAGTGAAGAACTCCTGGCAGACTTCATGCTCCAGCACCCAGAAGAGCTAACCACCAACCACCTTTCCTCGGTCATCCTCCACTTTTGGAGTACGGGCAGAGCGTTCGAGTTGCTGGGGGGAGCGCCACGGTCCCTGTGGCCGCCGCTGTACAACGGGTTTGTCCCCTCACACCATCCGGTCCGGCCGAAAGAAGACCAGCCAGGTCACGTCCACGCTTGAAGTGAGGCGTCCGAAACCACGTCGAGGCGAAACAGAAGAGGCCCCGGTGTTCCCGAGGCCCCTGTTGAAAGGCTGATCATGCAGCCAGCGCATCCTCGATCCGCCGATTGGCGACCTCGGCGCCACCGTCGATGCACTTGGCGTAGACCTTGAGCAGCACGTCCACCCCGTGCCCCGCCCGTTCGGCCACGTCGGGGGCCGCCACTCCGGCGTTGAGCCAGAGCGAGACGGCTGCGTGGCGCAGGTCGTATGGCGGGGCTGCCAGCTGGGAGACCTGCTGTTCGGGAGTCAGCGCCAGGAGCCGGGCCGCCTTCCACGCGTCGCAGTACGTCCCGATGGAGATCACGCCGCCGCGCGAGGTTCGGAACAGCCGGCCGTCCTCGTGGGCCCCGAACTCCTCGACGTGCTCCCGCAGGATGGTCACCAGCTCCGGCGGGATCGGTATGGGACGCCCTTCATCCTGGGCCCGGTGCTTGAGCCCGCGGTCGTCGTGAGCCTGCCCGCTGTCGGTCCACTTCTTGTTGGCCTGCGGCTTGGACTTGGCCAGGATGAGCCGCCCCCATCCGAACTCGGGAAGGTGGCAGTCCTGCTTGCGGAGCCCGAGGGCCTCGGCCGGGCGCAGGCCGCCGAAATAGAGACAGGCGAAGAAGCCCCGCAGGTGCCGACCACGGTCGAGACGGCCCACGTAGGTCACCGCGGTCAGCAGCTCCCGAGCCTGAACCGGGTTGACCACCACCCGCCGGTCTACGACCTCCCGGACCTTCGGCGGCTTCCACGCCTTCACCTTGTCGATCGGGTTGGCGGCCAGTTCCCCCAGGTCCACGGCGTACTGGAGGGCGTTGTAGAAGACCGACCGCTTACGGGCGATCGTGGTGGCTGCAGCCGCCCCGCCGTCGAGTCGGAGCGTCAGGGCGTCGAGGCCGAGCCGTACGTTGCGCACCTTGGACAGGGCGTGAACTGGCAAGGAATGGCGCTCAAGCCACGCGAGAGCCGACCGGATCGCTTCCGGGCGCTTCAACTGCCGAGCGGCGGGAGGAAGTGCGTACTGCCGCAGAGCCTCCCGGAGAACGAGCGGTTCAGGCTTGCCCGGCGCATTCTCGTCGACAAGAGCGGGTGTGACGGTTGCCAGCGCGTCAGTGAGGCTGTCACGGGTCTTGGCCGCCGCGTGGGGCCATTTCATGTCCACGTACGCCAGCGCGGAAGCGAACCAGTTCACAGCGCTCTTTACGGCCAGCATGGAGAGGGGCAGTCCGGTCTCCTTGTCAAAGGCTTCGCCGCGCTTGGCAGCCTGACGTAGATCGGACTGGAAGTTCTCGGCCAGTGCCTTGGTGCGAAAGGTCCGTGACTTACGGCGACGGTTAACGGCCCATCGGAACTCATAAGACGGTGCCTTACTGGACTGATTGCGCCGAATATCCCAGATCTTGACGTCGTACGAGACGCTCACGCCGCCTCCCGGAGGGAATCCAGCCAGATCGTGAACTCGCTGCGCCAGACGCGGATCTCACCGTTCGGGAGCTTGAGGCCCTGGGGAGCGTGGCCGATCTCGCGCCAGCGGTAGAAGGTCCGCCGGGACACCCCGCCGAGTTCATCGAGGATCTCCGGCACGGTCATGAGCTCGTCACGGTTCTTCTTCACGCCGCCTTCCTCAGTGCCGTAGTCGCCGAAGGATCGGGGATGGGTCTGCCGTCGGCCCTGGCCCGGAGTTTGTCGAGCCGGGCGCGGGTTCGGTGCCGGTTGGCCACGCCGCGCAGCAGCCGCACCGGTAGCGGGGTTCGGGTGGGGTCCTTGGTGGAGACCGGCCGCCAGACGTAGCGGTGCGGGTCGGTCTCGGCGTCGGCGGGCAGACCGAGCATGTCGAGGACCCAAGCGCGGCGGTCGGCTTTGTGATCGCGCAGGGTCTTGTTCGACCACTTGCGGGAGACCAGGACGCGGCGCCCGGCGTAGCCGAGGTGTTCGGCCTTGTGAGCCTTGGAGCGGCACCGCCGGGTGTCATGCCCGCTTTGGCGTTCTTGGACTGGACGCCGTAACGCAGCCAGTTGGCGCAGGCTGGAGAGCAGGGTTCGTAGCGCAGCGCCTCCACTAGGCGGGCCGCATGGTCCCGGCGGGCTTGATTGATCGCGGCGCGGGCAGTCGACGCGGCCGGGATCTCGTCATCCTGCTCGTCTTCGTCGAGGTCGAGGGTGTCGCCGAGGCCCTTGGTGAGGTACTTGGTCAGGTAGCCGATCCGCTTGTGGGCGTCCGGCGAACCGGCCAGGAGGCCCTGAACGTCGACCTGGGCGCCGAAGCGCATCACGTGCAGTGGTTCGGCTTCCTCGTCGATGTCGAGTCGGTCGAGGGCCTGTTTCCAGGTAGGCAGTAGCTCCCCCGTGATGGGGTCGAGGTAGTCGCCTCACCGTGAAAGGCGTCCTGGCCGGACAGGGCAACCTGCGCACCGGCAAGCATGGCAAGAGCTACCACGCCAACGGCTCCGAGCTGCGCGACTGGCGCGAGCGCATCCGCGGGGCCGCCCTCGACGCCCTCGGCCGCTACGAATGGGTCGGTCTTGGCGCGACGGCTCCGTGCCTGCAATGCGACGTCGTCCGCAAGAAGCACGCCGCGCTACTCGGCCCGGTCCGCCTGGAGACCGTCGTCACCGTGGTCAAACCGAAGACCGTGACCGGCACCTGGCCGATCACCCGGTCCTCCTCGGACTGGGACCACTACGCCCGTGCGATCGGCGATGCCCTGACCGGAGTCGTCTACCTCGACGACTCCCAGGTGATCGACGGCCGGCCTGATCAAGACCTTCCCGTACGTCCACGAGCACGCGCTGGGCGAGCCTGGCGCCGTCATCCGCATCTGGGAGAACACGTGACCAAGTTGTCCTTCGATTCCAAGCTTGGTGCCGCAGCCTCGGCCGCGCTGGAGGAGCACATCCGGCCGATCTACGACCGGCCCGGGTGCTCCCGCCTGGCCATCATCGAGTTCCGCCACATCGAGCGCACCCAGCCCGCGCCGGAGTCCGACAAGGACCCCTCGGTGAAGGTGAGGGTCAGCCACTGCGAGATTCCCGGCCGTGACCAGGAGGGCTACATCCGTGAGGCCCAGCGGGCGCTGTACCTCCAGCGGACGGCGTCGGGCACTCTCGACGACGACGGCCAGCTCCAGCTCACCCAGAGCACTCTGTCCCACATCAGCGGCCTGTTGCACGAGGTCGAGGTGGCCCGGCTCCGTGCGGGTCTGCGGCACTGGGTGAACTACGCCGCCCGGGTCAACTCCCTGGTCGGCCTCACGGTCTCGGAGATGCAGCACGAGCTGGACACCGTCGCCCAGGGCCTGGCCGCGCTGCTGAACAACGCGCCCGAGGAGGAGTTGTGAGCGGCCACGTCCACCACGGGACCGCGTCTCTGACGATCGCGATCGCGCAGGCCGACGGCAGCATAGTCTCCCGCCGCTGGCTGACGTGCGAGCACTGTGCCGAGCATCTGGCCGAACAGCTCGGGCCGCCCTCTGACGAGGTGCTCATTACGCCCGATTCCGTGGAGGGCCTGCGCACGCACTTCGATGCTGACCCTGGGGCCATCCGGCACAGCGGAGGTGGATGGTCATGACCGTCACTGAGGCGCGCGACCTGCTCCGGCTTCTGTCCTGGTTCCTCGGCGCTCCGGTGCTCGGCGAGGAGCCGGTCCCCGACGCCGAGGCGATAGAGGCCGCCGCGCTGCTCGCCGACCAGGCCCACCAGGCGCTCGGCACCGGGCCGGACGGTCAGCACGTGCGGGCGCTGTGGTGCCAGGTGCAGCCCGTCGTCACGGCGGACCGGGTGCCGTACGACTCCCGCGGAGAACCGTCCGGCCTGCGCCTGGTCGGCCGCGATGAGTGAGGCGTTGACTCTGTTCGGGACGCCCGCCGCTCCCCAGCCCGAGTCGCCGAAGGAGTCGCAGACGGTGCGCCGTACCCGCCGTCAGGCCGCCATGCTCGCCGCGGGCATCCATCCGCTGTCGGCCGTGGTGGGCAAGCTGCGTGTCCATCCCGAGGCCGCTCCGTACGGCGACCTCCAAGCGCCCGGTCGCCGCTGCGGCAACTGCCGCTGGCGCGAGGTGTTCAGCCACCACAACGACCGCCACCCGAAGTGCACCGTCGGCGACGGCGCCCGGATGAGTCACAGCGCCGCGACCGACTGCCGCGCCTGGTGGCCCGGATGCACAGACCACACATGGAAGGAAGAGGAGACGGATGACTGACCTGCGCGTCGATCTGCGCGCCCGCCGAGCCTGGCAGGGAGACAAGGAACTCCACCTGACGGCCAAGGAGTTCGACCTGCTGCGCGTCCTGGTCCGCGACGCCGGGAAGGTCGTCACCCGCGAGTAGATCATGCACGAAGTGTGGGACGAGACCTGGTGGGGGTCGAGCAAGACCCTGGACATGCACATCTCGTGGCTGCGCCGCAAGCTGGGCGACAACGCCGCCCGGCCGTACTACATCACGACCATACGATGCGTCGGCTTCCGCTTCGACGGGACGGCCTCGACCACCGGCCAGCCGTCGCCGGCCGACGCGGGCGACGCCCTGGACCTGGCCCGCGCCGTCATCGCCGACCTGCGGACGATGGCCGACCAGGCGGAGAAGCGCCTCGCCGAGCTACTGACCGCCGAGGAGGTGGCCTCCGGTGGCTGACCCGCTCGGCTACGTCGTCGTGGAGTACCCGCCCGACTCAACGTGGCCCGACTGCAATCCGCACGGCGAGATCCACAAGGAGATCAGCGGAGCCCGCTACGAGCGGCACAACCTGGAGATGACCGCCCGCGCGCACGCTCTCCGTGAGACCTACCGGATCGCCGAGGTCCGCCTGGTGGAGGACGCCGATGACCGATGAGCCGACCTCCTACAGCGAGCTGGCCCAAGTGCTGACAGAGCTGCCGCTGCTGGTGCGTGAAGACCCGTCGCGCCCGCCGCCTGAACCAGAGTCGGGCGGCCGAACAGATCGGCGTCTCCATCGCCATGATCTCCCGGATCGAGGCTGGCGAGGGGCTTCATGTCGCTAGCGTCCTGCCCATCCTGCGATGGCTGGACACGGGAGGAAACAGCCGTGGCTGACACTGGCCCGGCTGCGGAGGTCACACTTCTGATCGCCGAGCTGGCCGCCCTGCTGGAGCGCCTCGCCGAGCTGCTCGCCGAGCCGATCCTGATGGACATCCACGAGGGCGTCCGCCGCCTGGAGACGAGCCTGCGCCGGGAAGCCGCCGGGCACCTTGGCGAGCGCCGCGGCGGGTCCGACGCTAATACCGCAGCGGCCCTCGCCTCGATCGCCCGCCTCGTTCACGCCGTGCCCGAGGAGGCCGCCCGCCATACGGCTCGCATCCTGTCCGGCTGGACTCGTCGGGCCGAGGAGGTCCGCGACATCGGCCTCGCCGAGCGGTGGGAGCCGCTGCGCGCTCCGGCGGGCGAGCTTCCGCCCTCCTATCCGTACTGCAAGACCTTCTCGCTGCGAGTCGGCCGCCGGGCGGGTCAGGTCAGGTGCGTGAACCGAAAATGCGTGGACGGCGACGGGCGGACGCCGGTCGCGACGATCGACAAGAACAGGGTGACCGACGACGCCATGTTGATCTGGCGGGACGGCCGGACGATCTACTACGGGTGCGGGGAGGCGTCGTGAACAGATGCGCATTGCGCGTTGGAGAAGTCGCGCTCACGCGAGCGTCGCACCTAAAAGCACGACGTTCATGATGTCAGGAGTAAGAATTATGCCCGTCAATTGATGCGCCAAGACCATGAGCTCTCGAACCCCTGCCGCTTTGCCTGGCCCTCCAGGTTGGCGATTGGGGTTTATATCAGCCCTGCGCATTTCGGTGAGCAAGTGGTCGGGATCGCTCCCATAGCGCTGCTGTGGCGATATCGGATCGAAATTGGTAATTATCTCGCTGTTAACTGCGTAGACGAATCGGCTGGACGCATACGGATGATTTAGAACAACGATGGCGGTGGTATTCTGCGCTAACCTCGCCAAGACGTCAGAGCTGTCGGCTGTCCAGCCATTGACCTGAAAGATCACGGTCCAGTCGCCGAAGTCGCCCGCAACGATCTTGTCGGGGGAGAGGTCTCCATCCATCAGCTGCTCCAACGTCTGTGGCCGGACTGTTTTCTGGTCCGCACCGATGCGCAGCAGCGCCGTTGACGGGTCCGTGCCCTTCACGAAAGTGAGGCACCAGATGTCTCCGAGATCCCATCCATCGACCAGCCAGGACGTATCTCCACTCATTTGGACCTCTCGCTTCCCTCTCGACGGGCGTAGGGGTGCGGAATGTGGCTGTCCGCACCCCCGATTCACCCTAGGACAGTTTGATCCAGAACGCATCCTCCTTGAGGATCCTGTTGTTTCCGTACCAGGCGGCCAAAGCGCGGCCGAACGCCTGGTTGTGGTCGGCTCTGATCAGGCGGACTGAGTAGTTGAAGTCGGGGTTCGCTCCAAGGGAGCCCTCTTCGACTGAGGCGAAAGGAAATTCATCGCAATTTAGAGCATTTGGATCTTTTTCGAGATCGCCGGACCAGGTCCTCTGGATCTCCCGATGACATACCGATTCTGATTTCTCCCGCTGCTTCTCATTAAGATCTTTGTTTGCGATGCGGTGAAGAGGGTTTTGTTGGGATCCTCCAGGAATGTTCTTTGACCGCCCGGCGGACCATGGGTAGACAACTCCACCGAGCTCCGGGTATGTAGGTGCGGCGTTTGGGTTAGTTAGGGCTTTCTTGATGTGATCGTACTGCTCGGGCCATGTCTCGCCTCTTTCGTTGACATCGTTCCGGGCCATTTCCATGAACATCGTTGGGTAGGTGAAGACGCAGCCGCCAGAGGGGGCGTAGACGTACTTTGCGGAATCGCAGCGAGCCTTAAATGCTATGTCGCTGACCCCCGCTTTGGTCCAGAGGTTGACAGATCGGGTTTTACTCCCGATTGGCGTTACTATAACGTTGAGCGAGAAGCGGCAGGTTGTTATCTTATCTTTGTCTTTTTCGTCTACGCCAGTTGCGGGGGATTCCAGCCCGAAGATTTCCAGCGAGTTGGCGTTCCAAGACGACTGAGACTTCTCCCGGAGGTTCGGGCCGAACGGCGAGCCCAGAACCGGTTTGCAATTCGCATTGCTTGGATAGCCTCTCGGCTTAAGTTTCAAGCCCAGCGGACTGAACAGAAGAGTACCGCTACCGGCGACGTTATTGAGTTTGGAACGAATAACGACTGTGCGGCTACTTTGGTCCGCGTCAATGAGGAGGGTTATATCTCCGGTGATCATTCCCTTGATTGACAAGGTATTGTTGATTTTATCCGCGTCTATGGCGACTAGCTGTCCGGAGTAGCATCCGGAGAACCGGCTACGGAAGTTGACGAATCCGACTATCTGAGCTACATCGGCGTCACAATCCTCGTATTTCTCGTACCGAATTGGATCAGTTTTTCTCACCGGCCACGGCCAGGAGACCGCCGCCGACTGGGTGAGACCTTTTTCCTCCCTGGCCCTTCGGGAGGTGACCGCTTTATGAGGCGCGCTGGTCACAGCGGCTGTGCTCGCCGTTGCTCCCGGATGCGTATAGAGATCGCTCACCTCAGTTGCAGACAATCCCCGAGGGAAGACCCAGAGGTCATCGATACCACCCCTGATGGACGTGCCTATGGTGAACGAACCATCAGCGTTCCACGGCGCGAAGCCGATCGTCTGTTCCTTGATCAAGTTTCCGTTGAGGTACAGGGAAAGAGTCCTGGAGCCATCGTCGTAGGCGCCAGCCAGATGGAACCACTCACCCACAGGTGGGGAAATCTCAGAAAGGGCGCCTTCTTCAGAGCTGGTCGCCGAGTCCGCTTGCCTCATAGTGAAGACCAGCCCATGAGCCGGATCGATACCGAGGTGGAACGGAGCCGCATTGGTCCCCTTCTGCTCGGCGATCGCATAGCGACCGTCTTTATCGTTAAGACGGACCCAGGCGGCGATAGTGAAACTTTCGTTTGTACGGATGATGGGGGTGGCCGCAGTGGCCATCGGCTCTTCGCCGGCAGTAATCGGATCGACTGTCAGTAGCTGCCACTCCGACCAGGGTGAGGTCGTTGCGGCCGAAGCAGCGCGGGCCCGCCAGCGTACCTTCCACCCGTCGGTCAGCTTCCCGGCCGGGACGGTGGTCTCAGCTTGGGTTCCCGCAGCCACGTTGTTGGCGCTGCCAGCCCAGATCTGTCCGCTGCCTTGCCCTTGTGGTGCGGCTGGGTCATGCTCGATCTCAAAGTCGGCTCGCAACGTCCCACCTGCTGGATCGTTCACCTGAGCTCGCAGGCTGGGGGTAAGACTTGACGTGGTAGTCGTGCCTCCAACCAGAGCCGAGGGAATGACCTGCAGAGCGCTCACGGCAGGGGCGGAAGGCAGATCGGGCAGGTCGATGGTGGCCTGTTGCCAGGCTGACCATGCCGAGGTAGTTGATGCAGTGGCGTTAGCTGCGCGGGCCCGCCATCGAACCTTCCAGCCGTCGGTCAGCTTCCCGGCCGTGACGGTGATCGTTGCCTGGCTGCCGGAGGCGACCGCCGGGGAGGTTCCGGCCCAGATCTGACCAGTGCCCTGTCCTGCGGGGGCGGCCGGGTCATGCTCGATCTCGAACTGGCCGGTCAGGGAGCCGGTCGCGGCGTCGGTGACGGTGGCGGCCAGTTGCGGGGTGAGCGAGGTGACCGTGGTGGTGCCGCCGCTTGCCTGGGCCGGGGTGACGGCCAGGTTGGTGACGGTGGGGGCGGAGGCCGGGCCGGAGGTGGTGACGGTCAGCAGCGGCGGAGCGACGTAGTCGGTGTCCTCCGAAGCGGTGAAGACTCGGTAGTTGTCGGTGCCGTCGGTTTCGTCAGGGTGCTGCAGCACCAGGCCGTGGTTGGCCGCGCCGGCCGCCCAGTCCTGGGCGATGCCGGTGATGGTCCATTGCATCCGGGCCGCGCCGCAGTCCTGGGTGAAGGCTTGGCGGTTGGTCTGGGCGTCCTCGGCGGTGGAGGCGGGCTTGTTGGCCCAGTGCAGGTTGTTCTCATCCCACGCGCCCGTGACCCGCCGCGCCTGGATGCCGGCGCCGACCTGGGTGCCGCAGGAGGGGGCGTCGATGTTGTTCAGCGACAGTTTGGCGTCGGTCACGGTGGAGCCGGTCAGGCTCGTGGTGTCGAAGCGCAGATAGACCCGTGACAGGAACCATCCGGCCATTCGCCCGGCCATCAGGTACTGACTGGTCGGGTCGGCGGGGAAGTCGGCGTCGTTGCTGTCGGCCAGTTCCACGTCGTGGTTGAACGGCAGCGTGGTGGCCGGGTCGATCCGCACCGGATAGGTTGTGGCCGGGTTGGCCAGGAATGCCTGGTCGGGCTTGAGCACCAGTTCGGTGCGGCCGTTCTCGGTCACCACGTCAGTGGTGATTTTCGCATGCCCGGTCTTGGAACGGCGTCCCTTGACCAGGCGGCCCCTGGCGTCGGCGTCCCACATCACCGGCTGCGGCGCCGAGGCGACCAGCTTGTCACCCTTGCCGCGGGTCAGTAGCAGACGTCCGCCTTTGCCTTTGGACAGGGTCAGTCCGTTGCTCTCCACGCCGATCCGCAGTTCCAGTGGCTTGGTGGGCCGTTCGCGCAGTACCACGTCGTGCCGAAACCCGGTCGGCAGCACGGTGATGACCAGGTCCGCGCCCTTACCGGCCGCGTCGGTGAATGTGGCCACGTTCTTGGCAAGGGTCGGTTTGGGCAGCGAGGTCGGCCACCGCAACGCGTACGACTGCCCGTCGGCTGCAGTCATCTTCACAAACGCGCTGACGCCGCCGTTGGACACCTCCACAGCGACGCCGGAGGCGATCGCTTTAGGCTTCAGTGTCCCGTCCTGCTCGGTCAGCGAGGTGTCGATCGGCGCCCATACGCCGTTCCGCTGGGTCCGTACTGGACCTGCAGTGATCTCGGTCGTGAACGATTTTCCATCGGGCTGGGCGTAGGTGATGCTTGTTTCAGATGTCTCAGCTTCAACCTCGACAGGCTTGCTCTGCTTAGCCGCTTCTTGTGAGGCAAGGGTTCTGAGCTGGCTGGTGGGTATATTCGACAGGGCATGCCCAGACTTGCCCGTGATCCAGGTGGCGGTGTTATTCAACGTCACCTTGTTATCGTTGATTGTGGAATCGGCTGCGGTGCTCCCGGTGGCCTCATCAAAAAGCCAATGAGCTATTGCAGGTTTCGGTGGGTCCGGTTGGGTGGGGTCTTCGCCGATGTTCGGGTTGCTCCATTGCTTGATCTCTTCAGGCGTCAGGCCGTCAGGTAGGACGGCATCCTTCAGGCCAGAACCTACGACTTGCGTCGATTGCGCAGCCTCGCTCTTGAGCTCTTCGGGAGTGACCGGATCTGGGTCGGGTGGCTCGTCGATCACTGAGTCGTCGACATGGGCCAAGACCTCGTTAAGGGTGGGAACGGAGCTGCTGCGTGGGCGCACGTACAACGCCTCTATCGGCTCTGCTCCTGGCGTATAGCTGATGAACAAGACGGGCCCGCGGGGCTGGCCCGGGTAGCCGTCGTAGCCGCCGTATTCGTAGGAGCGGTACCAGCGCCAGTTGGTGCTGTCGCTCTCACTGGCGGAGCTGAGCTGGACGCCATAGTCGGCCGTGCCGTCCATCCAGGCCTGGACCATGGTCTCGATGGAGTAGTACAGCTCGCCTTCGCCGCGGGAGCAGTCGTCGCTGTAGGCGCCCTTGTTGCCGACCTGCCCGCCGGTGGTCACCGTCGGCTGGTTGCTCCAGGTGAGGTTGCTGATTGTCCAGTCGCTGGTGACGCGCCGGGCAACGATGCCGGAGTCGATCTCCGAGGTACAGGCGTTGGCCCGGAAGTTCCACAGCCGCAGGTCGGCGTTGTCGACCGTGCCACCCTCTAGTGGGGTGTCCTTGATGTTGAAGTCGATGTAGGCGCGCCAGGTCGCCGTGCCGCTGTTGGACTTGCCAGCGATGATGCGCTGGTAGTTGATGTTGTTGGAGTTTCCGTTGGGATAGCTGGTGCTGACGAAGGTGTCGCCTGCGACACCGGTTCCGGTCCAGGTGTCGGAAGCCAGAGCTATGGTCACTGGATAAGCCACTGCGGGGTCAGCCAGGAAGCTAGCGTCGGGAGTCAGCAGTAGTGCTGAGTCATCGCCGTTCTGTTCCGTTGCAGTGGTCGCCGCGCCGACGTGGCCAGTCTCCGGTTGCTGGGCCGCAGTCGCGTCCAGCATGGGGGCAGCGGTGATGGGGGCGAGCTTCTTGTCGGCCTTGTCAGTGAGCAGAGCAGGTTTGCCGGAGGAGTCCTTGCCGTAGCGCATGCCCTTGGGCAGGTCGACCGGGATGCGCAGGCTCAGCTTCTTCTTTGCAGCCGGGCGCTGCCGGATCACGAGCTTCTGCTGGAGTCCGGTGGGGGTGGCGGTGATGACCAAGTCGATGCCAGGGCCGTACGCCGAGGGGTAGGTGGCGGTGTCGCCAGCCAGTTGTGGTTTGGGCAGTTTGACAGCAGCGGAGATCGCGGCTTGGCCTTTGTCGCCCTCGGTTCTCAGCAAGGTGGTGTCGCCACCGGCCGACAAGGTGAACTCTCCCTTGATGGCCTTGGGCCGGATGACTCCGTCCTCTTCAACCAGCGTGGTGTCGACCGGTTGCCACGTTCCATTCTTCTGAACGCGGATGGGCGTGGAGTACAGCTCGGTATAGAGAGTCTTGCCATCAGGGTTGGCGAATGTCGTCGAGGTCTCCGTTTGGTAGGAGGGAATCTCGACGCGTTTGTTCTGCTTCTTTGCCTCCCGCTGCGCGGTCTCCATGGGACCGGAAGCGGTGGTCGGCTTGGCGGAGGTGGAAGGTTCGGGAGTGGGGGCGGCTGTTGCGGGGACAGCCATCAGAGAGGTGGTCAGTCCGAGCGCGGCTATCACGGAGATGCGGCGCTGGGCTCGGGGTAACCCGTCGGGACCTGGTCGGAGTGTTTTCACTCTGGCCTTTCTCGAACGTTTGTTGCAAACCTCGCGATCTTCACATAAGGCCGACATAAAGTAAAGATCGATCTCGGTGTGCGAGAGATGACTGAGTGCGATCTTTGGTGGCTAGGGGTGTGTTTGGTGGGTTTTAGGAGCTTCTTTCCCTCGGTGGCGGCTGTGGGTGGTTCCAGGTGCTTCGCTCTCCTCAAACACGTGTAGATCATCTGCTAAGGGCTTGCAGATGATTAACTCGCCGAGTTGATCTTTTGTGGGAATGCGCCGGTGCTGAGGGCGTAGGCGGTGAGGTCTGATGCCGAGTAGA
>NZ_JBIAVG010000013.1:0-236931 GCF_042893955.1 Streptosporangium sp. NPDC001559
GCCCGAACCCGCCAGCGAACCAGCCAACCGTCCTTCAACTTGCCCGACGTGACCGTAGGCGTCTGAATCCAACACTTGCTGGTGGTGTAACAGGTACCGGTCGACAGATCACCGGCCCCCGACCAGATCAACCCCATACCCTGATCGGTCTTACCCGGGTCATGCTCAACCTGCGCCTCAAGCCGCAACTGCCGCGAATCCGGGTCCCCACCGTAGGCGGAGAAGGAGGGCTGGGCCGATGCCAGCGTCCAGAGCCCGGACGCCGACTGCCCCGGAGAGGCCGACAGTTCGGAAACCACGGGTTTGGTGGTGTCCACCCGTCCGGCCTGCCATGTCGACCACGCGCCTGCCACACCAGAAGAAGTCAGCACACGCAGCCGCCAGCGGATCAGCCAGCCGTCCTTCAGTTTGCCGGACGTGACCGTGGGCGTCTGCAGCCAGCACTTACTCGTCGTGTAACAGGTGCTGGTCGACAGATCGCCGGCCCCGGACCAGATCAGCCCCGTACCCTGGTCGGCCTTGCCCGGGTCATGCTCAACCTGCGCCTCAAGCCGCAACTGCCGCGAATCCGCATCCCCACCATAAGCCGAGAACGACGGCTGAACCGACGCCAGCGTCCACAACCCCGCCACCGACTGCCCCGGAGAAGCCGACAGATCCGACACCACCGGAAGGGCGCCAGCCGCGACAGCCGACACGGCCTGCGTCGCCTGCTCCTTGCCCCCATGGCTGTCAAGCGCCCGCGGAGAACCGTTCCTGGTATCAGCGGCCCCTGTGTGAACGCCGTTGGGCCGTCTGTCGTTCGCCGGCCAGTTGGCGGTCGGGGACGATTCCCACGTCAACGGCGGCGGCTTTTTCAGCCCTTTCGCGGCTGGCTCGTCCGTCACCTCATGGGGTGTCTCCAACGGAAGCGCGCCTTTGGGGCGCTTGCCGTTGTGATCGGGTTTGCCCTTGCCTTGCGGCTGAGTGACAGCCGGGTCAACGAGGTGCGGCAGTTTTTCCGCGGACCCGGAAATCTGAACGGGAGTCTTGTCAACAGAACCCGAAGATGGAGAATCGGGGATCGCAAGCCGGGCAGGAGACGGATCCACGATGACCGCCTGCGCCTCCATCGTGAGCAAACTTGGAATGAGGGCCACCGTCACGGCCAGGGCGAGGCGGCTCACCCACCTCGACGGTTTGTTACTTCCGAGCCCGAACCGACTTCGACCCAGCACATTGGCCCCCGTCTGAGCACGCTGCATGGCTACGCTCACCCTCGTAAGCCGAGACAATTCCGTGACCTCAGGCGCTCCCCGTAAGCACCACATAAGGAATGCCACAGATATACACAGAACAGACATGCCAGAAATAGATCTTGACAGCCCCCGGGAGTTGACACAGGGGGCGGGAACCGCGGAGCCCTCTGGAGTTCGAGCAGCTCACATGCGTGTCGGATCGACAGGTTTGGAAAGGTTCGTGACGGAGATCACAGAGGAAATTTCAATTTCCCAAAATGGCCGCAATCACAGGGGCCTCTCCTCATGAAATCCGGTGAATTACAGAGCCCGGCACAGCGATATAAGGACGGTTTTGGCGTCCTTATATCGCCGACCGAATCGTGAACGCCGCCGTCGACCGACCTTTCCTGAGCCGAAGGCCCGACCGTCCGTACGAGAAATCTCCTCCACGGCCCACGCCCCCGCGCCGGGAGCCATCCGGCCGTCGCCCTTCTGAGTGACCCCTCCGGCGGGAGCCCACTCCCGCCGGAGGGGTCACCGTCGACGTGAGCCGAGCCCTGAACGATCCCTAGTCTCGCCGGAGCAGGCGTAGCCGGGGGAGGTGGCCGGTCAGGACCCGGGCGTAGGCGATGAGCAGGTGGGGAAGCTCGTCGGCCTGTCTCCACAGCAACACCGCCTCGGCGTCGAGTTCGGCGACGCTGTCGGCCATTCCCTCCCCCAGGGGCACGGACTCCATCCGCGCGCTCAGTTCGTGGGCGCGCACCCTGGCGCCGAGGGCCGCGTCCACGGCCTGGGAGGCCTCCCTGATCTCCTCGACCGTGGCGGGGGCGGCCCCGGCCCTGTCCAGGGCGTGAACGAGCTCGCCGGTGGGCGGCAGAAGCGGCATCTGGTGGTCGAGCCACATCCGGCCCCACAGACGCCGCCGTCGCGCCTCCGTCCACCCGTCCTGGACGAGCACGGGCCTGCCGTCGGGGGTTCGCCGGACGACCATGCCCAGCTCCGCGGCGAAGTCACGGCCGCCGACCGGTGCCGGACCGCAGTCGCCCGGCCGTACTTCGGTCAGGCCCTCGTCCATCCACACGGCCAGTTCGGCGAGCTCGCGGTCCGTCTCGGAGATGGCCGGGAGCAGCGCCAGCTGCTGTTCGTCCATGTGGGTGTAGGGGTCGGCCGCCGCGACGCGGACGGGGGTCAGGCCCGCCCCCGCCAGCTGGGCGACCACGGCGCAGGCGGCCACGTCGGCGTACCACGCGGCGAAGACGGTCACCGCGTCCTCCAGCTTCTCCGCCGTCTCCTCGGCGAGGAGCGTCCGCCGGGCGCCCAGTGACTCAAGCGGGTCGATCCTGAGACCCGCCGGGGGCCACGTCCGGGTGGCGTGCAGCCGTGAACCGCGCTCGTCGCTCTCGTACAGCTCCTGCCTGAGCCGCACGGCCGCCACGTAGTCGGCCGCGACCTGGCCGGCCGCCGCGGTCAGGGCGTGCAGGACGTGGTCGATCGCCTCGTCGCTCATCGCCTCTCCCGGCGTGGTGGTGAGCACCGCGGAGCCTTCGATTCTCACGCGCAGCCTCCCTCGGCTGGCCCGACGACCTGCTTGGCCGTTTCCTGCGACGGGTCGGCGCACCGCCGCACGGCAGACACGGAGAGTACGCGAATGGTCACGGACAGACTACTCGCGGGTCGCAAGTGACGGGTGGGAACCGGTGGATCCCCGGCCGGAGCGCGGCCCTCCCCTGGGCTTTCTCCGCGCAAAGCGGTGACGACGCGTCGTGAGAATGCCTACGACCACATCCGGTCACGGTCCTCCGAAATACCCTGCGGCCGCTTCGTTTGAACACCGGTCCAGACCCGGTCGTACGGCGTCGGCGGTTGTCGGGAAGTTCCCTCGCCGGGGCGGAGAAAGGCGGGAAAAGGCCGGGTGAAATTCATACGGGAAGCACCGTACGGCACCGGTGAGAACTTTCCGCCATTCCTGCTTTCTCTCGGTGACAGGACGTGCCCTGTCCGCTTCCGCTCCGGGAAGCGGCTTGGGATGCCCGGAGAATTCCCAGTTCACAGCGTTGCCGTTCGGTGAATACGCCAAATGGCGAGATCCGCGAGGGGTGCCCGGCCCCGCCCGCCGGATGCCTGGAGCGCCGAAGATGAAAGGCCTGACACCGAACACTTCCGCTTTGGCGAGTGTGCTGCAAGACTGCGTTCGACTGTGCTTCGGGGCTTCATTCCCTTAGACGACCAGGCGTGGGAGGCCGGTGTGGGGGAAACTCGGTTCAGCCGAGACGACAAAGGCACTGGAAGAAGGCCGGGGCCGCCGGGAAAACAGGTTTCTCGCGGGACGAGTCGCTCCCCGGAGGTTCGGGGACGTTCCTCGGAGTTTCCTGAGCGTTTTCCGGGCGGAGGCGGTCGCCGGGGGGCGGCCGTGTCCATCGGTGACACGGGGCCGGAGAACGGCCGGTCGCGTCCTGCGGGGAGCGCGCCGGGGAGGCGTCATGCCCGGCGGTGAACCTCTCCAGGTCATCGTGTGCTCGACCGGCGCCGCCGGGCTGTCCGGCGTGCGCAGGGCCGTACGGCTGGCCAACCGGCGGGCGGCGGCAGGCAGACGGCTCCGCCTGCTGCTCGATCCGTGGCTGATTCCGGACACCGTCGGGATCGACCCCGGGGTGCGGGTCGTCGAGCTGGTCGACCCCGACCCCGGCCACCGTTACCTGTGCCGGGAGCAGGCCGACGCCGACCGCGTCTTCGAGACCCTGCTCGCTCACGACTGGCAGTCTCAGTCCGTCACGCTGACCTTCGTCGGCTGCGCCGCGCTGGCCCTGACGGTCGTGCGAGCCCGTAGGCTCCTGGGGCTGTTCCAGGACGCCACGATCGAGACGGTCGACCTGGAGCCGCTCACCGGGACCGTCGCGGGGACGCCCTCGGAGGTCTTCGCCCGCTGGGCCGCCGGATACGTGCGCCGGTACGCCGGGACCGTTCTGCGCGCCGGGGACGCCCCCCGGGGACGTGTCTCCGTGGTCATTCCGCTGTTCGACCACGAACAGCGGGTTCACGAGGCCGTCGCCTCGGTCCGCCGCGACCTGCCGGAGGCCGAGATCGTGGTGGTGAACGACGGTTCCGCGGACCTGGCGACGAGCAGGTTGTTCGACGGGCTGAACGGCGTGGTCAAGGTCAGCCAGGAGGGCCAGGGGCTCAGCGCCGCCCGCAACGCCGGCATCCGGCACGTCCGCGGCGACTACGTGGTGCCGCTCGACGCCGACGACACGATCAGGCCCGGCTTCCTCGACGCGGCGCGCAGGGCACTCGACGGCAATCCCGACCTGGCCTACGTCGTCGGTTACACCCAGTACACCGGTCTGCTCCACACCACCTACGCCCCCGCCGGGTTCATCCCTGAGCTGAGCCTGTTCATGCACACGCACGGCAGGGCGACGGGCATGTACCGCAAGGAGGTGTTACAGGGGGTCGGCGGATACGACCGGCGTTTCCCCGCGTCCGAGGACTGGGAGATCCAGATCGCGCTGTACCGGGCGGGGCATCTGACCGACGTCCTGCCGATCGTCGCCCACCGCTCCCAGGGGGACGCCGAACAGTTCCACTCCTCCCTGGACGAACAGGTTCGTCACCGGCCGGTCCAGCAGATCATGCGCAAGCACCTGCCGATGCTGGACGCGGGTGACCTGCAGGTCGGGATGCTGGTGCTCGCGCACCTGTGGGACGCCGAGTACGAGCCCAGCCTGCCCGCCCCACCCTGGCGAAGCCTGCCCGTCTGACGACGGCCTCGCTCAGGTGGCGATCGTCCGGTCGGCCTCGTCGCGAGGCTCCGTGTGGAGTTCGTCGCGGAGGAGGGAGAAGAGGAGTTGGTCGTGCCAGCGGCCGCCTCGCCACTGGGCTCGCCGTACCCGGCCCTCCTGCTGGAAGCCGATCTTCTCCAGGCAGCGGATCTCGGCCAGGTTCTCCGGGTCGGTCGTCGCCTGGACGCGCTCGACCCTGGTGTGGGTGAACAGGTAGCGGACGAGTTCCCGCTGGGCCAGGGTCCCGATGCCGCGCCCCCGCCAGGACGGCAGCAGGCCGATGGCGATCTCCCAGCACAGCGAGGTGTCGCGGCGCCCCCAGCGGCGCTCCAGCCACTCGACCCGCCCGGCCAGCTCGCCGTTCACGGTGACGGTGAGCATGTTGTCCGCCCCGGCCAGGAGTCCGCGGGTGCGCAGGGCCTCCCGCAGCGCGACCGTCGGGGTGAACCCGAACCACTGGTACGGCGTCGCCCCCTCCTCGCTCTGGAAGGCCAGGTCGAAGGCGTCCAGATCGGCCTCGACGACGGGCCGGAACTCCACGGATGCTCTCCTTCTGCGGTCGTCCTGCGCGACGGGACCAAGGGCTGAGGTTCCAGTATCTGATGTGCCGGTCCGTGCAAGGCTCCCACCATTTGAACCTCGTTGACGACGGTGGGGTCAACCGGCCGTGGACTCGCCGCCGTCACCGGCGAAAGAAGTGACCCTGCGGTTTCGGTAATGGTCATGCACTCCGTTGTAATGCCGCTTCCAGAGTTCGATCTTCTGCTCGAAGGATGGCTTCGGGGTGAGCAGTTCCAACTCAACGGCGAGGTTGAAGAATCCCATCCCCGGACCGGGAGAGTCCTTGTGGAGGACCAGAGCCGAGATCATCCAGCCGGTCTCGGGACGGTTCACCTCGACGATTCTTCCGAGGAGGTAGCCGATCGCGGCGCGCTCGTCGACTCGTTCGAAGTCGAACCCCGGGAGCCCGGTTCTGCTCACGAGGGCCGCGTTCAGGTCGGTATACGTGGTCGTTCCGCCCTGGCGTGCGACCTCGATCAGGAATTCCAGACCAGCCTCGACGAACAGGTCCCAGGTGCCCTCGTCACGCCCGTACATCGACATCCCATCGCCTCCACCTGGAGGATAGCCCAAGAAATTATTTTTCATCAGCAGAAGACCGACATAATGACGCCTGCCTGTCCGGTTTTCCTGGCGTGACGTACCGGAGAGCTGCCAGTTCCATGAGCACGGGCGTACCCAGATGGTTGTTGACTGCCTCGAATCTTCCAGAGCACACATTGAGCCTTTTTCAACTCGATTTCCGCAGGCCAGAAGGGGTATCGGATGAGGCTCGGGTCCATGCGCTGCGACGACGTGGTCTTCAACCGGACCTACGGGGTACCATTCCGCCTACGTCGTCCCTAATCGGACAGCTGCTCCGAGGAGGATGAAAAAGGCTCATTGAAGAACAAATTATATGGAACACTTAAAATCATCTCCACGCCACCAAGAGCATGAACCGCAACTCAATCACGACCGCACCGACCGGACCGCCCTTGGCCGTGACCACGGCATCTCCCGCGCCACCGCCTACCACTACATCGACGAGGTCATCGACGTCCTGGCCGGCCAGACACCCGACCTGCACCAAGCCGCCCTGCAACGCACCACCGCCGGCCCCGGCAGAATCGGCGACATCGTCAAAGCCGCACTCGTCCTCACGCCCTTCGAACACGACTACCTGGAATAAAAGTCGCTGAGATCAACCCATTGATCACTTAGTTCACAATTGCCATCTTTATCTCCCGCGCACCGAATGCGATGTGATACAGCGTGTGTCCGGGTCAATCCGACCGATCCATGGCCTGGTGCGCGATATTTTCTAGGAGGAAGAGAATAATGCGAGCGCGATTCCCCTGACGTTCCATCACCTCGGCTCTGGGCGTGGCACTGGTTCTTGCCGCCCTGCCGATGTCCCCGGCCGCCGCTGCTGTTGACCCGGCACCGACGGAGGCTTATCCCACTATCGCGCCGCCCAGCGAGAGGGGTGCCACCACGTCCGGGTCTGACGTCACGGTGCGGGCCGGATGTGCGTTTGTCACCAATGGTGACTACGTCCACAAGACCGGTAATGACGCGACCGGCCACGGTTGGTGGATTAACGTCAATTGCGGAAGCGGTACGCGCGCCACGGTGAAGATCTGGCTCGAGGAGTATTTCTCCGACGGTAGTTGGCGAGTGAAGGGCAGCGGTTCAAAGAGCCCTGTCTATTCCGGTGGTGGATCGGCCAACCGTGCGAATGCCCGGGCCACCTGCAACAACTCCACCTCGACCTCGTGGCGCAGCCGGATCGACGTCGATCTGATCGGCCAGGTCGACTCGCCTGAGCAGGCCATCACGGCCGTGCGCGATATCGCCTGCCACGTTAACTGATCACAGTGGAGCGGGGCCGCTGGCCATGCCGTGCCCCGCTCCTAGGATGGGTCTCATGACAAGGCCGGTAATCGGTATTTACGCCTTCTGCGATGTGGATCCGGCAGCCTCCCCGTCCGGCAGGTTTGACTTCACCGTCACAGAGTTCGCGGAGCTTTCGGATGGGCAGACGGTTCTGTTGCGGGAAACGGGCTGGTCCAGCACCCCGTCGGCTGGGGGTCCGCTCGACCTGAGCGAAGAGATCCTGCTGGAAAATGTTCGCGCTGTGGTCCTGCCCGATGATGCGGAGACCTCGAATGACGGGCATCCTTGGCAGCAGTTTGTCACGGCCCTGGTCGCAAAGGGTGTACCTGTCACCGCAGACGAACTACGCGACGTGCCCTACACGATACGTCTCGCGCCCGGGCTACCCGGTCCTGCCCGGCGAGACCACAACTACTGAGGTTGAACTCGTGATGTCGTGTGTGGTTATGCCGGTGTGAGGGTCGAGCCGGTTCCCGTGAGGCAGCAGAGGCCGTACAGGCCGTATCGGCACGACAGGCACCGACTCCGGAACCACAACCGGATCATCCACAGGAACCGGCGCCACAGCACCATCCGATACGGCCTTCGCCGCCGGGGCCAACGCGGGCACCTAGCGGGATCACCTCGGCGGGAGCCACCTCCACCGGGGGCCGGGGCGCGGGAAGGCTCGTCCCGAACGGCCACTGACCGTCACCGCCCTCGCCGAGCTCGGCGACATGACCGTCCTGCTGCCGGCTCCGGCCGAGGAACGACCGGAGCCGGCCATGATGCCCGGCGGAATCGGGGAATGGGAGGCGGCTCTGTGCACGGTCCTGGGTGTCATCGACGAGCGTGGGCCCGCCACAACCGTCTCAGTCGACGCGGAGGCCAACGAGACGTTGATCCCCGAGGGGCTTCGCTGGTGGGCGGTCGAACCAGCGAAGCCACTGTCGGCGACGCAGCATCCGAGTATCGCGAGCGAGTTGCTGACCACCGCGACGTGTCTCGGCGGTCTGCCCGTCACCGACGACGTACATCAGGATCACAAGACACTGACCGTCGCCCTGAGATCCTCGGGGGACTGGCGATAGAGCACCCGCTGGGTGCTTGACTCGTGGGATCCCGGTATGGACGTGGGCGTGCTGGCCACCGCTCGTGCGGCCATCGCCGGTTTGGCCGAGGAGGGCCGCAGTGGGCTGGTCGTATATGTGTACGGCGGGGCGCTGCACCACATCGAAGGGCTGCTCGCCACCCCCGGCCCACTGCACAGTTACCTGCTGTGTGTGAGCCGCTCCGCCGACGGGACGGACACGATCGACAGGGTGCATCGTGTGGTCCTGTCATGTCCCGGAGAGAACTGGTGCCACAGAGGTGGTTGTTCCACTGCCGAGTTTCCAGAAGCGGACTGGCTACTCGCGTCGCTCGTCACCATGGGTGACATCGCCGGTGTGGCAGACCAGGACGAGGGCCGGTCCGGAAACGCTTATTGGCAGTTGTACGGAACCGGTGGTGCCGCCCACTACTCGGACAGTGTCCTGGACTGCCTGGAGGTTGAGCTGGCGGGTGCCAGCTGGGTTCCGTTGGAGCGATCGACGTGGGCCAGAGCCCGGTAGGAGGCCGTGAAAACCAGAAAGCCCCAGCTCAACACGTTGAACTGGGGCTTCCTGTGCTGTGCGCCGCCAGGGACTCGAACCCCGGACCCGCTGATTAAGAGTCAGCTGCTCTAACCAACTGAGCTAGCGGCGCTTGGCTTCGACAAGACTACCGGACGAGAGACCGTGCTTGGGACGCGGAGCGACACAACTCCACTGTCGTCCCGTGCCATGAGATGACAGCCATTTCATGATTTTTTGTCGCTCAGCCCCAGGCCGAGGCCTTGATCGTGGAATGCGTGGGAGGTGTGACCGTTTGGAGATCTCAGCCGGGGTAGCGGGAGGAGGCCGACGAACCACACCAAAGGAGAGAAACATGCAGCCTGAACTGTGGAGCTATCGCGCCGACGCCTACGACGTCAACCAGAGCCTCGACATCGCGGGCTACCACGTGGAGGCGACCGACGGGAAGATCGGCTCGGTCGACGAGGCGACCTACGAGGTCGGCGAGAGCTACATCGTCGTCGACACCGGGCCGTGGATCTTCGGGAAGAAGGTCCTGCTCCCCGCCGGTACGGTGACCCGGATCGACCCTCAGGAGCGCCGGGTCCACGTCTCGCGCACCAAGGAGGAGATCAAGAACGCTCCCGAGTTCGACGAGGCGAACTTCAAGGAGCCGGTGTACCGCGACACGGTCGGTGACTACTACGGCCGCTTCCCCTACGGCGGGACGGGCGTCTACTAACCCCTTCGGCGACGTCACGCACGGCGAGGGCCCCGCTTCCGAGCGGGGCCCTCGCCGCGTTCCAGGGTGGCCGGAGCCCTTCGGCGGCCAGGCCTCCGGGGCGGTGATCGATCCTGGACTTCGGAAAACGCCTCAGGAGCCGTCCTCGGAAACCGGCCTCCACGAACCCCGGAGGTCAGGGCCAGGAGGGGTCTCCCGCCGGACTGACGGGACCTTCCAATATGCCGAGCCGTTCCAGGAGGGTCAGGAAGGTGAGCGCGTACGGCGAGTCACCCGTGACGGCCGCGACACGTCCCCAGTCGACCTGCTCGCGCAACGCCCTGACCTGGGGCAGCAGCGAACCGTAGTCACAACCGTGCTCCGACAGCGGGAGCAGCCAGGTGATGACCAGGTCGGTCGCCTCAAGGACGGGCACGATCACGGCGGAGGCCTTCATCGGCTCCGCGCGCTCCAGCAGCCGGGACGTGACGGGGTGGTCGCAGACGCTGAAGATCAGGTCCACCAGCCTGCCCTCGTCATAGGCCTTGACCAGCCAGTCCTCCGGGGGCTTGGCCGTCTCGAACCCCAGGCTTCCCAGGGCCTCCAGAGCGGCGGGCACGTCCTGCTGGGGCAGGACGAAATCCACGTCGTGCAGTGAGGGAGCGGCGCCACGCGCGTAGGCGGCGCATCCCCCCGCCAGCGCGAACCTGACGCCCGCGTCCTTGAGACCGCTGCTGGCTCGCTTCAGCGTTTCCAGGATGGCGTCGGTCACCTCGTGGCCGTGACTTCCCATATCCCCCGGGTACCCCATGAATCCCCAGATAGGCATAGCAAACCTGGTCCAGGGTAAAGCGGCCTCTTAAGCCTTACCCCTACGAACCGCTTCGCCGCCGGCCATCCGTCAAGGAGGTCGGCGGCCGATGGGTAATCGTCCGCATAGGGGTTCCACGCTCAAGGAGTCCTGAATGAACGACCCCGGACAAGACCACACCGAGGAACCGGAGTCCGACGAGACGCGCAAGGAGCGGGTGGACCGGGAGCTGGGCGAACTGCTTCAGGGACTCAGGGTCGCCGTGACCGGAGTGCAGGTCCTGTTCGCCTTCCTGCTGACACTTCCTTTCGCCGCCGGTTTCCACAAACTGGAGGACGGGGGGCGCTGGCTGTTCTTCATCTCGCTGCTGAGCGCCGCACTGACCTCCGTACTGTTCATCACCCCCGCCGCGCAGCACCGCCTGCTGTTCCGCACGCCGCTGAAGGAGAAGATGCTGCACCGGGCCAACAAGCTGGGCATCGCCGGGGCCGTCGGGCTGGCGATCGCGATGACCAGTTCGGTCGCCCTGGTGGCCGAGACCGTGATCAACGCCTGGCCCGCCGTACTGTTCGGCGGCGCCGTGGCGCTGTCCAGCGCGTGGTTCTGGATTCTCCAGCCGATCATCGATCTTCACAGGACCAGGGATGTTATGTGATGGATCGTGAGGGCAGGGGCCCGTTATGGCTACCTTGCTTTGGATCATCGCAGTCGTTCTCGTCATCTCCGGGATCTATGTGATCCTGGCCCGCCGCGACCTCCTGTGGGGGATCGTGCTCATCGTCCTCGGATTCCTCGTCGGCCCCGGAGGTGTGAGCATCTTCAACGTCTGATGCGGGCCTCGCCCGCACCATCTTCGACGTCGCGCGCCAAACGCCGTGCAGGCGCCTGGAAGCCCCGGCGGGCCGGATCCGTCCGGCCCGCCGCTTCCCGGGCCCTACAGGCAGTAGACCCCGTAGGCCCGGCCAAGCACCGGCAGTGCGACGTTGCGCACTCTGATGCCGCCGGGGGTCACGCCCTTCTCCGTGCCCGCGTGCGCGTGCCCGTGGACGATCAGGTCCGCGCCCTCGGCGTCCACGGCCTCGGCCAGCAGGTAGCTGCCGAGGAAGGGGTAGATCTCCAGGGGTTCCCCGGCGAGGGTGTCCTTGACCGGGGAGTAGTGGGACAGCACGACCCTGCGGTCGGCCTGCAGCTCCTTGAGCGCCACCCGCCAGCGTTCCGCGATCCGCTTGGTGTGCCCGACGAAGGCCTTGATCTCGGGCTCGCCGAAGTCGCTGGCGCACTTGCCCGCGTAACCCCCGCCGAAGCCCTTGCCACCGGCGACGCCCAGCCGTACGCCGTCGATGTCGAGCACGGTCGCGTCATCGTGCAGGACCTTGATCCCCGCGTCGGACAGCATGGCCGCGATCTCGGCGGGGCGGTCGGAGTGGTGGTCGTGGTTGCCGAGCACGGCGACCACCGGGACCGGCAGGTCACGGAACTCGTCGGTGACCACGGCCGCCTCCTCCAGAGTGCCGTGCCGGGTCAGATCGCCGGCGAGCAGCAGCACGTCCGCGTGTTGCTCGATGTCGTCAAGGCGCTTGCGGTAACTCCCCCTGAGCCTTTCGTCCAGGTGGACGTCTCCCACAGCCGCGATGCGCAGTTGCCTCACAGCCGTTCCTCCTCCCCCGGGCCCCTGACGTCGAGGACGGTGATCTCGTTGCGGAGCGTCAGCTCCGGGGCCGCCTCGTGGGCCACGTCGGCGATGAGCGTTCGGCGTTCGTCGCCGGAGACCTGCCCGCGCAGGAAGAGCTGCCCGCCCCGGACGTCGACCCGGATGCCGAGCTCGTTGGTCCTGTCGTCCTCGGCCAGTGCGCGTTGCACACGCGCTGCGACGTACTGCGGAGCCTCCATCGTCGAACTCCTTTCTCCGAAAAACCTCGCGTTCCCGGGAAAGCCCCCGCGAAACGTGCGGTGATCCAGGACGGAGGCATGGCCGGTGGCCGCTCGGGTACGGGAGGCGCCTGAACCGGCGAAGGAGGGAACCATGAAGGACCCCGTGAAGAACAAGGTCGTGGTCGTGACCGGTGCGAGCGGCGGAGTCGGCCGGGCGGTGGCCCAGGAGTACGGCGCGCGGGGCGCGTCCGTCGCGCTGATCGCCAGGGGGACGACCGGCCTGGGTTCCGCGGCGGCCGACGTGGGCGCCGCGGGAGGCACCGGGCTGGTCTACGAGGCGGACGTCGCCGACCACCGGCAGGTCAGGCAGGCCGCCGAGCGCGTCGAGCAGGAGATGGGGCCGATCGACGTCTGGATCAACGTGGCCTTCTCCTCGGTCTTCGCCCCCTTCACCGAGGTCACGCCCGAGGAGTACGAGCGGACGACGGCGGTCACCTACCTCGGTTACGTCTGGGGGACGCGGGTGGCGCTCGACCTGATGCGCCCCAGAAACCGGGGGGTGATCGTCCAGGCCGGGTCCGCGCTCGCCTACCGGGGCATTCCCCTGCAGTCCGCCTACTGCGGGGCCAAGCACGCGATCAAGGGATTCACCGAGTCGGTCAGGACCGAACTGATGGGCGAGGGAAGCGGCGTCCAGATCACCATGGTGCAGCTTCCCGCGCTGAACACCCCGCAGTTCTCCTGGGTGCTGTCCAGGCTCGGGCATCATCCGCAGCCCGTTCCCCCGATCTACCAGCCCGAGGTCGCCGCCAAAGCGCTCGTCTTCGCCGCCGAGCACCCCCGGCGGCGGGAGTACTGGGTCGGCGCCTCGACGGCGATGACCCTGCTCGGAGAGCGCCTGGCCCCCGGGCTGATAGACCGTTTCCTGGCCCGTACCGGACGGAAGAGCCAGCAGACCGAGTCCCTGTTCCCCACCGACGTGGCCAACCTGTGGGAGCCCGCGGACGAGGAACGGGACTACGGCGCCCACGGTGTCTTCGACAAGCGCGCCCACGCGCACAGCGTCCAGGCCTGGCTGTCCCGGCACCGTGGGCTGGCCGCCCTCGCCCTGGCCGGTGGGGCAGCCGCCGCGACGGCCGTGCGCAGGGCGAGGCGCTGAGCCGTACCGCCCGTGCCGCCCGTCAGGGCAGCAGCAGGCCCCAGTAGAGGGCCCACGGGACGAACACCGCGCCGCCGGCCAGCAGCAGGCCGAGCTGTCCCCCGCCGAGGGAGTCCCGGGTACGGCGCCAGGCCACGGCGAGGCGGACCGTCGCGACGACCGAGGCGACCGCGACGGCCTGCAGCGCCAGCCAGATCAGCGGGCGGCCGAGCAGTAAGGGGCCGGGGGCGGCCAGCTTTCCGCCGGTCATCATCAGATAGACCAGGTAGCAGAACGAGCCGAGGACCGAGACGAGCCCGCCCACGCTGAGCAGCCAGACCGCCCTGGTCACCGGGGCCCTTGACCGGCCGCGCAGGCGCCGTACCAGCGCGGCCACCGGGTAGGAGACGAAGGCGACCAGGAACAGCGCCAGCGCCACGAACTGCGCGGGTGCCGACTCCCACCAGGCGGGAGGGTCGACCGGCACGGTCAGCGAGGCCTGGACGGGGGCCGGGCCCGAGGAACTCGTCGCAGGTGGCCTGCCCGCCGTGACCTCCCCGACCCAGGAGCCGACCAGGTCGGCGTAGCCGGGGGCGAGTTCGGGCAGCCGGGTGACACCCCCGTCGGGGGTCAGATGGGCGGCGTGGTCGGCGTCGGGGAAGAACCGGGCCGTGTAGTGCCGGTTGCCGCCCTCCTCCAACGCCCGGGAGAACACCGGCGGGCTCTCCTGCGGTGGGGTCAGCAGGTCGTGGGTGCCCCAGATGGAGAGCACCGGCTGGCGGACCGCGGCCAGGGTCGGCGCGGGGTCGTAGTAGGGCTCGGGGAACATGCCGCCGTCGGCGATCGTCCGGTAGAGGTTGAACTCCGCCCGGTCGATCAGCGAACCGGTGACCCCGGCCTTGCGTAGTCCGGCGGCCACGGCCCAGGTCTGCTGCCGCAACGGGGGCAGCCCGTTGGCGCCGACGAGCACGACGAAGGCGATGTCCCTGGAGCGGGAGGCGGCGATCGGGGCGACCCAGCCGCCTTCGCTGAGCCCCCAGATGCCGACCTTCGCCGGATCGACGCCCGGCTGGGAGCGCAGCGTCGCCACGGCGCCGAGCGCGTCATTGGCGAGCTGCGGATAGGACCGGTGGGTGAGCGAGTAGCCCGTGGATCGCTTGTCGTAGATCAGCACGGCCATGCCCCGGCGGGCGAACTCGACGGCCTCGCCCATCAGCTTCGTGCGCGGCGTCCCCGTGCCCGCGCCGTGCACCAGGACGACGCCGGGGCGTCCGGCTCCCGTCGTACCACCGGTGAGCCCAGCCCCCGCGGCGGGCTCATCGGTGGTCTTGGTGGGTTTGGTGAGGATCGTGCCGTGCATGGCGAGTCCCCCGTCCCCACGGAAGCTCACCTCGACGGATGTCAGGTCGGAGGGCACGGCGGGCGGGGACGCGGCCGTCGCCGCGGGGGCGGTCACGGGGACGGCGAGCAGGCTGAGGACCGCCGCCGTCAGGAGGATTCTTCGCATATGCCGAACATACTCTGCAGAGAAACCTCTGCAAACAGTTCTCTGCAGATTTCCTTCTGCAGGAGTAGACTGATCATCATGAAGGATGAGAAGCCGCCGATGCTCGACCCGGTGAGGCTCAAGGCCCTGGCCCACCCCATGCGGCGGCTCATGCTGCGTCACCTCAGCGTGCACGGCCCCGCGACCTCGACCACGCTCGGCGAGCTGCTCGACGCCAAGACCGGCACGACCAGCTACCACCTGCGCCAGCTGGAGAAGGCCGGGTTCATCGAGGAGATCCCGGAGCGCTCGACCGGCAGGGAGCGCTGGTGGCGCAGGACCCAGGCGCTCAGGGACATCCGGCTGCCGCCGCCCGACGAACTCGCCCCCGAGGACCGGCTCGTGCTGAACGAGTTCCACCGGACCAACCTCGCGGAGGACCGCGAGCTGTTCGAGCGCTTCCCCGCCGCCTACCTGCGCGACCCCCGGTGGGCCAAACTCTCACGCGGCCTCGGGCGGATGACGCTTGAGGAGTTCGAGGAGTTCTTCGAGGCCTACATCGCGCTGCTGATGAAGTACAACCGCCCGGCCGAGGACGCTCCGCCGGACGCGCGCCCCATGTTCGTCCGGCTGTTCGCCCTGCCCGCCGACGAGGAGTGACCTCCGGTCACGCCCGCTCCCCCGCCAGCGTGGTGATCACCCTGAGGATCTCGGCGCCGCTCTCCGCCCCGCCCAGGATGATGATCTTCAGGCTGGCCCGTTCCTCGTCGTAGATCGTCTCGACGCGCAGCCGCCCGTCATCGTGGGTGCCCCCGGTGGCCAGGGCGATGAGGGTGTTGCTCAGCCGCATCGTCTCCTCGACGCCGATCGCGTCGACCTGCACGACACAGGACACCTCGACGCGGCGGGAGCGCGTGGTTCCTGCCGCCCCCGCGGCCCCCGCGGTCTCAGCGGCGGGCGGCTCGACCGGCTGCCCGGTGAACGCCTCGAGGTCCTCCCGCGCGATGCGGTACCGCTTGCCGATGCGCGTCGCCCTCAGCCGGCCGTCCCGCACGTAGCCACGCACCGTCTTGACGTGCAGACCGAGCAGGTCGGCCACCTGCTCAACCGTGTACGGCTGCCGCGACACCCTGCCACCCCTTCCCTGTCGTTCCTCAAATTACCGAACACACGGCGTGACAGGAAACGAAAGGGAAGGTCGTACGGCCTATCCGCCGATGGCCCGGTGCACGCTCCTGGTCGCCGAGCGGTCGATGGCCGCCTTGACCACACCGAAGATGGCCCCCTGGATGGCCGCCGCGGCCAGGACCTCGCCCCAGCCGTACTCGTCCGAGGTCGCCTGGGGCGCCTCCTCCGTACCCGCGAAGAGCTTCCAGACCTGCTTGAAGACGACCCCCGCGACGGCACCGCCGAGCATTCCGCTCACGACGCCCGCCCCTCGGGAAACGATCCTGCTCATCGTTCACCCTCTCCTTGAGAAAGACATTTGAGCGCCCCCGCCATGATCTGACGGGGGCGTGGAAGCGCCGTCACACGACCGGCGGGTCGTCGTAGGGACGCTCCTGGTAGACGCGACGGTGGGTCACCGGGTCCTCCTCGACCACGGTGGTGGTCGGCGCGACCGCCCTGCGGGCGATCCTGACCCGGTAGATCGCGAACAGCAGCCACACGAGGCCGCCGAGCATCAGGACGGCCCCGACGACGTTGATGTCGAGCCCCGCGATGTCGAACTCGACCGCCCAGGTGAGGATGGCGCCGAGCATGATGAGGATGATGCCACCTGCGATGGTCATGGGGGTTCCCTCCTTTGAACCAACGCCCCATCCCCTATCCCCCATACGGATCTCAAACGTCCCGGTGTCGTGAGTGAGGCCGTAACGACGGATCTCCACAGGTCGCCTGGCTTCTCACCGATCCGGCCCGCGGGAGGACCGCGCGGCCGTTCACGGAGACCGCGGCTCTCCCGACCGGGATGGGACCGGGACACCTGGATTCCCCGTGCCCCCTCTCAAAGCCGCCGCCCGTGTCCTCGGAGCGGGCCCCAGGACCGTCAACCCGTCGGATGACCGCCGGGTACGGCCCGCGTCGTGCGGAGCCGTACCCGGAGGTGAGCGTCACGGTACGGCCGGCAGGACGGCGCCCTTGTAGGTGTCCTGGATGTACTTCTTCACCTCGGGGCCCTGGAGCAGTTCGGCGAGCTTCTTGACGCGGGGGTCGCCGACCTTGGCGGGGACGGTGACCAGGCCGTTGGCGTAGGGGTTGCCCTCTCCCTTCTCCAGGATCAGCGAGTCGGTCGCGGGCTGGAGTCCGGCTTCGAGGGCGTAGTTGCCGTTGATGACCGCGGCGTCCACGTCCTGGAGCGAGCGGGGCAACTGGGCGGCCTCAAGCGGCCTGAACCGCAGCTCCTTGGGGTTTCCCGCCACGTCGCGTTCGGTGGCCTTGACGCCCACGCCCTCCTTGAGGGTGATCACCCCGTTGTCGGCGAGGAGTTTGAGCGAGCGGCCCAGGTTGCTCGCGTCGTTGGGCAGCGCGACCTGGGCTCCCTTGGCCAGCTTGGCGATGTCGTCGATCTTCTTGGAGTACAGCCCGAGCGGCTCGATGTGGACCGGGGCGACCCAGCTCAGGGTGACGCCCTTGCCCTTGGAGAACTCCTCAAGGTAGGGGACGTGCTGGAAGTAGTTGGCGTCGAGCCGTCCCTCGTCGAGCTGGACGTTCGGCTGCACGTAGTCGGTGAACTCGACGATCTCCAGGTTCAGCCCGGCCTTGGCGGCGAGGGTGTCCTTGACGAACTTCAGGATCTGACCGTGGGGCACGGGGTTCACGCCGACCTTGAGCGGCGCGTCGGCCTTCGGCGACGATCCGCCGCCGGTCGAGGCCGCGGACGTGGTCGTCTGTGATCCGCCGCACGCGGTGAGGGTCCCGGCCAGGATCAGCCCGGTCACGACTCCCAGCAGTCTGCGCATACTTCCCCCAAATTCCAGTAGATTTAGTAGGAAATATGGCACAGCGAGGGTCCGCCGACAACCCGATCATCTGCCGACGGACAACGCGGTCACCCGCCGGTCACGTGCCGACGATCGCCTTCATCTGGTCGATCTGCGCGGTACGCGAGGCCTCGATCCGGTCCGCCAGCGCCTTGGTCTCGGCGTTCTGACCGGCCATCTTCTCCACCTTGGCCATCTGGATGGCGTCGTCCTGCTGAGAGATCAGCGCGTTGAGGAACCGCTTCTCGAACTCGGAGTCGGGGGACTTCGAGATCATCCGGATCTGGGCGTCGCTCAGCCCATGGCCTCCGTGACCGGAGTGCGCGCCCGCCGGAGCGGCCGTGGGACGCTTCCAGCCCTTCAGCCAGCCGGTCATCATCGCCACCTCCGCGTCCTGGGTGGTGGCGATCGCCGCGGCCAGGACCTTGGCGTTGTCGCTGATGTTCCGGCCCGCGGCGAGCTTCGCCAGCTTCGCCCCCTGGGCGTCGTGCGGCAGCATCATCTGCAGGAACATCACGTCGGCCGGGTTGAACTCCGGGCCCGCGACGAGTCCGGGTGCCGCGCTGGCGGCGGTCCCGACCGTCAGCTGGCCGCCGCCCTGTAACTCCTGGAGGCTGCGTGAGCCGCAGCCCGCGAGGAGAACGGCGCTCAGCACGAGCGGGACGACGCGTTTCATCATGGGGAACTCCTGTTGGGGGGTGCCCGGGTGGGGCGGCGACGACCGCCCCACCCGGCAGGATCAGGCCCGGTCCGACGAGGTCAGACCCGCTGCCACAGAGAGGGGACGTTCGGCGGCTCCCAGCCGGGCAGCGCGGTGTGCGACTGCAGGCAACGGTAGGTCGAACCGTTGTAGGTCACGGTCGCGCCCGCGGCGTAGGAGGTGCCCGAGGTCCAGGCGCCCTCCTGCTTCGTCGGAGTCACCGTCGGCGTCACCGTGGGGGTGACGGTCGGCGTCACCGTGGGCGTCACCGTCGGCGTCACAGTGGGGGTGACGGTCGGGGTGACCGTGGGCGTCACGGTCGGGGTGGGCGAGGGGTTGGTCCCACCGCCGAAGTCCACGTCGGAGCAGGTGTAGAAGGCCTCGTTGCTGTACAGGACGCGCTGCCAGATCGAGTAGATGAGCTGGCGGCCCGTACGCTGCGGGAGGTTGAGCGTCCACTTGGTGAACGTGACGGGGTTCTGGTTGTTGAACGTCTTGAGGGGCTCCAGGTCCGACCACTTCAGCGGCTTGGTGGGGTCCCAGCTCTGCTTGGTGATGTAGAACTCGAAGTTGCTCCCGCCGTGGGGGGCCGTGGCGTGGTAGGTGATCTCCAGCGGCCCCGGTGAGACCTTCGTCGCGGGCCAGTCGGCCCTGGGGAGGTCGAGGCCGCGATACTTCTCGCGGCCCGCGCTGCAGAGCTTGCCGTCCGGGATGAGCGCGCGGTGGTTACCACCGGCCTCCAGCAGGGAGACCTCGTTCCAGTCGTAGATGGCCTGGGTCCCACCGGCCGCGACAGCCGCCTTGCAGGCCTCGGACTTGGGGGTCTCCGGCCCCTCGTTCTTGCAGAGGTAGACGCGGCTCGGTGGGTTCGACATGCTGCCGTGAGCGTCGGCCGCGGTCGCCGGGATCAGCGCGAGCACGGTTCCCAAAGTGAGTGCGGCGGCACTGGCCACCGCCTTGTTTCGCAGGTGCACGTGGACTCCTCCTGAATGGGGGGATGGAGGCATGACATGTCCAACGGCCGACGGATAGCACGTTATTAACAAGAAACCTTACTAAAAACACCTTCCATGCGGCTACATCACGCGGGTATTCACCCTGTCACCAGGACGACCTTGCCCTGGCCGTGGCGTCCCTCGACCTCGCGGTGGGCGTCGGCCGCCCGGTCGAGCGGGTAGGTCACGCGCACCGGGAACGCCAGATCCCCCTTGGCGTACAGGTCGGCGAGCTCGGCGAGCCTGGAGGCCAGGCGCACCCCCTTGGTCAGCTGGACGCCGAGGCTCTCCGCCTTGTCGTGCTCGACCAGCGTGATGATCCGCTCCCCGGGAACCAGGCTCAGTGAGACGTCGAGGGCGTCGCCGCCCGCGCCGTCCAGGACGAGGTCGACCCCGCCGGGGGCCAGTTCGCGTACCCGGTCGAGCAGGCCCTCGCCGTAGACGACCGGGACGGCGCCGAGGGCGCGCAGGTAGTCGTGGTTCTCCTGCCGCGCGGTGCCGATCACCGTCGTGGCGCCCCACAGCCTGGCGAGCTGTACCGCGGCGGTGCCGACCGCACCCGCCGCGGCGTGGACCAGGACGGTGTCCCCCTGTCCGACCCCGAGCTGCCTGAGGGCGATGTAGGCGGTCTGCGTTCCCGCGGTGAAGCCGCCCGCCACCTCCCAGGGCATGTTCTCCGGCTTCGCCGTGACGTTCTCCGCGGGGACGACGACGTACTCGGCGTAGCAGTTCAGCAGGCTGAATCCCAGCACCTCGTCGCCGACGGCGACCCCGTCGACCCCCGGTCCCACCTGGTCCACGACGCCGGAGAACTCGTTGCCGGGCACCCTGGGCAGGTCGGCCGTGGCCCCGGCGGGCAGCCAGCCCTGCCGTACGGCCACGTCGAACGGCTGCACGCCCGCCGCCTTCACACTGACCCTGACCTGGCCCGGCCCGGCCTGCGGGGTCGGCAGGTCGACCACCTTGAGCACCTCGGGCCCGCCGAACTCGGTGACGGCCACAACCCTCATCGCGCACTCCTTCACTCAGTCACTCGCCGGTGTGGACCTCCAATCTGCAATCTCAACCAATGTTGAGGTCAACTGCTCACGCCTCGCGGAGACCGTCGAAGAGGTCGTCCTCACGCTCGGCGGTGGCGGTCACCCGGCTGAAGTGACGGACGAAGGCCTCGTAGGACAGCGCCCTGTGCTGGACCTCCTCCGGCATGCGCAGCAGGAAGATGCTGTCCCCCTGGCTGGCGTGCGCCTGCAGGGCCTTGCGCTTGCGTTCGACGTACGGCGCGACGTCCACGACGGTGGTGATGAGCTCCTCGGGGGTGCCGAAGTCCTCGGGCAGGTCCTGTATCTCGGCGGCGCCGGCCGCGCGCAGGGCGGCGAACATCTCGGCGATCCGCTCCCTGGGCACGGCCGTGTAGTAGAGCTTGTCCGGGATGCCGGTCGCCTCGGCCGCGGCCAGGGCGATGCGGTTGGCCTGGATGTGGTCGGGATGACCGTAGTTGCCGTTCTCGTCATAGGTGACCACGACCTGCGGCCGGTAGCGCTCCATCAACGCGGCGAGCCTGCCGACCGCCTCCTCGAAGGACACGTTGGCGAAGGCGTCCTTCGCCTGGTTGCCCTCCCAGCCGTCCATGCCCGAGTCGCGGTAACCGAGCAACTCGACGTGCGCGATCCCGAGGTGGGTCACCGAGTCGTTCAGTTCCTCAAGCCGCCGCGCCCTGACGGCCGCCTCGTCGTGCCCGGGCTCACCGGGCTTCACCCCGCCGGGCCCGTCGCCCTGCTCACCGTTGGTGCAGGTGACCAGGACGGTACGGATGCCCTCCTCGGCGTATCTGGCGAAGACGCCACCCGTCCCGAGCACCTCGTCGTCGGGGTGCGCGTGGACGGCCATCAGCGTCAGTTCACGTTCCATGGATGCAGACCTCTCCGTAGGGGAGGGCCGAAGGGCCCCGCCCACTCTACGGCGGCACCTGTGGCGGCGCGGCGAGAGACGGAACCGGCACACACCCGTCCTGATCGGACCGTTCAGTCGTGCAGGAGACACAGGACGTGCCCACCGGTGACAGCGTCCCCCACCCCCATGTCGAGCTGGGCGACGGTGCCCGCCTTGTGGGCGAAGAGCGGCTGCTCCATCTTCATCGCCTCAAGCACCACGATGAGGTCCCCGGTCGCGACCCGGTCGCCGTTGCCGACCGCGACCTTGACGATCGTGCCCTGCATCGGGCTGGTCACGGCGTCCGCCCCGCCCGCCGTACCGCCGCCCTTCGCCGCCTGCCTGCGGGGGCGCCTGGCCGTGGCGGGGGCGGTCGCGGGGTGGGCGGCGGGGGCGGCGAACCCGGCCGGGATCACGATCTCGACCCGGCGGCCGTCCACCTCGACGACGACGGGCTCGCCCTTGGCGTGCGGCGTCGCGGCGGCGGGGATCTCGGGGTACGGCTCGATGCCGCCGCGGAACTCCGTCTCGATCCACTGGGTGTGGACCGTGAAGGCCCCGTCCACGCCCTGGAAGGCCGGTTCCTCGACCACGACCCGGTGGAAGGACAGCGTGGTCGGCAACCCCTCGACCGTGAACTCGGCCAGCGCGCGGCGGGCCCGTTCGAGTGCCTGGGCGCGGTCGGCGCCGGTGACGACGAGCTTGGCCAGCAGCGAGTCGAAGGCCCGCCAGAGCACCGTCCCGTTCTCCGCCCCCGAGTCCAGGCGCACACCGGGTCCCGAGGGGGGACGCCAGCCGGTGATGGTTCCCGGGCTCGGCAGGAAGTTGCGGCCCGGGTCCTCCCCGTTGAGGCGGAACTCGATGGAGTGCCCGCGCACCGGCGGGTCGTCGTAGCCGAGCGCCTCCCCCCTGGCGATGCGGAACTGCTCACGCACCAGGTCGAGGCCGGTGACCTCCTCGCTGACCGGGTGCTCGACCTGCAGCCGGGTGTTGACCTCCAGGAAGGAGATCATGCCGTCGCTGCCGATCAGGAACTCGCAGGTGCCCGCCCCGACGTAGCCGGCCTCCCGCAGGATGGCCTTGGACGCCTCGTACAGCACGCGGTTCTGCTCCTCGGTCAGGAACGGCGCCGGGGCCTCCTCGACGAGCTTCTGGTGCCTGCGCTGCAACGAGCAGTCACGGGTGGAGACCACCACCACGTTGCCGTGCGTGTCGGCCAGGCACTGAGTCTCCACGTGCCGGGGCCGGTCGAGATAGCGTTCGGCGAAGCACTCGCCCCGGCCGAAGGCCGCGACCGCCTCCCGCACCGCCGACTCGTAAAGCTCCGGGATGTCCTCAAGGGTCCTGGCGACCTTCAGGCCCCGGCCGCCACCGCCGAAGGCGGCCTTGATGGCGACCGGCAGGCCGTACCGCCCGGCGAACTCGGCCAGCTCCTCGGGACCGCTGACCGGCCCGTCGGTGCCGGGGGCGAGCGGGGCTCCGGCGGCCATGGCGATCCTGCGGGCCGAGACCTTGTCCCCGAGGTCGTCGATCACCTTGGGCGGCGGCCCGATCCAGGTCAGCCCGGCGTCGATCACGGCCTGGGCGAAGGCGGAGTTCTCCGCGAGGAAGCCCCACCCGGGGTGTACGGCGTCCGCCCCCGACCTGATGGCGGCCTCGACCACCTTCCCGATGTCCAGGTAGCTCTCCGCGGCGGTCTCCCCGCCCAGCGCGAACGCCTCGTCGGCGAGCGCGACGTGGAGCGCGTCCCGGTCGGGCTCGGCGTAGACGGCCACGCTGCCGATCCCCTCGTCGCGGCAGGCCCTCGCGACCCGGACCGCGACCTCCCCGCGGTTGGCTATCAGAACCTTGCGCACTGGCTCAGCCTCTCCGCGCCGTCTGGGACGGCACTGTCTGTGGGGATTCCATCTGCAGGGAAACCGGGCGCGACGGCACCCGGTAGGCGGGGCCCGCGACCCAGAACGGTCTCCTGACGGGCGGACGGCTGTCGGCCCGCGCCTGCCGCCGGGACACCAGGAACGCGACGACCACGGCGGCGAGCTCCTCCTCGGAGGGCTTGCCGCGCATGACCAGCAGCGGATCTTCCGAACTCATCTCGGCGCCCATCACATCGGGGGGTTGCCGTGCTTGCGCTGCGGCAGGGTCGCGCTCTTGCCCCTGAGCATGGCCAGCGACCTGGCCAGGACCATCCGGGTCTCGCGGGGGTCGATGATGTCGTCGACCAGGCCGCGCTCGACCGCGTAGTAGGGGTGCATGAGCTGTTCGCGGTATTCGGCGATGCGCTCGGCGCGCCTGGCCGCGGGGTCGGGCGCGGCGGCGATGTCCTTGCGGAAGATCACGTTGGCCGCCCCGTCCGCGCCCATGACCGCGATCTCGTTGCTCGGCCAGGCGAAGGACAGGTCGGCGCCGATGGAACGGGAGTCCATCACGATGTAGGCGCCGCCGTACGCCTTGCGCACGATGACCTGGACGCGGGGGACCGTGGCGTTGCAGTAGGCGTAGAGCAGCTTGGCGCCGTGCCTGATGACGCCGCCGTGTTCCTGGTCGGTGCCGGGCAGGAATCCGGGCACGTCGACGAACGTCACGATCGGGATGTTGAAGGCATCGCAGAACTGGACGAACCTGGCGGCCTTCTCCGAGGCGGAGATGTCCAGCACACCCGCGAACGACATCGGCTGGTTGGCGACGACGCCGACGACGTGCCCTCCGATGCGGCCGAGGCCGCAGACGATGTTCGCCGCCCAGCCCTCGTGGATCTCGACCAGCTCACCGTGGTCGATCACCTCGGCGATGACGTCGCGCATGTCGTAGGGGCGGTTCGGGTCGGCGGGGACGATGTCCAGCAGCGCCTCGCACAGCCGCTCCTCAGGGTCGTCCGCCAGGGCCTCCGGCGGGAACTCCTGGTTGTTCGCCGGCAGCATCGAGACCAGGTGACGCACGTCCTCAAGGCAGGAGATCTCGTCGTCGCTGACGAAGGTGGCGACCCCGGTCATCGTGCCGTGGACCCCCGCGCCGCCCAGCTCCTCGTGGGTGACCTTCTCCCCGGTGACCGCCTCGACGACGTCGGGTCCGGTGATGAACATCTGGGCGGTGTCGCGGACCATGAAGATGAAGTCGGTGAGCGCCGGGGAGTAGGTGGCCCCGCCCGCGCACGGCCCCATGATCACGCTGATCTGCGGGATCACGCCCGAGGCGCGGACACTGCGCTGGAAGATCCCCCCGTAGCCCGCCAGGCCCGTGACCCCCTCCTGGATGCGGGCCCCCGCGCCGTCGTTGAGCCCGATCAGCGGGGCACCCGCGGCGTAGGCCATGTCCATGATCTTGTGGATCTTCTGGGCGTGGGCCTCACCGAGCGACCCGCCGAAGACGCGGAAGTCGTGCGCGTAGACGAACACGGTCCGGCCCTCGATGGTCCCCCACCCGGTGACCACTCCGTCGCCGTACGGCCGCTTGGCCTCCATGCCGAAGCCGCTCGCCCGATGCCTGCGCAGACCCTCGACCTCGGTGAAGGATCCGTCGTCCAGGAGCAGCCCCAGGCGCTCCCTGACCGTCATCTTGCCCCGGGCGTGCTGCCGCCTGGTCGCCTCGTCCCCCGGGCCGACCCGGACGCTCTCCTGGATCCTGGCGAGCTCCTCGGCGTACGCGCGCATGGATCGCGTCGCGGTCTCGACCTTTCGTTCTTCGACCGCCGTCATATCCGTTTACCCTTCCTATGGGATTCAGATCTGTAAATTCTGTCCATTCATCGGGGGCCATAGGAAGGCTTCTTCCCCCTAGGTGGTATCCGCCTATTCCTTAGGAGGCATGGCCGGGCGGCACGGTCGATGGTCTGATCGTGGCATATGCCTTTTACGAGGGGACAGCACCTGTGAAGATTGACTTTCACGGAATCACCGTGCCACCGGACGCATACGGGGACAGGGCGGCACGGGCCGAGGAACTCGGATACGACTCGGTGTGGATGTCCGAGACGCAGCACGACCCGTTCATCGGGCTGACCGCCGCGGCGCTGAAGACCGAGCGGGTCGCCGTCCGCACCGGGCTGGCCGTCGTGTTCGCCAGGAACCCGATGACCACCGCGATGCTCGCCAACGACCTGCAGCTGGTCTCCAAGGGGCGTTTCGCCCTCGGTATCGGCTCCCAGCTCCAGACGCACATCACCAAGCGGTTCAGCATGCCGTGGTCGAAGCCCGCGCCCCGCATGCGGGAGTACATCCTGGCGCTGCGCGCCATCTGGAAGTGCTTCGCCACCGACGGCAGGATCCGGTTCCGCGGCGAGTTCTACCGCCACACGGTGATGAGCCCCTTCTTCAACCCGGGCCCCAACCCCTACGGCGAGCCGCCCATCCTCGTGGCCGGCGTCGGCCCGATGATGACGCAGCTCGCGGGCGAGCTGGCCGACGGTTTCCTGGCCCACATCATCTCCACCCGGCGGCTGCTCGAGGACGTGACGATCCCGGCGCTGCGTGAGGCCCGGGAGGGCGCGGGCAAGACGATGGACGGCTTCGAGCTGCACGCGACGCCGATCGTGGCCACCGGCAACACCGAGGAGGAGCTGAGCGCGGCCGTACGGCAGGCCAAGGAGTCCATCGCCTACTACGCCTCCATCCCCAGCTACGCCCCGGTCCTTGAGCTCGAGGGGCTCGGCGGCCTGAAGGACGAGCTGTACCGCCTGGCGGGCGCGGGCCGCGCGGCGGAGATGGTCGACGCGATCGACGACCACATCCTGGAGACGTTCGCGATCGTGGGCGAGCCCAAGGAGGCGGCGGCCAAGATCTGGGAGCGGTTCGGCGGTCTGGCCACCAGCATCGCCTTCTTCCAGGCGGGCGACCTGCCGCCCGAGGCGCTGCAGCCGCTGCACGAGGAGCTGCGCCACCTCGTACGGCAGCCGCCGTTCTGACTTCCCGAGCGCGCGAACGGGCCGGGCCACCTTGGAAAAGGTGGCCCGGCCCGTTTCACGTCCGGAGACGCTCCTGACACGGCACGCGGAAAGCGGCGCCGGGTGGGGATGAGGACCCGGCGCCGCTCGTCCGAGGTTCGGCCGCGTCAGCGGCCGTTCACGGAGAAGGCGTAGAAGGTGGTGCTGCCCTTGCCCTGGATGAAGCGGTTGTTGTAACCGTTGCCCCAGAAGACCGTGCCGCCGACGATGGCGGGCCCGGCGTTGGAGGAACCCTCACCGAGGTAGTCCCAGAGGATCTTGCCGGTGGCGCCGTTGATGGCGTACATGTGGCCGCTCATCGAGCCGGCGTACATGACCCCGTTGGCGGTCGTGACCGCGCCCATGGTCTCGGCGTTCGACGGGTCGGCGATCTGCCAGAGGATCTTGCCGGTGCGGGCGTCGAGCGCGGCGAAGATGCCGTTGGTCGTGGTCTGCCCGTTGGGCAGGGTGTAGGCGACGTGGCTGGTGTTGGCGTTGCTGACGTAGAAGCGCTTGCCGTCGGTGGCGCTGCCCCACTCGATGCCGCCGTGCACGCCGCCGGGGCCGACCTGGGTCTTCCAGATGGTCTTGCCGGTGCGGGCGTCGAGCAGCCAGTAGGCGCCGCTCTTCTGCCCGGCGCCGATGACCATGCGCGGCAGGCCGAACCGGCCGGGGATGGTCAGCAGGTGGCCGCCCTCGGCGAAGTCGTAGTCACCGCCGTGGTTGGGCGGGCAGTTCTCCGGCGGGAAGTTGGGCTCGCAGGCCACCGTCCAGGCGTCGAACACGATGTCGCCGGCCTGCCACTTGATGTCGCCGGTGCGCAGGTCGAGGGCGAGCAGCTGGTCGATGTGGTTGTCCGGCGGCTGGCACTCGGAGGCGGGCTTGCCCGAGCTCTGGCAGTCGCTCACGCTCTTGGGGACCGAGAGGTTCTGCCCGGTGCCGACGACGACCGTGTGGTTGGTCGGGTTGATCATGGGGCTGGTGCTCCACACGCCGCCACCGCTGAAGCCGCCGGGCTGTCCGCCGTTGTCGGGGACGGTGTACTTCTTCCACAGCACCTTGCCGGTCTTGGCGTCGACCGCGTTCACGCTGCCGCGGAAGGTGCAGCACTTGTAGCCGGGCAGGCCCGCGACGGCCGCCTCCTTGGAGGAGACACCCTGGTAGAGGACGCCGTTGTAGAGCGTGGGCGAACCGGTGAGGACGGCCGCGAAGTGCTCGTCGAGCGTGGTCTTCCAGATCAGGTCGCCGGTGGTGGCGTCGACGGCGAGCAGGTGCGCGCCCTGGCCGCCCTGCGGGCCGTTCTGGTCGCCGACGTAGATGCGTCCGCCGACCACCGTCGGGCTGGCCCTGACGATGCCGCCGGCGATGCCGTTCCAGTCCGAGACCTTGCGCGACCAGATGACCGCGCCGGTCTTGGCGTCGAGCTTGGAGAAGTAGCCGCCCCAGTCGGGGATGTAGACCGCGCCGTCCACCACGGCCGGGATGGCCGAGGTGTCACCGTGCGCGGTGTAGGTCCACTTGACGGCGAGCTTGTCGGCGTTCGAGGTGCCGATCCTGCGCTCGAAGGGGTTGGACTTCGAGTTGAAGTTGTCGTGGCCGCCCATCGACCAGTCGGCGGGCGAGGGCAGGTTCGGGAAGGTCTTCGGCGCGGCGCTCTGCGCCTGGGCGCCGGGCACCAGGCCGCCCATCGCCAGCAGGAGCGCGCCCACACCGACGGCGGCGCGCGTCAACATCTTGCCCGGCAGTTTCATGACGAGACCTCCTGACGGCCGATCGCCGCGCCCGCGTCCGCGGGGGTGGCGTACTCGGGGGTGAACTGTCCGATCTGACGCAGCAGGGTGAGCTCGTCACGGGCTCCCCAGTGCTCGGCCGCCTTACCGTCGGCGATCCGGTAGAAGTGCAGGTGCTGGACCTTGACCTCGGCGCCGGTCGGCGCCACGCCAAGGAAGTCGCCGGTGTGCTTGCCGCTGAAGGTCACCCGGCAGGCGAACTTGTCGCCCTCGGAGATGAAGTCGTCGACCTGCCAGGTCGCCTCGGAGAACGCGTTGCGCATGTAGCGGGCCGTCGACAGGTAACCCTCGGGGCCGCCCGCGACGCCCGGCGAGGCCTCGTGGTCGATGAAGTCGGGGGCGATGTAACGGTGGGCCGCCTCCTCGTCGAGTTCACCGAACACCTTGGCGATGCCGATGGCGATCTCGATGATCTCCTCGGTTGCGGTCGGTGGCGCCTCCGCCAGAGGGGCCAGCATCTTCTCAACCTCGTCCGGCATGATCCGCCTTTCTCAAATGTGCGAGGTGCATGTGGGGGGTCAGTAACCGAGCCCGGAGCCGCCACTGACGGGCAGCAGGGCGCCGGTGATGAAGCTGGCCTCGTCGCTGGCCAGGAACCGCACCGCGGGGGCGACCTCCTCGGGCCTGCCCGAACGGCGCAGCGCCGTGATGCTGTGCAGGTACGCGCGGTGCTGCTCGGAGAGCCCCGCCACCATGTCGGTCTCGACGAGACCGGGCATCACCACGTTCACAGTGATCTTCCTGGGGCCGAGTTCCCAGGCCAGGGAGCGGGCGAAGCCCGCCATGGCCGCCTTGGAGGCCGAGTAGTTGGTCACTCCCGGCGAGCCCCAGAAGGCGGTGGTCGAGCCGACGAGGATGATCCGTCCCCATCGGGCCTTGACCATGTCGGTCACCGCGCACCGGGCGGCGCGGACGGCGCCCATCAGGTTGGTGTCGATGACGTCGGCGAAGTCCTTCTCCGACATGGCCATGAACAGGTTGTCGCGGGTGGTCCCGGCGTTGGCGACCAGGACCTGGACGGCGCCCTGCTGGGCCTTGACCTCCTCGAAGGCCGCCTCGACCGACGCGCTGTCGGTCACGTCGCACCGCACGCCGAACAGTCCCTCCGGCGGCTCTCCCGAGCGGTAGGTGACGGCGACCTTGTCACCGGCCTCCTCGAAGGCCCGCGCGATGGCCAGGCCGATGCCCCGGTTGCCACCCGTGACCAGTACGGAACGGCTCATTTGAGCTCACACTCCCAACTGCTCGTTCAGAGCCTTGATTGCGGTTTGCGCGTCGGTGAAGTGGATGGCGCGCCACCCGGCCGCCTCGGCTCCCTCGCAGTTCTTGGCGAGGTCGTCGACGAACAGGGACTGCGCGGCGGGGATGCCGGAGCGCTCGACCGCCAGGTCGAAGATCTCCCTGGCCGGCTTGCGGTGGCCCACCTCGAAGGACAGGACGACGTCGTCGAAGAGGCCGTCGGGGCTGAGCATGCGGCGCCAGTGCGCGTCCCAGGCCGGGACCATGTTGGACAGCAGCCCGACGAACAGTCCCTCGGCCCTGACCTCCCGCAGCCGGTCGGCCCACTCCTTGTTCAGCTCTCTGCCGTCGAACCAGGCGTCGGCGAGGGTCGTCATGTGCAGGTCGATGCCGTGGTCGGTGCGCAGCAGCTCCCCGATCTGGGCGAGCCACTCCTGCTCGGTGACCAGCGGGGTGTCGATGGGCAGCATCACGTCGTCCGTGCCGTACGACGCGGTGACCTTGAGGATCGCGTCGATCAGCGGCTCCTGACGGATGCCCTGCCTCTCGCAGAAGACGGCCAGGGTGTGGCTGATGGGCGGCGTCAGCACGCCGCCGAAGTCGGTCCACACGGCCAGGACGGGTTGGGTCATCGGGGCACCATCACCATGGTCGATTCGGCGATCGTGATCGCCTCCTGAATGAAGGCGACGTTCACCGTTGCGGTGCCGTCACCCGAGTCCGTACGGGTCGCCGCGGCCAGCACCGGCTGGTCGAGCTCCGCGAACCGCCCGAAGGACCCGGAGACCGTGGCCGGCCAGGCGGTGACGTCGCCCATCACGACGAGGGCGAGCTGACGGGCCGCCTCGGTCAGGGTCATGGCGGGCAGGTGGTCGTAGTCGTGGTCGAAGATCGCGCGGTTGCCGTACCTCGGCGTCACCCTGGCGCTCACCGCCGAGGGACCCCGCTCGACCTGCGAGATCACCACGTTCATCGGGCTGACCCTGCCGACCGTGTACGGCTCGGCCTGGTCGGGGGCGGGCACGTCCTCCTGGTCCCCGGTGAGGGGGGCGGGGGTGCCGCGCAGCACGTTGCGCAGCGCCTCGTGCTCGGTGTGCGTGACGATCTGCACTTCCATGGTGTGCGTGCCGATCGGGACGTCGCCGATGGAGAGGTCCTGGCGGACGGCGCCCTTGCGCACCTTGCCCGCCCTGACGCGGAGGGTCTCGAAGTGGTTGTCGATCCGCAGCTCACCCGGCCTGCGCCCGGTCCGCAGCGCGGACGGGTCCGGCAGGTCCAGCGAGAAGGTGTTGACCATCATCGTGGTGTCCGGGGGGAGCCCGAGAAGGTGGGCGCCCGCGATGCCGGCCTGCCTGCCCGCCTCAAGGATGAGCAGCGGGTCGAAGTGGGCCGGTTGCGACAGATGGTCGCTGTAGTAGCCGTGACTGAGCGGAAGCTGTGCCGCGGCCAGGAAGCGGGACTCCCCCGCCGGGACCAGGTCGGTTACGAAGACCTCCGCGACGGAGGCCCTGTGGACCAGGCGGCGTTCCACCGTACGGCCGAAGCTGAGCTCCCGTGGGGAGATCAGGTCCCCGGTCGTCATCCGTACCTCCACAAAATGCCGGAATAAGTCGGGGATCACTGTGGCACGGCACGATGAAATTCAAATAAAAGTGCCATAAAAATGCGCCCGCATACCACTTTCGATCCGCCGCCTTGCCCCTTATATCCACATCCCCCTAATGTCGTTTTCCAGCGGTGATCCGCATTCACGAAAGGAATCCAATAATGACTCTGGACGTTCTGCAGGAAAAGATCCGCGGCATCATCTCCCAGGAGCTCGAACTGGAGGACGGCGAGCTCACCGCAGAGGGACACTTCATCGACGAATACGACGCCGACTCCCTCTCGCTCATCACGATCCTCGCCAGGATCGAGAAGGAGCTCGGGATCGTGGTGCCGCAGGACGAGCTGCCGAACATGCCGAACCTCCAGGGCGTCTTCGACGTCGTGGGGACCATCAACAGCCGGGAGTCCCAGGGTGTCTGAGCACCACCGGGTGGTCATCACCGGCCTCGGGGCGGTGAGCAGCATAGGCATCGGGGTCGAGAACTTCATCGAGGGCATCCGAGAGGGACGCAACGGCGCCTCGAAGATCACCAGCTTCGACGCCGGCAACTTCCCGTACACGACGGCCGGTGAGGTCCACGACTTCCAGCCCGAGGCGATCCTGGAAAGGCTCGACGTCGAGCGCTGGGGGCGCAGCAGCCTGTTCTCGGCGGCCGCGGCGCGGCTGGCCGTACAGGACGCGAAGCTCGACCCGGAGCTGCTGTCCGCCTCGCGGGCCGGCTCCATCATGGGGACCACCGCGGGCGAGGCCCAGGTCCTGCAGGCCGCGGTCGAGCAGTGGGTCACGGACGGGCTCGGCGAGGTGGACGGGCGGCTCGCCGCCATGACGCCGGTCAGCCAGATCGCCAACTCCGTCAACCACGAGCTGCGGCTCACCGGTGACGCCCAGACCATTCCCACGGCGTGCTCGGCGAGCAACATGGCGATCGGCTACGCCTACGACCTGGTGCGCACCGGCGAGGCCGACTTCATGCTGGCCGGCGGGGCGGACGCGGTCAACCGGGCCTGCCACGCCGGGTTCTACCGGCTGGGCGCGCTGGCCGAGGACCTGTCCCGGCCGTTCGACCTCAACCGCTCCGGCATCCTCACCGGTGAGGGCGGCGCGGTCCTGCTGCTCGAACCGCTGGACCACGCCGTGGCCCGGGGGGCCACGATCTACGCCGAGGTGCTGGGCTACGGCGTGAACTGCGACGCCCGGCACATGGTCAACCCGGACGCGCCGAGCATCGCCGAGTGCATCCGCATCGCCCACCGCTACGCGGGGGTCAAGCCCGAGCAGATCGACTACATCTGCGCGCACGGCACCGGAACGCCGACCAACGACTACACCGAGGTCAGCGCGGTCCGCGAGGTGTTCGGCGAGCACATCCCGCCGATCAGCTCCATCAAGTCGATGATCGGGCACACGATGGGCGCCGCCAGCGCCTTCGGCGCGATCGTCTGCGGCAAGGCTCTGCAGGACGGGTTCCTGCCGCCGACCGCGAACCTGGACAAGCTCGACCCGGCGCTGGGCGACGGACTCGACGTGGTCCCGGGCAGGGCCCGTACGGCCACGCCGAACATCGTGCAGAACCAGGGTCTCGCGTTCGGCGGGAACAACGTCGTTACGATCTTCGGGAGGGTGGCGTGACGACGACCGTCGCCGTCAGACCTTTGACGATCACGGCCTGCGGGGTCGTCTCACCCGCGGGCCTGGGCCTGGACGTCCTGGGTGGCGCGCTGCGCTCCGGCGTCGAGGCGCACACCGCGCCGGTGAGCGGTTTCGAGGACGTGACCGACGGCTACCCGCCGCGGCCCGTGTGGGCGGTACCCGACCTCAAGGTCGCCGAGCACCTGGGCCGCAAGGGGCTGCGTCACATCGACCGCTTCACCATGCTCGGCCTGATCGCCTGCAAGCTGGCCCTCGACGAGTACGGCAGGCCCCTCACCGACGAGGAGCGCGCCGACACCGGGGTGGTCATGGCGACCAACACCGGCAGTCTGGTCAGCATGCTCGAGGTGGGCCGTGACACCCTGCTCCAGGAGAAGCCCTACCTCGTCAACCCCGCCAGGTTCCCCAACGTCGTCACCAACGCCTGCACCGGCCAGATCGCGATCCGTAACTCCCTCACCGGGGTGAACGTGGTCATGTCGGGCGGTCAGGCGGCGGGACTGGCCGCGGTGCGCTTCGCCCGCACCACGATCGGCGACGGGCGTTCGAGCAGGCTGCTGATCGGCGGCATCGAGGAGCTGTCGGAGGTGGCGGCCTGGGGCTGGCACAAGTCCGGCGCGCTTCGCGAGGACGCGGCTGTCGGTGAGGGGGCCGCGGCCTTCCTCGTCGAGGACGGCGAGACCGTCGCCGCCGAGGGCCGTACCGGCCTGGCCGACCTGCTGGCCTGCGAGGTCGGCTACTACGGTGCCAGGGACGCCGAGGGCCGCCTTGAGGGGCTGCGCTCGGGCATCGAGCGGGCGCTTGAGCGCAGCGGGGTCTCCCCCGGCGAGGTGGACGTCGTCGCGGTCGGCGCGGCCGGCCAGCTCGGCGTCGAGGAGACCGAGGAGCAGGCGCTGCGCGAGGTGCTGGGCCGTTCCGTGCCCACGGTCCGGGTGTCCGAGACGCTCGGCGAGCTGTACAGCGCCAGCGTCCCCCTGCAGATCGCCGCGGTCCTGGCGCTGTGGCGCGCCGAGCCCGCCGAGCACGCCCGTGTCGCGCTGGTGACCTCCATCGGCGGTGACGGCAACGCGGGCTGCCTGGTGGTGCGCGAATGCCGATGAACGAGGGGTGTGTCGGCAAGGTCTACCCGCCGACCGCGCCCTACGAGGTCGGCCGGGAGAAGATCAGGGAGTTCGCCGCCGCCGTCCGGGAGGGCAACGCCGCCTGCTGGGACACCGAGGCGGCGCGGGCCCTCGGCTATCCGGACATCATCGCCCCGCCCAGCTTTCCCATGGTGCTGACCCTGGAGGCCGAGCACGACGCGGTGCACGACCCCGAGCTGGGCGCGGCCAACCAGAACCGCTTCGTCCACCGCGAGCAGCGCTTCGCCTACAACCGGCCCATCCACGCCGGGGACGTGCTGACCGTGACGGTACGGCTCGCGGGCGTGGACTCGGTGGCGGGCAACGACGTCGTCACCTACGAGAGCACGCTCACCGCGGCCGACGGCGAGCACGTGTGCACCGGCCGGTCGACGTTCGTCATCTTCGGCCAGGAGGGGGGTGACGTCCGGTGACGGTCGAAACGGCCGCACGGCCTCGCTACGAGGACATCGAGCCGGGTTTCCGGCTGCCGGGCCGTACGTTCCGGGTGGAGCGCAAGGACCTCGTCAGGTACGGCGGCGCCGCCTGCGACTACAACGTCATCCACTGGGACGACAGGACGGCGGTGGCGATGGGGCTGCCGAGTCCCATCGCGCACGGCATGTTCACCATGGGCCTGGCGCTGGGTGTGCTGACGGACTGGGCGGGCGACGCGGGAGCGGTCGTCGACTTCGGCGGCCGGTTCCCCCGGCTCGTCCCGGTGCCCAACGACGGTGTAGGCGTCGAGCTGACGGTCGAGGCCACGGTCATGGAGAAGCTGGAGCCGCCCAGGCTCAGGCTCAGCGTGGCCGTACGGCTCGGCGACGGCGGCAAGGTTCTCACCATGCCCAGGACCATCGTGGCGCTGCGGTAGCGCCCGCCTCCTTCCCGGTCGTCACCGGGACAGGAGGCGGGGGCTCACCCGGCTTCGGCCAGGATCTCGTGGTGGAGCCGCTGCAGCTCGGCGGACGGTTCCAGGCCCAGCTCCTCGTGCAGGACCCTGCGCAGGTCGCGGAAGGCCAGCAGGGCCTCGCCCCGGCGGCCCGACAGGTGCAGCGCCTCGATGAGGCGGGCGTGGAACCACTCGTTGAGCAGGTTGCTCGCCACCAGGCCGCGCAGGTCGGGGATCAGCTCGCGGTGCAGGCCGAGGCGCATGTCGGCCTCGACGGACAGCTCCATCGCCCTGATCCGCTTCTCCTCCAGGTGGGCGACGTGACGGGTGAGGACCGGGCCGAGCGGAACGTTGGTCAGCGGCGCCCCCCGCCACATGCCCAGCGCCTCGCGCAGCAGCAGCGCGGCCTCCGCCGTACGGCCCGCGACCAGGGCGGTCCTGCCGTCGGCGACCAGCCGCTGGAAGTGGCGGATGTCCACCTGGTCCTCCGTCACCCGGAGCTGGTAGCCGGTCGGCTCGGTGATCAGCAGATCGGTGAGCCCCGGTTCGCCGCTCTCCTTGGCCAGCATCTGGCGCAGGTGGTAGACGTGCGTGCGGATCGTCGCGACCACGGTCTTCGGCGGCGCCCCGTCCCACAGCTCCTCGGCCAGGGTGTCGATGTCGACCACCTGACCGGGCCTGAGCAGCAGCAACGCGAGCAGCCTGCGGACCTTGGGACCGCGCGGGACCCAGACCCCCTGTTCGGTCCGCAGTTCGAAGGAGCCGAGGATGGAAAAGTTGATCATGTTCTCTCCCCCCCAGGGAAATGACCTGACGGAGGAGAGTCTGCATATGCCACCGCAAATAGTGATACTGCGCTAAAGACACATCAGATGTCTCCAAAGAGACATAGCACCACCAATGAGAAGCAGGTCGGGACGTGTCCAGACCGTCCGGCGTGATTTACGTCTCCCCCGCAACCGCCCTCAAGCCGAGGAGGTCGAGGTGCCGCTGAATCCGGCCTTCGCCGGCCGGGTCTACCCGGCCACCGTTCCCTATCTGGTCGGCCGTGAGAAGATCCGCGAGTTCGCCGCCGCGATCGGCGACACGAGCGACGACCCGGCCGCTCCACCGACGTTCGCCATCGCGCTCACCCTGCGCGCCGAGGTCGAGGTCGTCAGCGACCCCGGTCTCGGGCTCGACCTGACGCGCCTGCTCCACCGCGACCAGCGCTTCGAGCACAGGCGCCCCATCAGGGACGGTGACGAGCTGACCGTGACGGTCACGATCAGCGAGGTCGGCCGCGTCGGCTCGACCGACACGGTCACCCTCACCAGCGACCTGCGCACCGTCGCGGGCGAGCACGTGTGCACCACCACCTCGACACTGATTGCGCAGAGCGATGACTGAGCTGACCGCCGAGCCGACCACAGGACCGCGCTACGACGACATCGAGCCGGGGACCGCGCTGCCCCGGCTGACGCACGTGATCCGCCGGGGCGACCTGGTGCGCTACGCGGGCGCCTCCGGCGACCTCAACCCCATCCACTGGAGTGAGCGCGCCGCGACGGAGGCGGGCCTGCCCACGATCATCGCGCACGGCATGCTCACCATGGGCGTGGCCATGCGGCTGGTCAGCGACTGGGCGGGACGGCAGGCCGTCCTCGAATGCGGAGGCCGCTTCGCCAGGCCCGTCGTCGTCCCGGACGACGAGGCGGGCGTCGAACTCGTCGTCGACGGCGTGGTCGCCGAGAAGCTGGACGGTTCTCGGGTCCGCGTCGACCTGACCGTCCGCTGCGGCGGGGAGAAGGTCCTGGCCCGTCCCCGGGCCGTCGTCGCACTCAACTGACCCAGACAACAGAGAGGAACTCCACGATGCCGACCTTCGTGGGCGCCTACTCCTGGACCGAGGTCCCCGCGACGGGGATCACGGTCATCGAGGCGGGCGCGGTAACCGGTACGTTCACCGACATCGTCAACCCGTTCCACCTGGCCCTGTCCCCGTCGGGACGGACCCTGTACGCCGCGAGCAACGCCCCCGAGGGACGGGTGTTCGCGCTGACAGTCGGGGACGACGGGTCGCTGACCCCGCTGAACGACCAGCCGACCGAGGGCGCGGGGACGATCCACGTCCTCGTCCACGCGGGCCACGTCTACGCGACCAACCACGACTCGGGAGAGGTCGTGGTCTTCCCGGTCAACGACGACGAGAGCCTCGGCCCGGTGCGGCAGTCCGTCAAGCACCTCGGCTCCGGCCCCAACGAGCTGAGCCAGCTCGGCCCGCACCCGCACGTGACGGTCCCCGACCCGACCGGCGACCGCGTGCTCGTGCCGGACAAGGGCAACGACCAGCTGTACGTCTACCGCCTCGACGAGGGACTGCTGGTCCCGCACAGCCAGGTGCACCTCGGCGCCGGCACCGGCCCCCGTCACCTGGTCTTCCACCCGGACGGCCGCTACCTCTACGTGGTCAACGAGCTGGTCTCCACGGTCACGGTCTGCGGCTACGACCCCTCGACGGGCGCCCTGTGGACGGCCGGTTCCGCCCCCACGCTCCCCGACGGGGAGGACGGCTGGAACGCCCCGTCCGCGCTCGTCCTGTCGGCGGACGCCAGGTTCGTCTACGTCGCCAACCGCGGCCACGAGAGCCTCACCGTGCTGCGGGTCGACAAGGAGGGCGCGCACCTGGAGCCGGTGCAGAACCTCAGGCTCTCCGAGGAGCCGCTCAGCACGATGCCGTGGGACCTCGTGTTCGACGCGTCGGGCACGACGTTGCGCCTGGCCAACCAGTCGGCGGGGACGGTCGTCGCCCTGACCGTCGACCCCGAGACCGGACTGCTCTCGCCGGACGGCGCCCCGGCGATCGAGATCCCCGGCGCGGCCTGCCTGCTGCCCTTCTGAACCCGAAGCCCGAACGACACAGGCACCGGACCCCGTCGGGGTCCGGTGCCTGTTCGCCTCTCGTGAGGGAGGGCGCCTCAGTCGTCCACGTAGCCGCCGAAGCGCCGGGCGGTCTCCGCCTCCTGGGCGATGCGCCTGAGGGAGGAGACCACGGCGTCACCGATCGCGGTCCAGATCACCACGGCCTCCGCCATGCTGTCGAGGTCGGGCCTGCCCATGATCGCGGTGATCTCCAGCTCGGCCAGGTGGCCGACCGTCTCGGCGTACTCCCCGAGCAGGGCGAAGTAGTCGTCCTGCCGCAGGCGGTGCATGGTGGCCAGCGCCTCGGTCAGGCTCAGCCTGGCCGGGTTGCGGGGACCGACCCGCCACTCCCGCTTGGCGATGAGCTCCTCGACCTGGCGGGACGCCTCGGCCCAGGCCTCGTCCTCGACGTGGTCGCGACGGGTCGTCAGGGCGTACTGGGCCTTGCCGAGCGCGCTGAGGCTGTTCATCTGCGAGTCCATCAGGGTGAGGACGTCGCGCGCCGCGGCGATGCTCAGGCCACCGACCTCCACCAGCGCCCTGGCCAGCTTGAGCCTGCGCAGGTGGGTCTCCTCGTACTGCGCCTGGTTGGGGCTGGTCCGCTCACCCGGCGGCAGCAGCCCTTCCCGCATGTAGTACTTGATCGTCGGGATCGGCACCCCGCTGCGACGGCTCAGCTCCGCGATCCGCATACCTCTCCTCCCCTCCCCCTGCCACGTCCCCCGGCCGTCTTCCCAGTGGGCGGAGACGACCGGAGGAACGGCCTTGACCGCATCGAATCGATTCAGGATAGACAGCGAACCCTCCGCTATCCACTTTCCACGGTTCTGAGCGGCTTGATTTCCTCGATCCGGGCGACCGGAGCGGGGGGACGGGCCGGGGTGAGCAGAGCTGCGAGGGCGCCCAGGGCGAGGATGACGGTGCCCGCCCACAGTGCGGGCCGCAGGCCGGAGACGAACTCCTCAGGCCCCGTGTAGCCGCCCGTCGCGGCGAAGAGCCCGGACAGTACGGCGATGCCCATGACCACGCCGACCTGCCGCATGGAGCTGTTGACGCCGGAGGCGACCCCCTCCTCCTCGACGGAGACGAAGTCCAGCGTCTGCCTGGCGCTGAGCGCGAAGAACAGGCCCATGCCCAGTCCCGCGACCACCATGCCGGGCAGCAGCACGAGGTAGGAGACCTCGGAGGAGACGACCAGCGCGAACCAGGCCAGCGCCCCGCCCTGCAGGACCGCGCCGGCCACCATGAGCCGTCTGACCCCGAGCCGCTCGCCGAACATGCCCGCGAGCGGGGCGACGAGGACGGGCATCATCGTCCACGGCAGCGTGCGCAGCCCGGCCCCCATGGGGGAGAAGTTCAGCACGTGCTGCAGGAACTGCGTCAGCAGGAAGACCGCGCCGAACATGCCACCCTGGACGAGCAGCGCGACCAGGTTGGACAGGGTGAACCCCCTGCTGCGGAACAGTCTGGGCGGCACGACCGGGTTGGAGACCCGGCCCTCGAAGAGGACGAACCAGACCAGCAGCGCGGCCCCCGCGGCGACGGGGGCGATCACCTGCGGGCTTCCCCAGCCGAGGGTGGTGCTGCGCACCATGCCGTAGACGACGCCGAGCAGGCCCAGCGTGACCAGCAGGGTTCCCCGGACGTCGAGACGACCGTAGGGGCCGTGGCTCTCGGTCAGCATGCGCAGCGCGAGCGGCACCAGGATCACCCCGATGGGGACGTTGATCCAGAACACCCAGTGCCAGTCGCCGAGTTCGACGATCATGCCGCCGATCCAGGGGCCGACGGCGATGGCCAGGCCGCTCATGCCGCTGAGCCCGGCGATGGACATGCCCCTGCGCTCCTGTGGCACGGACTGCACCACCAGGGTCAGCGCGAGGGGGAAGATCACTGAGGCTCCGACGCCCTGCACGGCCCGTGCCAGGACGAGCCACTCCGCGGAGGTGGCCATGGCCGCGGCCGCCGAGGCCAGGGTGAACAGGGTGACGCCGCCGACGAAGACCCTGCGTCGCCCGAAGCGATCCCCGAGGATCGCCGCGGTGAGCAGGAAGATCGCGTATGTCAGCGTGTAGGCGTTCACCGTCCACTCAAGGCTCTCGAGCGAAGCGTTGAAGCGGTCACGAATAGTTGGTAACGCGGTGGTGACGACGAGGTTGTCCATCGACGCCATGAAGGCCGCAACCCCGGTGATCAGGAACGTGGACAGGCCGCCGCCTCGCACATTCACAAGACGCCTCCATCTCAAAGGACCTTGCGAAGACTCGCACAGATAGTAGATATTATCACTATCGGGTTTTTATCGATAGTAGTGATATCCACTATCCACTGGCGTCCAATGGGAGGGGACTGATGTTCTCCGCACTTGGCAGGTTCGCCGCGAGACGCCGACTATGGGTCGTCATCGGCACCCTGATCTTCACCGTCGTGGCAGGCGGATGGGGATCGGGCGTGCTGAGCAGGCTCGGTGGCGGCGCGGGCTTCGACGACCCGGGCAGCGAGTCGGTGCACGCGGACGAGATCGTCGCGGGCCCGCTCGGCCGGTACGCGAACGACCTCGTGGTGCTCTACGAGAGCCCGGACAAGACAGTCGACGATCCCGCCTTCTCCGGCCCCCTCCAGAGCGCCCTGGCCGCGGTCCCCCGTGACAACGTCTTGCGCCTGGAGACCTACTGGACGACCAAGTCCCCGGACTTCGTCTCCAAGGACAAGCACGCGACCTACGTCGCGATCCAGCTCAACTCCAGCAACGACCAGCAGCGCGTGCTGCAGCTGCGCGCGATCCAGGACAAACTCAAGGTCGACGGCCTGACCGTCCGGTTCGGCGGCCTGACCTCGATGACCGACCAGGTGAACCGGCAGACGCTGCGCGACCTGATCTTCGCCGAGTCGCTGTCGATCCCCCTCCTGCTCATCCTGCTGGTGCTGATCTTCCGCAGCTTCATAGCCGCGGCGCTGCCGCTGCTTATCGGCTTCACCGCGGCCTTCGGCTCCTTCGCCGTGCTGCGCTTCGTCACCTTCTTCGCCGACATCTCGACGTTCGCGATCCAGGTGATCAGCATCCTGGGCCTCGGCCTGGCCATCGACTACGCCCTGCTCATGGTCAACCGGTTCCGCGAGGAGATGCGCAACGGCCACTCCGTCGACGAGGCGGTACGGCGCACCATGGTCACCTCGGGCCGCACCATCGCCTTCTCCGGCCTGATCGTCGCCATGTCCTTCGCCGGCCTGACGGTCTTCCCGTCCAGGTTCCTGCTCTCGATGGGCTTCGCGGGGGCGGGCGTCACGCTGCTGGCCGTACTGGCGACACTCACCGTGCTGCCCGCGGTGCTGCGCTACGCCGGGCCCCGGGTGAACGGCCGCAAGGAGCGCCGCGGACAGGTCACGACCGTCCCGGCGACCGAGGGCCGCTGGTACCGGCTCACCCAGTCCGTCATGCGACGCCCGCTGGCCTTCACCGCCGTCATCGTGGTCGTACTGGTCGGCCTGGGCCTGCCCTTCCTCGGCGTCAACTGGGCGCGTCCCGGTGACTGGGTGCTGCCCATGCAGGCCGACGCCCGCCTGGTGACCCAGAAGCTGGCCACCGACTTCTCACACGACCCGGCCAAGCTGGTGACCTCGGTCGTCGAGGGCAAGGCGGACACCGCCGCCCTCGACGCCTACGCCCGCAGGCTCGACGCGGTCGCCAACGTGGACAGCGCGCGGGTGACCGGCACCACGGCCGACCAGGCCAGGCTCGCCATGGGTTACTCGATCGACCCGATGTCCCCCGAGGCCCGCACGATGGTCGAGAAGCTGCGCGCGGTCGCCCCGCCGCCCGGCACGAAGGCCTCCTTCACCGGAATGCCCGCCTCCCGGGTGGACATCGTCGACATGGTCATCTCCCGGATGCCATGGATGGCGCTGTTCGTGGCGGTGGTCTCCTTCGTGGTGCTGTTCCTCGCCTTCGGCTCGGTGGTGCTGCCGCTGAAGTCGATCGTGCTCAACCTGCTGTCGCTCTCGGCCTCCTTCGGCGCCATCAAGCTGATCTTCCAGGACGGCTGGCTGTCCGGATTGCTGGGCTTCGTCCCGGTCGGCGCGATCGACGTCAACTTCCCGGTGCTGATCGTGGCGATCGCCTTCGGCCTGGCCATGGACTACGAGGTCTTCCTGCTGTCGCGCATCCGCGAGGAGATGGAGCGCACCGGCGACCCGGTCGAGTCCATCGCCCTGGGCGTCCAGCACACGGCGAGGATCATCACCAGCGCCGCCCTGCTGCTCATCGTGGTCGTCGGCGGCTTCGTGATCTCCGGCATCACGTTCATGAAGATGGCCGGTGTCGGTCTGCTCATCGCGGTCGTCGTCGACGTGACGATCGTCCGCGGTCTGCTCGTCCCCGCCACGATGCGCCTGCTCGGCCACGCCGCGTGGTGGGCACCCGCCCCGCTCAAACGGGTGTGGGAGAAGTTCGGCGTGCGCGAGGTCAGCGACGCCGACGACATCGACCTGGCGCCCCGCCACGCAGGAGTGTGACCCGTGACCACCATGGAATACCGCGTGCTCGGCCGTACCGGGCTGAAGGTGAGCAAGATCTGCCTGGGCGCCATGATGTTCGGCTCCTGGGGCACCTCGGAGCAGGGCGAGGTGACCAAGATCATCGGTACGGCGCTCGACGCGGGCGTGAACTTCGTCGACACCTCGGACAACTACTCCGGGGGCGAGTCGGAGCAGCTCGTCGGCGGCGCCCTGGCCGACCTGGGCGCGCGGGACAAGGTGGTGCTCGCCACCAAGTGCCACATGCCGATGGGTGACGACCCGAACTCGCGCGGCAACTCCCGGCGGTGGATCTTCCAGGAGGTCGAAAACAGCCTGCGCCGGCTCGGCACGGACTGGATCGACCTCTACCAGATCCACCGTCCCGACCTCACCACCGACATCGACGAGACCCTCGGCGCGCTCACCGACCTGGTCCGCGCCGGGAAGATCCGCTACTTCGGCACCTCGACCTTCCCGGCCCACCTGCTCGTCGAGGCGCACTGGACCTCGCAGTTCCGGGCCAGGGAGCGCTTCGTCTGCGAGCAGGCGCCGTACTCACTGCTGGTACGCGGGATCGAGGGCGACGTGCTCCCGGTGTGCGAGGACCTCGGCACCGGCGTCATCACCTGGAGCCCGCTGGCGGGCGGCTGGCTGAGCGGGACCTACCGCAAGGACAGGGAACTGCCGTTCACCATCCGCAGCTTCGTGCTGCCGGAACGCTACGACATGCAGCTGCCCGAGAACCAGCGCAAGCTGGAGGCGGTCGAGGCGCTGGCCGAACTCGCCGAACGGACGGGCGTCAGCCTGATCGAGCTGTCGCTCGCCTTCGTACTCCAGCACCCGGCCGTCACCTCGGTGATCATCGGCCCCCGTACGGCCGAGCACCTCGACAGCCAGCTCCCGGCGGCGGAGGTGACGCTCACCGCGGAGGTGCTCGACGAGATCGACAAGATCGTTCCGCCCGGCGTCACTCTCAACCCGCACGACGCCGGTTGGCGTCATCCGGCACTGGAGGACCAGGCCAGACGACGTCGTTGAAACTTCATGAAATATGATTCGGCCTTAATGACATAGCACACAAGCGCACAATCCCAGCTGGGAGCGGTCGTCGGCAATTGAAATGTGAGCCTTCCTATATGTTTGCCGACGGCCGCACCCCCAGTCAGTGCGGACCGTGTCGCCTCGAATACAGTCATATTTTGTTTTTGGAGTGTCATTAACGTTGCACGGGATACGCCTTGCCTAGATAATGTTAGGAGCAGGACCGGCTACGCTGGCGTTCGGGGGAACGAGTCCAGCAATGCATTCCATGGTTCGCTTACTTCATTGCAGCCAGACCAGCCGTAGCGGATCGGTCCGTACATGCTCGAAGTTCGTCCATTGAAATGCACGGGGATGACGATGCAAGGGACCAGTATCGGCGCACTGCTCACACCTCACCAGCGATTCACGTTAAACAGTTCAGCAATACTTGAAGCGTACGAAACCCGCCTGCGGGAGCTGTCAAGCCCGCTGGTCAGAAGCCCTGAGATCTGGGAGGAATGTCGGTTACAAGCCGAATTGGTGCTTACGGAGTGTGCTGAGACGCTCAAGAGCGGGGAGCGGAGAACCCCCCCGCGGTTCACCGAGCTGCCCGCCCACGCCACCAGCCAGATCGACCCCCTGGAGGCCGCGCTCGGCTGGACGGAGCTGTTCGACGCGGCGTGCGACCGCCTGCCCGCCATCCTGGACGGCCATCCGGACGAGGCTGAGCTGCGCAGGGCGTTCCTGACGACCCTCAACCGGGGCATTCTCGCCCTCACCCAGGTCCTGGCCGCCAAGCGGGACTCCATGACGCTCGACCGCATCCACGAGACCCAGATCGACGACCGTCACCGGCTCGCGCGGGACATCCACGACTGGATCGGCAGCGGCGTCAGCATGGCCCTTCTCCACCTCGACCTGTTCGAGAGCCAGCGGCAGGCCGCGGGCATGGAGGCGGACATCAGAAACATCCGCCAGGCGCTCTTCGAGATCTCCCAGGGCGCGAGGAGGCTGGTCTCCGGACTCCGGCTGCGCGTGGCCGAACCTCCCCTCGCGATCGCCCTGAAGGAGTTCGCCCGGGACGCCGCACCGGCGGAGACCGAGGTGAGCGTCGCCGTCCACGGGGACGAGCGCCTGCTGCCCGACCATTACAGGAGCGAGATCTTCGCGGTGCTCCGCGAGGGCATGCGCAACGCCTTCGCGCACTCCAAGGCCGGCAAGGTCGTCACCCGTGTGGACATCGTCTCAGGAGACCTTCTCGCGACGGTCGACGACGACGGCACGGGGCTGATCGTCAAGGACAAGGAGAACAGCGCCGGGCTCTCCTCCATGAGAGAGCGCATCGAGCTACTACACGGGGTTTTCCACCTCGCCAGCCGCCTGTCCGCAGGCACGCGGCTCCGGATATGGGTCCCGCTTCCAGGAGCTTTGTCATGCCGGAATCAAATGATCGGATTCGGATTCTCGTCGCCGACGACCACACCCTGTTCCGAGACGCCCTCTGTCAGGTACTGAGGGCCGAGGACGACTTCCACGTCGTGGGGGACGCCTCGGACGGCCCCGGGGTGATCTCGCTCGCCGCCCGTACCAGGCCGGACATCGTGTTGCTCGACGTGGAGATGCCCAACCACCATCCCGCGCGGACCCTGCCCCGCCTCCTGGAGATATCGCCGCCGCCCAAAGTGATCATCCTGAGCATGCACGACGACCCCCAGCTGGTCCAGGACCTGCTGGCCGCCGGCGCCCACGGGTACCTGCACAAGGCCATCCGCAGCCAGGAGCTGCTGGTGGCCATCCGCAGCGTGCACGCCGGGCGCCACGGGGTGACGGTGCTGGTCTCCCAGGCGATCGCCCCGGCTCCGCGCGCCGCTCCGCAGGGCGTCCTCACCGAACGTGAGCAGGAGGTCCTGGCGCTGGTCGCCAAGGCGCTCAGCAACCGGCAGATCGCCGTTCAGCTGGCGATCACCGAGGGGACCGTCAAACGGCACCTGCGCAACATCTTCGGCAAGCTGTCGGCCGTCTCCCGCATCGACGCGGTCAACAAGGCGATCGGGACGGCTCCCACCCATCCGCTCCTGCGGTCGGCGCACGCCGTACCGCCCCCTCTCGCCAGCCTGAAGCAAATTATGGATCGCGCTACTATCGATACATGATTATCCATTGCTGGGAGGTGCCGTGACACGCACCCTCCGCCTCGTTTCCGGCTGGCATCGCCCGCTCGTCGTGTTCAGCGCCGTGCTGACCGGCCTCGCCGTGTTCAGCGCGGCCGGCATGCTCGTCGACGAGCGCACCCTCGACGGCGCCTCCGTCTGGCTCAAGCCGTTCAAGTTCGCCCTGTCGTTCATGGTCTACAGCCTGACGCTCGCCTGGCTGCTGCCGATGCTCGGCCGTACGCCCGAACTGGCCAGGAAGACCGGGACCGCGATCGTCGGGCTCACCACGGTCGGGGTCGGGCTCATCGTCGTGCAGGCCGCGCGGGGCAGGCACAGTCACTTCAACATCAGCACCCCTCAGGACGCCGCCGTCTTCGGCGTCATGGGCATGCTCGTGACGATGCTCGCGGTCGTCACCATGGTCGTCGCGGTGCTCGCGCTACGTCAGCAGACCGGTGACCGGGTGACCACGGCCGGGCTGCGCTTCGGGCTGCTGGTCTGCCTGCTGGGCATGATGGTCGCCTACTACATGGTGGGCGGCACCGGGCGCGCCGAGGCCGCCGCCGCGGGAACCCTGTCCGCGGGCGCGCACAGTGTCGGCGTCCCCGACGGCGGCCCCGGCATGCCGATCCTCGGCTGGAGCACCACGGGAGGCGACATGCGCGTCCCCCACGCCATCGGCCTGCACGCGCTGCAGGTCATGCCGGTGCTCGCGTTCCTGCTCACCGCGCTCTCCCGCCGCCTGCCCGCGCTCGCCCCCGAGCGTGTACGGCTCGGCCTGGTGTGGACCGCCGGGCTCGGCTACGCCGGGCTCGTGGTGCTGCTGACCTGGCAGGCGCGCCGGGCCCAGCCGCTGATCTACCCCGACGCCCTCACCCTGACCGCCCTGGCCGCCCTGGTCTGCGCGGTCGTCGTGGCCGCGGGACTGGTCGTGACACTCGGACGCAGGCAGCCGCTCGTACGCGCGGCCATGGGGAAGGGGCTGTCATGACGGTCGAGACGCTCTTCACCATCACCTTCCCGCTGACCGTGCCGTTCTGGGCGTTGATGGTCTTCGCCCCGACCTGGTCGATCACCCACCGGATCATCTCCTCGCCGCTGATCATCCTGCCGCAGCTGGCGATCTACCTGACGCTGGCCATCCCGCGCTTCCCCGACCTGTGGGAGGTGGTCAGCAGGCCCGACCTGGACCTGATCACCGCCTTCTTCGGACGGCGGGACGGCGCCGCCATCCTGTGGGCGCACGTCATCGCCTTCGACGTGTTCATCGCCCGCTGGATGTATCTCGACTCCAGGGAGCGCCGGGTCCACCCGCTGCTGATGGGACCGCTGCTGGTCTTCACGCTTCTGCTCTCCCCCATGGGGCTGCTGATCTACCTGGCGATCCGCACCGTCGTCGGACCGCCCAGGAACACGCCGTCCACCGAACGCCCGGCGCCGGGGTGAGACCCCTTCCACTGGGAAACACGAACGAGGCCCAGGTCGAGATGACCTGGGCCTCGTTCTCGTGCGGTGCGCCGCCAGGGACTCGAACCCCGGACCCGCTGATTAAGAGTCAGCTGCTCTAACCAACTGAGCTAGCGGCGCCTGCGACGGAGGTAACTCTAGCAGTCCTCCGCGCGGCGGCGCACATCGGTTACATCCGGAGAAGACAGACGAGGACCGGGCGGCCCCCCAACCGCCCGGCCCTCGCCTGGAAAGAGGTCCCGGGGCCGAATGGTCCCCCAACCATCCAGCCCCGGCCTCATGGCGGGCCCACCTTCGCCTCCCCCAAGACTCCGGCGGCTCCGCTCTAGGACGCGATCCCCCTCGCGTCCGTTTCCGGTGAAAAGTCCCTGCTGTAGCTCCCCCGGGCTTCGCAGAACCCCTTGACCTGCTTCAACAGTACAGAAGCGAACGTAACGAGCACGTCATCCAAGGGTTGATTTTGGGCCTACACCCGGAGATGACCCGGTATCACCGGACGTCCTCCTCAAGGAGGAGCCCTCACTCGGGCAGTTCGAGCCTGACCTCGGTCTGCTCCCGCAGCGCCCGGCTCACCGTGCAGTATCGCTCCTCGACCCGCCTGGCCACGGCACGGAAGACCTCGTCCGCCGCGTCGTCCCCCTCGGGGAGTTCGACGTCGTAGGTGACGGTGATCGGGCCGAGCAGCGTCGGCTCGACCTTCTCCGCCTGGACGGTCATCGCCAGGCGCACGAGCCGGTGCCCGCGCTTGGCGGTGAGGGGCTCGACGGTGACGATGTTGCAGCCTCCGAGCGCGGCGAGCAGCAGCTCGACCGGGGTGAAGACCCCCTGCTCGTCGCCGACGCCCATGACGACCTCGGCCCCGCGGTCGTTGCGGGCCACGAAGCCGTTCTCGGTCCGTTCGACGTTCACCCGAGCCATGACGCTCCTCCCCGTGTTCCCCGGCCAACCCTACCCAGGCGGCCGGTACGGCGGGCGCCCGGCACGGGCGGGTGTCTCAGGCGTCGGGATGCTGCGACAGGTACTCGATGTAGAAGGGGCGGAGCGCGTCGCCGAGCTCCCCCTCACCGGACGCCATGGCGTCGCTGAGCAGCGCCGAGACCCTGCTCAGATCGTTGGCCGTCTCATCCTCGTTCCCGGTTGACGCCTCCGCGGCGGGAATCACCTTGAGCAGTTCCCACAGGAAGGCGAAGTCTCCGTGGTGTACGGCGTAGCGGACCGCCCGATCATGCAGTTCCTGGGCCGACAGCGCCTCAAGCTGGTCCGTCTCCAACTTCCTCACCCCCTCACGCGCCCTTTGCCCCCAGATCGCGTCGATCATTCATGTTCTGCCCGCGTACGGCGTCGCCCATGCATGCGCGCCACCACGCCGAAACGCCGTCACCCGAAAACGCCGCCATCCCGAAACGGCGTGACCCGAATCCGTGACCGAACAGCCGCGCCGACGCGTCGCAGACTGTTTAGTGTCCAGGTATGCCCGTCCGACCCCCATGCGAGGATGCCCGAACGTGAGAATCATCATCAAGATCCTGGTTGTGGCGGCCGCCCTGTGGGCGGCGACACAGCTCGTGAGCGGCATCACGGTGTCCGCGACGTCCACCAGCAGCCAGATCGTCACCCTGATCGCGGTCGCCCTGGTCTTCGGTGTCGTCAACGCGGTGCTCAAGCCGATCATCAAGGTCCTCGGCTGCGCCTTCTACGTGCTCACGCTGGGCCTGTTCGCCCTGGTGGTGAACGCCGGCCTGCTGCTGCTCACGAGCTGGATCGCCGAGCAGCTCCGCCTGTCGTTCCACGTGGAGGGCTTCGGCGCCGCCTTCTGGGGCGCGATCATCGTCGGTCTGGTGAGCTGGCTGCTCGACCTGGTCCTCGGCGACTGACGGCCCGCGCCCGAAGGCCGGAACCAGGGCCGGGGGAACGGCGGACGGCCGTTCCCCCGCTGGGAACGACCCGGGTAACGCACCATGACATGGGGCTCCCACAATGGACGCGGCCCCGTTGAACCAACGTCCTCCGCCCTACGTACCAGATAGGGATGACGGAGTTGACTAACGATGTCACCCTTTAACAAGTCATGTCGGTTAAATCTTCATAGCACAGTGATAGGGCCGTTCTGAGAGAGCCGCTCCTTGTGTCCTAACCGTTACGTTGACGGCGCACCCCCCGACACGAGGAGAGATCATATGCTCCGCAGAAATGCCGTGGCAGTGGGCGTCACGCTCGCCGCCGCGTTGGTAGCGACCCCCGCCCTCGCCTCCGTAACCACCGGCGCAGCCTCCGCCGATCCCCTTTATGTTCAGGCGAAGGCCCAGGCCGCCGCCGTCGTCAAGCCCGCCCCCGAACTGGTCTCCGCGCTCACCCGCGACCTCGGCATCACCGGTGAGCAGGCCTCGACCCGCCTGGTCAACGAGAGCGCGGCCTCCAAGGTCGAGCCCGTCGTCGCCAAGCAGCTCGGCGTCGCCTACGGCGGCACCTGGGTCACCGGCCCGACCTCCGACCTTGTGGTCGCCACCAGCGACTCCAAGCAGCTGACCGCCATCCTCAAGACCGGCGCCCAGGCCAAGCTGGTCAAGCACTCGCTGGCCGCGCTCACCGCGGCCCAGGAGGGCCTCAACCGGCAGGCCAAGGAGTCCTCCCCCTCCTCGGTGAACGCCTGGTACCTCGACGTCCGCAACAACTCGGTGGTCGTGCTGGCCTCCGACGTCGCCGCGGGCCGGTCCTTCGTCGCGGCCAGTGGCGTGGACAAGGCGCTGGTCAAGGTCGAGCAGTCGAGCGAGAAGGCCAGGACGTTCTACGACCTGCGCGGCGGCGACGCCTACTACATCGGCAGCGGCAGCCGCTGCTCGATCGGCTTCTCCGCCACCCGTGGCGGCCAGAGCGGCTTCGTCTCCGCGGGTCACTGCGGCAGCACCGGCAGCTCGACCAGCGGCTCCAACCGGGTCGCGCAGGGCACCTTCCAGAACTCCGTCTTCCCGGGCAGCGACTACTCCTGGATCGCCACCAACTCCAACTGGACCCCGCGTGGCGTCGTGGTCCAGAACGGCGCCACGATCCCGGTGAACGGCTCGACCGTCGCCCAGGTCGGCTCCTCGGTCTGCCGTTCCGGCTCGACCACCGGCTGGCACTGCGGCACCGTCCAGCAGCTCAACAGCAGCGTCTCCTACCAGGAGGGCACCGTCTACGAGGTGACCCGGACCAACGTCTGCGCCGAACCCGGCGACTCCGGTGGTTCGTTCATCTCCGGCGACCAGGCCCAGGGCGTCACCTCCGGCGGAACGGGTAACTGCTCCTCCGGCGGCACGACCTACTTCCAGCCGGTCGGCGAGATCCTGCAGGCGAACGGCCTCGCCCTGGTCACCAGCAACGGTGGCCCGAGCCCGACGCCGACCTCGACCTCGACCCAGAACCCCGGTGGCACCTGGGCCGCCGGCACCGCCTACAGCGCGGGCTCGACCGTGACCTACGGCGGCTCGACCTACCGTTGCCTCCAGGGCCACACCGCGATGCCCGGCTGGGAGCCGCCGAACGTCCCGGCCCTCTGGCAGCGCGTCTGACACCGGACCCTCCCGGGCTCCGCGTCACGCCTCACCACCGGTCCCCTCAACGGCGCCTGCCCACGTGAGGACCCACGGACCGGCCAATGAGCGGACGGCCTCCCGACAGGGCCGTCCGCTCGGCAGGAAGGCCCGGCACCGAACCACGGTGCCGGGCCTTTCGCGCGCCGGACGCCGCGTTCAGGAGGCGCCGGGCGCAGCCGTCCCCCGGCCGACCGAGCCGCGCTCGCGCAGTTCGGGGGCCTGGACGATACGGCGGCGGCGGGTGTTGCCGTCGGCCGCGGCCACCACCGTGCGCACGGCGGCGCGGATGATGCCGTCGATGTCCCAGTCGACCGTGGTGAGCCCCGGGGTGAGCAGTCCCGACATCGGGTGGTCGTCGTAGCCCATCACCGACACGTCGGCGGGAATGCGCAGCCCCCGTTCCGTCGAGGCGGCGTAGACGCCGTAGGCGATCGAGTCCGCGAAGCAGAAGAACGCCCGGTGCCCGTCCGCGAGCATCGCGTCGGCCACCCCGGTCGCCGCGGTGAGCGCCTGCGGCGCGGTGACCACCTCGATGTCCAGCCCCAGCCGTCCCGCCTCCGCGAGCACGTGCACGTCCGCCGGACGGTCCGGGGTGCTCGCCCTGGTCGGGGTGAGTACGGCGATGCGCCCGTGTCCCCGGTCCCGCATGTGTTCGAGCGCCAGGGTGACCCCCGCCCGGTTGTCGAAGACGACCTCCCCGGCGGTCCGCGCGCCCGCCAGGCCGTCGCCGATCGAGACGACCGGCAGGCTCTCACACAGTTCTGGCCACACCTCGGCCGCCGGGTCGACCGGCTGCACGATCAGGGCGTCCACCCGCTGGTCGCGCAGCTGCCTGGCCAGGGTCCGTTCTCGGTAGGGATCGCCCGCGGCGTCCAGGATCAGCGCGTACCGGTCGTTGTCCTTCAGCGACCTGCCGATACCGACCGCCAGGGCCTGTTGCCAGAGGTCCTCGAGCGAGCCGCAGAGCAGGCCGATCGTCCCTGTCCTGCCGCTGGCCAGCGCGCGGGCGATCGGATCGGCCTCGTAGCCGAGTTCGGCGGCCACGCGCCGGACCCGCTCGATGGTCTCCTCCGACACCTGCATGCCGCGCAGGGCGTAGGAGACCGACGCCGGGGAGAGACCGGTGGCCTTCGCCACCTCACGTATAGTCGCTCGTTTCCGTGGCTGGGGCACTTGTCCACCCTATGCCGGAACCCCCGTCTGAACAGGGGTATGCCGTACATCCGGATGGTTCGGGGCATCGCCTCCCATAAGGTGAACCGGTTCACTGAATCGGTTCAGTGAACCGTGTCACCCGGGGACGTAGTAAGGTCAGAGCTGTTACCTATATTCTAGGTAGGGAATACCACGAAAGGAAGGGGAGAAAAATGGCCGTCGACGTGCACCAGCACCTGTGGGCGCCCGCGTTCGTGGACGCGCTGCGCCGCCGTACGACTCCTCCCCGTCTGGACGGCTGGACCCTGCACCTGGACGGCGAGCCCCCCTACGAGGTCGACCCGGCCGACCACGACCTCGCCGTACGGCTGGCGCGCAACGAGGACCTGGAACTGGCGCTGGTCTCACTGTCCAGCCCGCTCGGCATCGAGACGCTGCCGCCCGAGGAGGCCTGGCCCCTCATCGACGCCTATCACGAGGACGCCCTGGAGCTGCCCGCCCCCTTCGGCGCGTGGGCGGCGGCCTGCCTCTCCGACGTCGACCCGGCCAGGCTCGCCAAGGCCCTCGACCAGGGGCTCGCCGGACTCCAGCTGCCCGCGACGGCCATCGGCGACGAGGCGGGGCTGGCCGAGGTCGCGCCCCTGCTCGACGTGCTCGCCGAACGCGACCTGCCGCTCTTCGTGCACCCCGGTCCCGCCGGGACGCCCGCCGGCCCCGGCTGGTGGCCCGCCGTCGTGCCGTACGTCCAGCAGATGCACGCCTCCTGGTACGCCTTCACCGCCTTCGGCCGGACCCGCCACCCCGACCTGCGGGTCTGCTTCGCCCTGCTGGCCGGGCTCGCGCCGCTGCACTCCGAGCGCCTGATCAGCCGGGGCGGCCAGAGCCGGGGCCAGGTGGACCCCGGTGCCTTCCTTGAGACCTCCTCCTACGGTCCCCGGGCCATCGACGCCGTCATCCGCGAACTCGGCATCGACGTCGTGGTCAACGGCTCCGACCAGCCGTACGCGACCGCACCCGACCCCGCGCTCGGCGAGGCCGCCGGGCACGCCATCGCGGTCACCAACCCCAGCCGTCTGTTGAATCGAAAGGAGTCGCGCAAGTCAGCTTCTCGGTCGTGAACGACCGAGCTTGCAGCTCCTCGCCGTCGATGGGTTCGACGGTTCAGGCCGCGTCGTCGGCAGCGTGACTCACTGCCCGGCGACCGATGTTGATCGCCGCGATGTGGTCGGCAGGCCCAGCGAAGCCGCACGCCACACAGAGGAAGGAGTCCCGATGGGGACGGTTGCGTTTCGCGCAGTGCCCGCATTCGGGGCAGGTGCGCGAGGTGTTGCGGGGATCCACCAGCCGCACCGGCACCCCGGCGAGGGCCGCCTTGTAGGTGACGAACGTGCGGAGTTGGTGGAACGCCCACGAGTGATGGTCGGCACGCTGGGCCTTCGTAACCGTGACCCGATCCCGGATGCCGCCCAGGTCCTCCAGGGCGATTCCCATGCGGGTGTCTTTGGCCTTGCCGACCAGCGCCTTGCTGATCACGTGGTTGGTGTCGCGGGCGAAGCGGGCTTCTTTACGGCGACGTGCCTTGAGCAATCGCTTCGCGGACTTGGTGCCCTTCTTCTGCAACCGGCGTCGAAGCATCCGGTTGCGGTGGCGCAGCGCGCGCACCGCCTTGCCCGAATGGGTGGTGCCGGTGGAGTCAGCGGCCAGGTTCACGATGCCGAGATCCACCCCGAGCCAGCCGTCCGGTTCGCCGCCGCCGGGAGGTTCGGGCACCTCGATCACAACGGCGAGATAGAACGCTCCGTCGCGCCAGATCAGGTCGGCCTGACCGCGCATCGTCGTTCCCGAGACGCCCAGCCAGCGGCCCTGGTAGACGACGGGCACCAGGATGCGCCCGTTCAGGGTCGCGATGGAGATCAGGTCGCGCCCTTTGAAGGTGAGGATGCGCTGGTCGTAGGCGACCGCGCCCAGCTCCCGGAAGACCGGGCGGATGTTCTTGTCCCGCTTGTAGGCCTCGCATGCCTTGGCGATCGAACGGATCGCCATCTGCGCGGGCAGAGCGAACTCCGCGCGCAGGCCGGCGTAGATGAGTTTCTGGACTGCGATCTTGTTGGCGGTGTGGTGTGCGAACGCCACCTCGGCGGCCCGGGTGGCGGCGGCGTTGCAGGCCCGCATGGTCGCCAGCAGCGCCTCACACTGCTCGGCCGCCGGGGAGAGCTTCAACATCTCCGTCACCAACACGCATTGAACATAACACTCAATATGAAACGGGGATTGAGTTATGCGGGACCGCACCGCGCTTCCTCCCGGCTCTGAAGGACCGGGCTTCCACGCTGTGGATATCCACGTGAATCAGTCCCAGGGCAGCGGGCGCTGCCGTCTCCTGGGAGGCACCCGATGAGCTACGACGCCCTGCCGGAACGCGCCCTCGACCGGCGTGAGCTCCGCGACCTGGTCGACACGCTGGCGGCGGACCCGTCACGCTGGGAGGACCAGGTGGCCTTTCCCGAGGAGGGGGGCCGCCACTACGCCTCCCTCTACCGGGACGCCTACGTGGACGTCTGGCTGCTGTGCTGGCGCCCCGAGGACGACACCGGCTGGCACGACCACGACATCTCCTCCGGCGCGGTCCGCGTGGTGGCCGGCACGCTGCTTGAGTGCAATCCCCGTATCGGCGGCGAGCATCTGGAGACGGTGGTCTCGGCGGGTGAGTCGTTCTCCTTCGGGCCCGACCACATCCACCGGCTGACCGGGGCCGTGAACGGCAGTGTCTCGATCCACGCCTACTCGCCGCCGCTGTGGCGCCTGGGCCAGTACTCGATCAGCGACACCGGGGTGATGCGCCGTGTCTCGGTGAGCTACGCCGACGAACTGCGCCCGATGGACGACCTTGAGGAGAACGGCGAGGTCGCCGTCGCGTAGGAGGCTCCGGGATCACTCCGGGATCACCGCCGGTCACCCAAGGGGCGGGTGGCCGGCGGTTCTCGTTCTCACCGGACCCGGTCCCTGACCGCCCTGGCCACGCCGGGGTCGTCGGAGAAGACGCCGTCGAGCCCGAGCCGGTAGAGCCGCTCAAGCCACCCGGCCACGTCACCCGTCGCGCGCGGGTAGACGGGACTGGCCGGGTTCCCGGCCCGGAAGTCCACCGGGAGCTGGGAGTTCTCCGGCCTGACCGTCCAGGCGTGCACCTGAAGCCCGGCCCGGTGCGCGTCCTGGACGAGCGTCGTGGGCTGCCGGGTTCGCCCCTCCGCGTCGAGGGGGACGACCCGCCGGGTGTCCACGCCGACGCCGTCCGCGTAGCCCGCCACCTCCCGCAGTCCCGCCGGGGTGACCATGGTGTCGTAGGTGCGCGGGTCCCCCGCCGCCGTCCAGTCGTACGGCGCGCCGGTGGCGTTGACCAGCTGGACCAGCCGCAGCCTGGTCCGTCCGCGCAGTTCCCGCAGGTTCGCGGTCTCGAACGACTGGACGAACACCGGGTCACGCCGCCCGCGCCAGCCGTACCGGCCGAGCACCTCGAGCAGCGGCTCCTCAAGCGACAGGCCGATGGAGTCGAAGTAGGTGGGGTGCTTGGTCTCCGGGTAGACCCCGACTCCACTGCGGCGCGCCAGCCGTACGACCTCCTCGAAGGTCGGGATCTCGGCGAGCCCGTCGAAGGCGGTGTTCTCCGGGCGCAGGTCGGGGATGCGTTCCTTGGCCCTGAGCGTCTTCAGCTCGGCCAGGGTGAAGTCCTCGGTGAACCATCCCGTGACGGCCCGCCCGTCGACGGTCTTGGTCGTACGGCGTCCGGCGAACTCGGGGTGGCTCTCCACGTCGGTGGTCCCGGAGATCTCGTTCTCGTGCCTGGCGACCAGCACGTGGTCCTTGGTGGAGACCAGGTCGGGCTCGATGTAGTCGGCGCCGAGCGCGATCGCGGTCTCGTAGGAGAGCAGGGTGTGCTCCGGCCGGTGGGCGCTGGCGCCGCGGTGGCCGATGACGACGGGAGTCCGGTCCCGGTGTTCCGCCGTCGCGGGCCTGGGCTGCTGCAGCAGAACCACGGCGGTACCGGTGACGAGGACGGCCAGTGTGGCGGCCGAGAGCCTGCGGATCATGATCTGAACGGTAGGACGGAAAGGTGGCCACCGGGTGCCGGGGACACGACCGGGACCACACGCACAGGTGTCCGCACGGGACCCCGGCCGAGGGCCGAGGCTGGTCGATCGACCGCCTTCTCCCTTGTCCGAGGGCAGGCCTCTCGGGGGCGACCCGCCCACCTCCCGATCACCCGCGTGGAGAGACCGTGTTCCTGCGCAAGGCGGCGCTGCCCGGCGCCGGTGCCCTCATGGCCCCGGCGGCCGGTGCTCCGTCGAGGTCTTCATCGCCGACGATCCGCACTCGGCGGGCACCGCCTTCTCCCACCTCGACGACGACACCGACCCGCCGCATCCGGGCGGGCCCGTGATCGTCGACCGGGCGGCCCACCGGGCCGACCGGGTCCTGCTGCGCGTGGCCGGTTCCCCCGCCGGCAGGCTCACCCTGCCGCTGGGCGACCGGCCACGCGACGCCGCCGCCACCTCAACCGTCACCGCGGCGGCCGCCCGCGCCGTCTGCGACCGAACGCGCCGGCGGACCCTCAGTCGCGTTCAGAAGGGGTAGCCCGCGATCTCGCCCTGCACTGTCACCCAGCGGGTCTCGGTGAACGCCTCGGCGTTGGCCCTGCCCCCGCCGAAGCGTGAGCCGGTGCCCGAGGCGCCCAGCCCGCCGAACGGCGCGACGGCCTCGTCGTCGACCGTCTGGTCGTTGATGTGGACGATCCCGGTGGGGATGAGGTCGGCCAGCGCCAGGCCCCGCATCGCGTCCCCGGTGAGGATGCCCAGGGACAGGCCGTACTCGCTGTCGGAGGCCAGCGCGGCGGCCTCCTCCGCCGTGGAGAACGGCACGACCGGCGCGACCGGGCCGAAGACCTCCTGGGCGTAGGCGGGGGCGCCCTCGGGAAGGTCGGCGAGCACCGTCGGCCGGTAGAACAGTCCCTCGTAGGTGCCCCCGGCCGCCAGCCTCGCTCCGGCCTCGACGCTACCGGTGACCAGGGCGTGGACCTTGTCGCGCTGCCCGGCGTCGATCAGCGGGCCGAGTGCGACCCGTCCGCCCGCCGGGTCGCCGACCGTCAGGCGCTCGGCCTTCTCCGCCAGTCGCGCGACGTACTCCTCCGCGATCGAGGAGTGCACGATGTGGCGGCCGGTCGTCATGCAGATCTGCCCCTGGTGCAGGAAGGAGCCCCAGGCCGCCGCGGAGACGGCCCGGTCGAGGTCGGCGTCCTCAAGCACGATCAGCGCGGAGTTGCCGCCGAGTTCCAGGTGGGCGCGCTTGAGCAGCCGTCCGCACTCCTCGCCGATCCTGCGTCCCGCCGCGGTCGATCCGGTGAAGGAGATCACCGGTACCAGCGGGTGGCCGACCAGTGCCTGGCCCGCCTCGACACCGCCGGGAAGCACGTGGAGCAGGCCCTTGGGCAGCCCCGCCTCCTCGAAGACGCGGGCGATCGAGAAGCCGCCGGAGACCGCGGTGCGCGGGTCCGGCTTGAGGATCACCGCGTTGCCCAGCGCGAGCGCGGGGGCGACCGAGCGGATGGCGAGGATCAGCGGGAAGTTGAACGGTGAGATCACCCCGACGACCCCGACGGGGACACGGCGGGCCATGCTGAGCCGCTTCTTCGCGGTCGGCAGGATCTCTCCCAGCGGCTGGGAGGCCAGCGCGGCGGCCTCGTAGCACTCCTGGGCCGCGATGTGCGTCTCCACACCCGTCTTCGGGCGGACGGACCCGGCCTCACGGACCAGCCAGTCCTGGATCTCCCGCTCGTGTTCCTCGAACAGCCGCCCGGCCCGCCGCAGCACCGCCGCCCGCTCCTCGAAGGAGGTCGCCGCCCACTCCCGCTGAGCCCGTACGGCCAGCACGGCCGCCTCCGCCACGTCCTGCGCGTTCGCCACGCCGACCCGCCCCAGTTCGGCACCGGTCGCGGGTTCGACCACCGCGGCGTCTCCGCCGCGCGGGGTGGTCCAGCCGTCCCCGTAGACCAGTCCCGTCCATGTTTTTGCGTCCATCAGCGTCATGGGGTCGTCTCCCTGTCGTCGCGACATGGTGGTGGGCGGGATGTTCAAAAATGAACATTCGTCCGCAGAACGAACTTACACATACGGGACGCATGCTGACCACGGTCTTCTCTCCAATGGGGCATAGCACCTCATACGATGTGATTCGTGCGCACTCTCGTTCTGTGGGACATCGATCACACCCTGCTCGCCGTCGGGCCGTTGACCAGGACGATCTACGAGAACGCGTTCACCACCGTGACGGGCCGGGTCCTGGCCGCGCACGGGTTGCCCTCCTTCGCCGGGAGGACCGACCGGGCCATCATCACCGAGACACTGCTGACGCACGGCATCGAGACGTCGGAGCCGCTGCTCCAGCGTCTCTGCCACGAGTTCGCCACCGGCTTCGACTCACGCATCCACGAGATCCGCGAACACGGCCGTGTCCTGCCCGGCGCCAGGGAGGCGCTCAAGGCCCTGGCCTGCCGTACCGACGTGGTGCAGTCGGTGCTCACCGGGAACATGCGGCCCATCGCGGTCAGCAAGCTCGCGGCGTTCTCCCTGGACGAGTACGTGGACTTCGAGGTCGGCGCCTACGGCCTCGACCACGGCGACCGCCCGCCCCTGGTACGGCTCGCGCAACTGCGGGCGGCCGAGAAGTACGGCGAGCGGTTCGACGAGCACAGCACCGTCCTGGTCGGCGACACCCCGCACGACGTCCTGGCCGGGCACCACGGCGGCGCCAGGGTCGTGGCGGTCGCCACGGGGGCGAGCGACGAGGCGGCACTGCGCGAGGTGGGGGCCGAACTGGTCCTCACCGACCTGTCCGACACCCCTGCCGTGATCGCCTCCATCCTCGGCACCGCCTCAGCGTGACCCGAGCAGGGCGGCCTGCGCCACGACGAGCGTCTCGGGTCCGTCATGCATCCGGTACAGCGGGGCCGGCAGAACGAGAACCGGCGAGAAATGATCTCCCAGCGGGGAGAACCCCGAACCGACCACCTGCCGGTTCCCCCTGACGAAGGCCAGGGGGAACCCCGCCCTCAGGCGCCTCCCGACCCCAGGGCGGGAAAGCGTCGTTCCACGGCGGCAACGGCGCCCAGGAACGATGGAAGGTCGATCTCGGCGGTGAACCCGCCGATCCGCGCGTGGATCGGCGAGGCCGGCTGGTTGCCGTCGTGAAAGTCGTTATGACCGGGAAACGTCCGGCCGAGGACCCGGATCAGTACATGGTCGAGACGCTCGGCTCTGCCGATGAGGATCTCCAGGCGATCCATGCCGACATCCTTCCTGAACCACCCGAAAGCAACAGTCCGAAACCACACCGGGTGCCGATATCCGGGAAGGAAGGCACTTCCCCGTCAAAGAGGTCTTTTCTATTTGTCCCTACACCTTCCCCGGAGCGTGACAGGCTGTCGCCATGACATTTCTAGAGGTGACCATGACCTCGTCAGCGCGCCATGGACTGTTCTCGGGGATGTTCGCCAGGGGCGGCGCGGCGCCCGAGGTGTCGGACGCGGCGTGGCTGGCCGCGATGCTGGACGTCGAGGCGGCGCTGACCGCCGCGCAGGCGAAGGCGGGGCTGGTGCCGTGGGAGGCGGCCTCCGCCGTACGGGAGGCCTGCGAGCCCGAGCGGTTCGACCTGGCCGGGCTCGGCCGCGCGGCCGTACCGACGGGGAATCCGGTGATCCCCATGGTCGCGGCGCTGCGCGAGCGGGTCGAGCCGGAGGTCCGGCGGTTCGTGCACTACGGCGCGACCAGCCAGGACATCAACGACACGGCCTCGATGCTGGTCGCCTCACGTGCTCTGGCACCGCTCACCGCCGACCTGTCGGCCTGCGCGAGCGCGTGCGCCCGGCTGGCCGTCGAGCACCGGGACACCGTGATGGCCGGACGCACGATCCTGCAGCACGCCGTGCCGATCACCTTCGGGCTGAAGGCGGCGGGCTGGCTGAACGCGCTGAACCAGGGCCTGGCCACGCTGACCGCCCTGTGTCTGCCCGTCCAGTACGGCGGAGCCGCCGGAACCCTGGCCGTGCTCCGTGGACGCGGCCACGAGGTGCTGCCGTACCTCGCGGCGGAACTCGGGCTGGCCGAGCCGGTCCTGCCCTGGCACACCGACCGCACCCCGATCGCCCGGCTGGCCTGCGCCCTCGGCACCGTGGCCGGGACGCTGGGGAAGATCGCGACCGATGTGAAACTGCTGTCCCAGCCGGAGGTCGCCGAGGCGGCCGAGCCGTCCGCGCCGGGCCGGGGCGGTTCGAGCGCGATGCCGCACAAGCGCAACCCGGTCGCCGCGATGTCGGTTCTGGCCTGCGCGCAGCGCGTCCCCGGGCTGGTCGCCGCCGTGCTCGGCGGCATGCTCCACGAGCACGAGCGGGCGGCCGGGCCGTGGCAGGCCGAGTGGGAGACGCTGAGCGACCTGCTCAGGCTGACCGGGAGCGCCGCGGCCTGGCTGCGTGAGGCACTTGAGGGGATGACCGTGGACGCCGAGCGGATGCGGGCCAACCTGGGCGCGACACGGGGGCTGATGATGGCCGAGCACGTCGTCGTCAGGCTCGGCGGCACCCCGAGGGCCAGGACGTTGGTCGACGCCGCGTGCGCCAGGGCATCCGACGGAGGCGGCACGCTGCGCGAGACACTGCTGGCCGATCCGGAGATCGCCCTGACCCCCGGCGAGGTGGACGCCGCCCTCGACCCGACCGGCTATCTCGGGTCGGCCGAGGCGTTCGTCGATCGGGCGCTACGCGCCCACGCGGACAGGCCATAACAGCCATAATCTAGACACAGGGGGCGGGGGTGTCCGTTGCGGGACGACATTGTCGAAAAAATGGGTCTGGGCGATGATCGGGCCGTGACCGACCGCCCCCATCGCCGTCCCGCCACGGGCGGTTCCCGAGGCCGCCCCACCATGAAGGACGTCGCCGCGTCCGCCGGGGTGGCGCTCAAGACCGTCTCCCGTGTCGTCAACGGTGAACGCGGGGTCAACGCGGCGACCGCCGAACGGGTGCGCTCGGCCATCGAACGGCTCGGCTACCGCCGCGACGAGAGCGCCAGAGGGCTGCGCGGCGGCCGTACGTCGAGCGTCGGCCTGGTGATCGAGGACGTGGCCGACCCGTTCTACTCCGGCGTCAGCCGGGCGGTCGAGGACGTCGCCCTCGGGTACGGCTCGCTGCTGCTCAGCGGTTCCTCGGGGGAGGACCCCCGGCGGGAGCGCGAACTCGTCCTCACCTTCTGCTCCCGGCGGGTCGACGGCCTGATCATCGTGCCCGCCGGGGCCGACCACGAGTACCTCAGGCCGGAGCTGGAGGCGGGCACGCCCGCCGTCTTCGCCGACCGGCCGGGAGGTCTGGAGGCCGACACCGTCATCTGCGACAACGCGGGCGGCGCGTGCTCCGGTGTGGCCCACCTGATCAGGTACGGCCACCGCCGTGTCGCCTTCATCGGCGACAGCGCGTCCATCTTCACCGCCGCGGAGCGCCTGCGCGGTTACCGGCGGGCCCTGGCCGAGGCCGGTCTGCCCGCCGACGACTCCCTGATCGCGACGGGTCCCCCCGAACGGGCGGGGGCGGCGCTGGCCAGGATGCTCTCGGCGCGGACCCCTCCGACGGCGCTGTTCACCGGCAACGGCCGGGTGACGCTGGCCGTGCTGCGCACCGGGCACCGGCTGCCCATGGTGGGCTTCGACGACTTCGAACTGGCCGACCTGCTGGTGCCGGGGGTGAGCGTGGTCGCCCAGGACCCGGCCGGGCTCGGCAGGACCGCGGCCGAGCTGCTCTTCCGCCGCATCCAGGGCGACCCCGGTCCCGCCGAGCACGTCGAGCTGCCGACCAGGCTCATCCCCCGAGGATCGGGAGAGCTGCCTCCCCCCTGACCCACGAGGGGTGTTCTGGGCCGGATGTCGGCATGAAAACACGACACAGGGCCGTCACACGACGTGACTCACCGAAACGCTCCGTCATCCGTGCTAATAAGTACAGGCCGATCCTTCAGAGCACCCGGGAGACGTGATGGGGCCCATCCGCGCAGGTCGTGCCGTCGCCCTGGCGGCTGCCTTGATCACCGTCCCCCTCCTCGGTCCGTCCACGGCCGTCGCGACGGGTGGCGCGGCGAGAACGGGTGAAACAGGAACGAAGGCGGGGTTCAGGTTCAGGGCGAGCCTGGTGGCCCGGCACAGCGGCAAGTGCCTGGACGTCGAGAGGGTCAGCACCAGGACCGGTGCCGACGTCCACCAGTGGACCTGCCTCGACGACCAGCCCAACCAGGAGTGGAACCTGGTCGCCACCAGCGACGGCTACTACACCCTGAGGGCGGCCCACAGCGGCAAGTGCCTGGACGTCGAGGGCGTCAGCATCAGGAACGGCGCCAACGTCCACCAGTGGACCTGCCTCGACGACCAGCCCAACCAGGAGTGGAAGCTCCTGCAGCGCGACAGCGGCTACTTCATCCTGGTGGCCCGGCACAGCGGCAAATGCCTGGACGTCGAGAACGCGGGCACCGACGACGACTCCGGCATCGACCAGTGGACCTGCGTCTACGGCCGGCCCAACCAGGAGTGGCGCCTCGCCTGAGCGGGTCACGACGCCCCGGCCGCGACCGCGGGCACGGGCCGCAGGTGCCTCCAGAGGACGAGGGCGGAGACGATCACGGCGACACCCGCCCCGGCGACCGCCAGGCTCGGCGCGACGACCTCGGAGACTCCCCCCACCAGGGCGGCGCCGACCGCCTGCCCGGTCATCAGGCCCGCCCCCGCCAGCCCGAACGACTGCCCCCTGACCCGCTCGGGAACCGCCTCGACGAACCTGCGCTGCAGGCCGAGCTGACAGGCACCGCTCGCCGCGGTGGCCAGCAGGAGCGCCAGCCCGGAGAGGGCGAGTCCCGGCGTGAGCGCGAAGACGAGCAGCGGCACACCCGACAGCACCGCCAGCGGCGCCGCCAGCCGCTCCCGGGTGTACGGCGCGGCGAACCGCCCCATCAGGAGGTTGCCGACCGCCAGCCCGACACACGCCGCGGCCAGCGCGATGCCGGCCGTCTCCCCCAGGTAGGGGACGAGCATCGCCTCCGCCCCGGACAGGAACGAGGTGGGCAGCCACTGGGCGAGCAGCAGCCCACGCACCCCGGGGTCGGCGAGCAGGTCCCGGTTGACCCGCAGCGTCTCCGCGACCGCGCCGCCCCGCCGTACACCGCGGGCGGGCGGGTCGGCCAGCCCGGCGCGCAGCACCAGGGCGGAGAGCACCGACAGTACGGCGGTCGCGGTGAGCGCCCCCGTTGGGCCCGCGACGGCCAGGACACCGCCGCCCAGTCCCAGCCCGGCGATCTGCGCCCCCGCGGACGTCATGGACAGCACGGACCTGGCCAGCACGAACGTGTCCCCCGGCAGCAGATCGGGAAGCAGGGCGCTGCGGGCCGCCCCGAAGACGGGTGAGAACAGGCCCGTCACCAGGACGAGCACCAGCATCATCCAGACCGGCATCCCGGTGAAGGCCAGCAGCAGGCATGTCACCACCCGGACCAGCTCCCCGACGATCATCAGGGCGCGCGGCCGTATCCGGTCGGCGAGGGAGAGCAGGAACGTCCCGCCGACCGCGTACGGCAGGAAGACCAGCATGTAGGCCATCGCCGACAGACCTGGCGAGCCGGTCCTGGCGTAGACCAGCGCCGCCAAGGCGAGCATCTTGACCTGGTCTCCGACGACAAGGAACGTGAAACTGCCGAACAGCACCCGGAACTGCCCGTTGGCGAAGACCTCGGAGTAGGTCGCGCCGTCTTTCCCCGTGAAGAGCATGGGCACGATGCTGGGAGACACCGGGGCAGCAGGCTAACCTTTCGACCATTCCCGAAAGGTGCCGAATGGGCTATCTCATCAAGGTCAGTCCGCAGGACATCGTGACCAGCAGGTTCGCGATCTCCCCGCTCATGGTGACCAAGCAGGCCCTCTGGCTGCTGTCGGGCAAATGGGAAGCCGGGGTGTGGCGCTCCTGGATACGACAGGCGCGCGAGCCGTACGGCCGGCTGCTGGCGGAGCGGCCGGGGCTCGGCCCGATGGTCTCGCTGTTCCGCGAGCGGCACTACAACGCCGACTTCCCCGCGCCGCCGCCCGACGGGGTGAACACCTCCTTCGAGACGGAGCTCTCGGCCGTACGGGCGACGCCCGCCGCCCAGGCGCACCGGGAGATCGCCAGGAACCTGGAGGGCATGCCCCGGCCCCCGGAGGCCGTCCTTGACGTGTTGTCCTCGCCGGACGTCGTCGAACTGTTCGCCGACGCCCTCGAAGCGGTCTGGACCCGGATCGTCTCCCCCATCTGGCCGCGCGTCCACGCGATCCTGGAACGGGACGTGGTCCAGCGGGCGGGCCGGCTGGCCACCTACGGCTGGGCGGCCGCACTGGACGACCTCAACCCCCGGGTGCGCTGGCGCCCCGAGGGGGTCATCGAGGTCGCCCCGGGCGGGCAGGAGGTGGCCCTTGAGGGGCGGGGGCTTCTTTTCGTGCCCTCCCCCTTCGTTTCCGGGGTCAGCTCCTACCTCGAACACGCCTGGCCGTACGCGATCGGATATCCGGCGCGGGGCACGGGGATCACGCATGAGACGCCGGACGGCCTGGCCACGCTGATCGGCAGGACCAGGGCTCGGGTCCTGCTCGAACTGGCGGTTCCCGCGACGACCAGCCAACTCGTCCGCCTGCTCGGTCTGAGCCTGGGCACCGTCGGCGGCCACCTGGCCGCCCTGCGTGGGGCGGGCCTGGTGACGGGCAACCGCACAGGGCGCGGAGTGCTGTATCACCGCACCGCCCTGGGCGACTCGCTGGTGAGCCCCTCGGCTCCCCGGCCGTGACCCGACCGCCGACCCTCCCCGGCCCCGTCCACCGGGGGAGGACCTCGGCCTGTCCGCGGACCCGTCGTGCCCCCTGTCCGCCCCCGCTGTAGGAGGTCAGGTGGGCAGGGCCCGCCACAGCCGTCCACCGTCGTCACATGGTCTTGCCGTCCCTTCGGGGTCGAGGCTCCGAGGGGCCCATGAAGAAGATGACAACGTTGTCAGGGGCTGTACACCAATCAACGCATCCGTCGGCGCGGGACGTCAAGGCATAGTCAGATAACAACACGTGCCCGTCCCTCCGCAGCCGCCGCCCGAGAGTGACGGCGGCCGGCACGGCCCGGTCACACGCGCTGGACCGTCCCGTCGAGCAACGTCAGTACGGTGACACCGAAGTCATGGATCGTCGCCGACAACTCCTGCGCGGCCAGGCCCGGGGCGACCACGACCAAGGAGCCGCGCATCAGCGCCAGCCCGATCAGGGTCGACAGAGCCAGGGTCGAGACCAGCGGCCAGGTCACCAGCAGGACGTCGGACTTCTCCAGCGCGACGAGCTTGTCCAGCTCGCACATCCGCCAGATCAAATCTTCATGGGTGAGCACGCTTCCGTCCTCGACCCGCAACGCGGGCTGCACGGACGGATCGAAGGACGGCAGCGGAGCCGGTGCGAGCAGCAGCAGGTCGGCGAAGTCGACGGTGTCACGCGCCTGACCGAACGCGATCACCTGCCGCACCCGGGAGTCGTCGGCCGCCTGTAACGAGCTCTCCGCCAACCCCGGGGTGGTGATCAGGAAGCGGGCGTCAAGACGGATCAGCAGGTCGCCCATCCGCCCGTTGCCGGACGCGATGGGCGCCGCGACCAGACCCGCCGCGATGACGGTGTGCACCGCCAGGACATGGGCGGCCACGTTGTCCACGTGGATCCCGGCCACCTGCCGTCCCCGCGCGCCCCTCCTGACCAGTCCCGAGGCTCCTCGCGTCACCTCCTCGGCCAGGCGGCGGTGGCTGTAGACCACCCCCGCACCGAGATCGATCAACGCGGGCCGGTCACCTCGCTCGTGCGCGCAGCCGAACACCGCCTCGGTAACGGTGCCCCTTATGGACGAGGAGGTCGGTCTCATGCCGACGACCGTACGGGCGGCGGCTCCGGCCCTGCATCGACAGATATATGTAAATGAGTGTGTATCCGGGATGGCCATGTCCGATGCTCCTTTCCTCGACCAGACGTTTCCGTGATTTACCGAAAGGCATATGACCTGCGGAAACGTCGCCGATCTGGGATGGGTTCCGTGATTCGCGGCGCCTTCCGTGGCACCTTCTGCGGCGCTGACGGGGAATTCGAACCGGCTGCCCGGCCGGCGGGAAATCGCAGAGGAAGGCGGCGGGCCTCTCACACGGCCGGGGCCCTTCACTCGCGGGCCTCACACGGGCGGGGCCCTTTCACGCGTGCGGGTCCGAGCCCTGCGCGGCTCGGACCCGCTGCCGCGTGTCCCGTGGCCTTCGGTCCCCACCCCTCCGAGGAGACCTCGACCGTCGAGAGGGACACGCGACGTTCGCGATGTGCCCGACCGAGACGCCTGGGATGGTGTGGGCCTGCCGTACCTGGCCGCTGTGGCGGGTGTGGCGCGGAAGGCGGGGCGTCATCGGTCGAACACGAGGAAAACGTACGGCTACCTGCTGCTTCTCCGCATGCGCCGGAGTGCGTATCCCAAGGTGTATCTACGTGACCGCCGATGTGTAGTTCCTGTGTGTAGGCGGAACGTCACCCTCAGACGCGATTGTGCTCCACGACCCATGTGGCGACCTGGGTGCGGGAGGAGAAGCCGAGTTTGGCCAGGATGTTGGCCACGTGCCTGGCCGCGGTCGCGGGGCTTATCACCAGTTCGTCGGCGATGGCCTTGTTGCTCAGCCCCCTGGCGATCAGCTCGGCGATCTCCCACTCACGTCCGGTGAGCGTGGTCATCGGGGCGGCCACCGGCATCCTTCCCGTCGGCAGCGGCGTCTCGGCCCGGTCCTCACCCTCCAGGGCGTAGCGGACCGCCTGCTCCTGGGTCATCTCCTTGCCGAGCGTCCACAGGTGGGCGACCAGCGTGTCGCCGAGACGCGCACGGGCCGGCTGGAGCAGCTCCTCCATCCGTGCGCCGAACCCGGACGGCATGGCACTTCCGCTCATCGCGTTCCTGATCGCGGCGGAGGCTCCCGCCAGGCGCACCGCCCGGTGGTCGTCCTCCTCCGCCAGGGCGAGCTGGGCGAGCGTCTCGATCCGCCGGGCGACGCCGAGCCGCTGACCGGTCCTGCGGCACAGGCGCAGACTCTCGGTCAGCCTGGCGCGGGCGGTCGTGAGGTCCCCTTGGGCCAGGGCTATCCGTCCCAGGCCGGACAGACAGGTGATGGTCTGCCAGTGGGCGGTGATGTCCTTGAGCTGGTCGAGGGCCTGTTCGTAGTGGGTGCGGGCCTCCAGCAGGTCACCCCGCGTCCAGGCGACCTGGGCCAGGCCGATGAGCGCCACCGGGGTGGCCCAGTGATTGTCGAGGCCGCGGGCGATGGCCAGCGCGGCCTCGAAGGAGCGCTGCGACTCCTTGGCCCGCCCCTCCGACAGCGCGAACGTCCCCTCCATCGAGCGGATCACCATCTCGTGCCAGGGGTCGTCGACCTTGCGCACCGCCTCCAGGGCCTCGTCCAGCAGGCGCCGGGCCTTGTCGGGGCGCCGCTGGTAGATGGCGACCCAGGCCAGGATGGCCAGCGCCCCGCTGAGCGGTCCGTACAGCGCCGTCGCCCGGCACAGGTCGGCCGCCTCCGAACAGGCCTCGTACGCCTTGGCGGGGTCACCCTGCCCGAAGGCCACCTGGCCGCGCAGGACCAGGGCGTCGCCGCGCACCTTGGGGGGGAGCGCCGCGGACTTGTCGGCGGACAACAGGCGCTCCAGCCACTCGTCGGCGGGGGTGAACCGGCCGCCCGCGATGGTGGGCCAGCGCAGCAGCACCAGCAGCCGCAGCGCGTTCTCCGGCTCCTCCACCTCGGCCGACCAGCGGACCGCGGCCCACAGGTTGCTCTGCAGCTCGTCCAGCAGCACCAGCACCGGGCAGATCTCCGTCCAGGTCGGGCGGGGAGACCTGACGATCAGCTGGTGCACGCGACCGGCGATCACGGCCATGTGGTCACGGTGCCGCCGCCTCAGCTCGTGCTCCTCGCCCGCGACCTCCAGCTGTTCGGCGGCGTACTGGCGGATCGTCTCCAGCATCCGGTAGCGCGTCTCGCCCGCGACCTCGGCGTCCGCAAGCACCAGGGACTTGTCCACCAGGCCGCACAGAACGCTCAGGACGTCCTCGGCCCACAGACCGTCACCGTCGCAGACCTTCTCGGCCATCTCCAGCGTCCATCCGCCGGTGAACACGGCCAGGCGCCGCAGCAGGATCCGTTCCGGCTCCTTGAGCTGCTGGTAGCTCCAGTCGACGGTGGCCCTGAGCGTCTGGTGCCTGGCGGGAGCCGTACGGTCTCCCTCGGAGAGCAGCCGGAACCTGTCCCTGAGCCTGGCGTGGATCTGCTCGACCGTCAGCACCCGGCACAGCGCGGCGGCCAGCTCGATGGCGAGCGGCATCCCGTCGAGCGCCCCGCACAGGCTGGCGATCTCGTCGGCGTTGCCCGCGTCGAGGGTGAACCCGCGCACGGCGGCTCTGGCCCTCCTGACGAAGAGCTGCACGGCCTCGCTGTCCATGGCGTACTCGTGGCCGTCCGCCTCCGGCAGCGTGAGCGGCGGCACCCGCCACACGGTCTCCCCCGCGACCCGGAGCGGCTCCCGGCTGGTGGTGAGCACCCGCACCTCGGGACAGATCGTGAGCAACGTCCTGCAGAAACGGGCGCACTCGTCGATGAGCGACTCACAGTTGTCGATCACCAGTAGCAGCTGCCGGTCGGCGAGCGCGTCGAACAACGTCTCGGAGAGCGAGCGGGACGGCTCGGCCTTGATGCCGAGCACGGAGGCGACCCGGGGAGCGATCAACTCGTCGCCGGCCGCCTCGGCCAGCTCGACCAGCCACACCCCGCCGGGGAAGCCCGGGGCCAACCGGCCCGCGACGTTGACCGCCAGCCTGCTCTTGCCGATGCCTCCGGCCCCGCACAGGGTCACCAGGCGGGCGACGCCCAGCAGCTCGACGAGTTCCTCGGCGTCGACCTGACGCCCGACGAAGTCGTTGGGCTCCAGGGGGAGGTTCCCACCGGTCGGAGAAATGTGCGCGGTGTCCTGTGTCATCGGCCCTTAACGAGATCGCGGGGCAGTAGTCACAGAAAGTGTGACACTAATTACCGTGTCGTGCCCAGGCTTAGCACCATTTCGGATGCTCGGATTTCCTGACTCTCCCTATTGGGACACCGTAATGAATTCACCACCCGGCCCGCCCGCCGTATCGCCGCTACTGACCGTGACCGGTCAGCGGATGGCGGACCGACGGTTGGGCGATTCACACTGCAGGCATGCCGGACACTTCCTCGGACCACGACCCAGCCTCTCCTCCCTCCCCTCGGCTCGCCCCCGACTCCCTGCCCGTTCCACCCGCCCCAGGCCCGGTCCCCGAACCTGACGCGGCGTCCGGTCCTGGCAGGACGGCCACGCCGGTGCTCGGCGAGCTCAACCTCTCCGACTGGTACGCCCACGCCGACACGATGACCGACGTCGGCTTCCTGGCCCTCTCCAGGCGGCTGCCCACCCTCGTCGCGCAGGCCGTACGGCTCGGCTGGCTGGCCAGTCCCCGCGACATCGTCGTCACGATCGGGCTGAGCCTGCTCGGTGGCGTGTTCACCGCGTTCGGGCTGCTGGCCACGACCGGGGTGCTCTCCGCCCTGTTCGAGGCGGGCCCGACCCCGGAGCGGGTCGTCGCCGCCCTCCCCAGCCTCATCCTGGTCGGCGTCGCGGGCATCCTGCGCACCCTGATGCAGGCGGGCTCCGGATGGGCGCAGTCCCGGCTCGACCCGCAGGTGAGCCGGGTCGCCGAGGAACGGCTCTACGGGCTGACCGGCCAGGTGAGCCTGGCCGCGTTCGACGACTCGGACTTCCACGACTCGCTCCAGCGCGCCGCCTCACGCGGCGTGACGACGGCGGGGACGATCGTCAGCACGACCATCAACGTACTGACCGCCTTCATCGGGATCGTCTCCGCGGCCGGGGTGCTCGGAGTGCTCCACCCGGTCCTCCTGCCGCTGCTGATACTCGCGGTGCTGCCGGACGCCTGGGCCGCGGTGCGCACCGCGCGCATGCGCTACACCACGATGTACGCGATCATTCCCGTCTCCCGGCGCAAGTGGATCATCTCGGAGCTGCTGGCCGAGCGCGCGGCCGCCGCCGAGGTGCGCTCCTTCACGATGCGGGACTTCCTGCTGCGGATGTACGACGCGGTCGCGACCGCCGAGCAGAACGTCAGGCTCGACCTCGCCCGGCGGCAGACGTTCGCCAAGGTGGTCGGCGAGGCCCTCGGCGGGCTCGGGGCGGCCCTGGTCTACGTGGCCCTCGGGCTGCTGCTGGCCTCGGGCGCGGTGGCGCTGGCCGTGGCGGGCACCGCCGTACTGGCGATCCGGTCGGGGCAGACCTATCTGTCGAACCTGATGTTCGCCACCAACCGGCTCTACGAGGAGGGGCTGTACTTCACCGACTTCCTCGACTTCTGCGCCGAGGCGGAAAGGCGTGTCGGCCCGGCACGGCCTGACGCGGCGCCGGAGACGTTCGAGCGGATCACCGCCGAGGACGTCGTGTTCACCTACCCCGGCGCCGAGACTCCCGCGCTGCGCGGGGTCTCCGTGCACATCGACCAGGGCGAGGTGATCGCCCTGGTCGGTGAGAACGGCTCGGGCAAGACCACGCTGGCCAAACTCCTGGCCGGTCTCTACGAGCCCGACGGCGGGCGGGTGCTGTGGGACGAGACCGACCTGGCGGGAGTGGACCAGGACGGGCTCAGGCGCAACATCTCCGTCATCGCCCAGGACCACACCCGCTGGCCGCTGACCGCCAGGCACAACATCGGCATGGGCACCGACAGGGGCGAGGAGACGCTGGCCGCCGCGGCGAAGGTCGCCGGGGCCGACCAGGTCGTGGCCGAGCTGCGGCACGGCTACGACACGCTGCTCGACAGGAGGTTCAAGGACGGTCAGGAGCTGTCCGGCGGGCAGTGGCAGCGGATCGCCATCGCCCGCGGCTTCCACCGGGACGCCCCGCTGCTGATCTGCGACGAGCCGACCGCCGCCCTCGACGCCCGCGCGGAACACGCCCTCTTCGAGCAGGTCAGGAGGCACGCCGACGGCCGTACGGTGCTGCTGATCACCCACAGGCTGGCCAGTGTCCGCTACGCCGACCGGATCTACGTCCTGGACCACGGCCGGGTCGTCGAGCAGGGCACCCACGGCAAGCTGATGGCCCTCGGCGGTCTCTACGCCGACCTGTACGGCCTGCAGGCCGAGGCCTACTCGGCCTGAACCTCCCGTCCGCCGGAGGGTTCCTCCCCGGAGGAGGAGGGCGCGAGTACGGCCCGCATGACGGCCCTGGCGATGGGGGCCGCGACCTCGCCGCCCGAGCCGCCGTGCTCGACGAGGACGCCGACCGCGACCCTGGGCGCGGTGGCCGGGGCGAAGCCGGTGAAGACGGCGTGGTCTCCTCCCCTGACCCCGTTCTCCGCGGTGCCGGTCTTCGCGGCCACCTCGACGCCGGGGATCGCGGCGGCCTCCCCGGTGCCGCCGGGCCGGGTGACCGTGACCATCATCGCGGTGAGCCGGTTGGCCTCCTCGGCGTCCAGCGTCCTGCGGTACGGCGAGGGGGCCGCCCCGTCGACCAGCGCGCCGTCCGCGAGCCGGATCTCCTCGACCAGGTAGGGGCGCATCAGCGAGCCGTCGTTCGCGACCGCCGCCGACATCATGGCGATCATGAGGGGGGTCGCCCTGGTGTCGAACTGGCCGAGCGCGGACATGGCGGTCTGCGCCCGGTCCATGTCCCGCGGGTAGACGCTCCGCGCGACCGGCATGGGAACGGTCAGGTCGTCGGCGTCGAAGCCGAACGCCCGTGCCTGCTCGCGCAGTGTCTCCTGGCCCAGGGCCAGGCCCAGGTTCGCGAACGGGGTGTTGCAGGAGAGCTGGAAGGCGTAGGCCAGCGGTGTCCTGCCGTTCCCGCACGGAGCGCCGCCCGCGTTGCGCAGGTAGGAGGCCGTCCCCGGCAGGCGCAGGACGGCCGGCGCGCGCAGGCCGGTCGTCGGGCGGTATCTCCCCGAGCTGAGTGCCGCGGCACTGGTGACGATCTTGAAAGTCGAGCCGGGCGGGTAGTCGCGCCGGATCGCCCGGTTCAGCAATGGTTCGCGAGGGTCGTCCCGCAGCCGCCTGTCCGCCCGCTCCAGTCCCGCGGCGTCGGGGTCGGTGTAGAGGTTCGGGTCGTAGGAGGGGTAGGAGGCCATGGCCAGGATCGCGCCGGTCCCCGGTTCGATGGCGACGACCGCCCCGGGCCGCCCCGTCGCGCGCAGCCCCTCGTAGGCCGCCCGCTGCGCCGCGGGGTCGATGGTGAGCCTGATCGTCGCCCCCGCCCGCGTGCCGTCCAGCAGCGCGCGCAGCTTGACCCGCGGGTCGGTGCCGGACAGCACGGCGTCCTGCGCGCGTTCGAGCCCGGTGGCGCCGTAGATCGACAGGTGCCCGGTGACCGGCGCGTACGGCGGCCCGCCCGGGTAGAGACGCCGGTACCTGTGTCCTGCGGTCTCGTTCTCGACACTGGTCGCCACGAGGGTGCCGTCGCGCAGCAGGATGTCCCCCCGGAGCCCGTCGAGACGCGTGATCACCACGCGAGGGTTGCGGGGGTCGTCGCAGAGACTGTCGCTCCGGAAGGCCTGGAGATAGGTCACGTTGGCCAGCAGCGCGAACATCATGGCCCCGCACGTCAGGGTGACGTGCCGGAGCGGAATGTTGATCCGGCGCGCGCGCGGTGCGGCCATCGCCCCTCCCCCGGTCCCGCTTCCGGTTTAACAGGGGAAGCGGAAAGAAGGGGCAGGTGCGGAGCAAAGCCGCTGTACGGCTTCGTCAGGCCCTGGCGACGAGCGGCTCGCAGGCGGGCGGCAGGTCGGCCACGTCACGGTAGTAACCGATCTTCGCCTGGACCGCCCGTTGCTTCTCACGCAGGTTGGCCACCTGCTCCTCGACCCGCCTGTCATGGGCTTCGAGCAGCGCGACCCGGTCGGGAATGGTGTGGTCACCCGCTCTGACCAGCTCCGCGAAGCGGAGCATCTCGGCGATGGGCATGCCGGTGTCCCGCAGGCATCGGAGCGTGCCGAGCCAGCCGACATCGTCCTGGGTGAACCTCCGCTGCCCGGCCGCGTTGCGGCCGACCCTTCCCAGCAGGCCGATCCGTTCGTAGTAGCGCAGGGTGTCGAGGCTGAAACCGGTCTCCTCGACCACCTGTCCCGGCGTGTAGACACTCACGTCCGGCAGCATCCCACCTGGAGTGCGCTCCAGGTCAAGCCGGTCCCCGCTCAGTCGTCCGGCAGATGGGCCGACAGGTAGCGGCGTACCAGCCGCTTGCACTCGCCGACCAGCTCGGGGTCACCACCGGGCTGGGCACGGAAGGCCAGTTTGAGTACGGCGTCGGCCGCCTCGACCGCGACGATCAGCGCCCTGTCCAGCCCCGGGCCGCCGGGGACCCCGAGCAGGTCGGTGATGATCGCCTTGAGCCGGTCGGCGACGACGACGTTGTTCCTCAGCGCCGTGTCGAGAGTGCGCTCGGTCCCCTCAAGCGCCGGGCCTCCCGGAGTGAGCAGCACCTCGCCGAAGTCGACGACCGCGAACCCGGGCGTCGTGCGCTTCATCGCGACGAACTCGTCGATCGCGAGGTCCACCATCTCGGTCCAGTCGGACAGCCGTACCTCGGCGAGCCTGGCCGTGACGCGGCCGAGGAAGGCGTCGAGGTTGCGCAGCGCGAGCGCGCGCGCCAGCCCCTGTTTGTCGGGAAAGAACTGGTAGAACGTGCCGATCGGCACCTCGGCCCTGCGCGCGACCTCCTTGGTGGTCAGGGCGTCGTACCCCACCTCGTCGAGGAGCCGTGCGCACTCGTCCAGCATGCGCTCGACACGTTCGAGGCTTCGGCGCTGGGCGGGACGACGGCGGAGGGTCTCCCCGGAAACGTTCGTCATCGCTCTATCATCCCTCATGACAACCGACAGTGATTGTCATGATCTTTACCTGATGTCGATCGGGAAGTGAACGTTCCCCGGGGTACGGCGACCGCCTCCCGTCGAACCCTCGATCGTCACGCACGGTGACCGTCGGCGGCCCCGGGATTCACCCGTCGGGTCGCCTCACCCACCCCGACTTTCCCCCCGGGAAACGCCTCCCAATACCGTGTCCCACCGGCGTGGGAACCGCGTCGCGGAATGCGAATCCCGTTTTGCGAAAAACTCTCAGAAAAGCGGAGCCACCGCCGCTTCCCGCCGAGCTCCGAGTGACCCGGTTTCCCGGGCTTTTCCAGATGCCGGGCCCTTCCGCGTGGCCGGCTCTTCGGCCCCGGCGGCTTCGGGGGTCTTGGCCGCGTCCCGAGGGGATCGGGCGGCGTCCTCGTGCCACCCGATCCCGCCCGTCGCCGTCACCCCTCCTGCCCGGCCTTGAGCCCTGCCTCCGACAGCAGCTCGAACTGCTCCCGCGACAGCGAGACCTCCAGCGCGGCGACGTTCTCCTCCAGGTGCCCGACCGAGGTCGTGCCCGGGATCGGGATGACCGTCGGGGAACGGTGCAGCAACCAGGCCAGCGCTGTCTGCGAGGGGGTCGCGCCGACCTCGCGCGCCACGGCCGCCACCGGACTGTCCTGGCCCGCGTGCCCACCCATCGCGATCGGGAAGAACGGCAGGAACGCGATGCCGTGCTCGGCGGCGTAGTCGACGACCTCGTCGTGCTGACGGGTGACGAGGTTGTACATGTTCTGCACGGCGGCGATCGGTGTGATCTCCGAGGCCTCCCTGAGCTGCTCGACCGTCACCTCCGACAGGCCGATGTGCCGGACCTTGCCCTCCTCACGCAGCTGCCTCAGCGCGCCGATCTGGTCGGCCAACGGCACGTTGGGGTCGATCCGGTGCAGTTGGAGCAGGTCGATGCGCTCGACCCGGAGCCGTCGCAGGCTCAGCTCGGCCTGCTGCCTCAGGTAGGCGGGGTTGCCCAGCGGAATCCACTCGGCGGGGCTCGGCCGTACGACACCGATCTTGGTGGCGATCGCCACCTCCTCCGAGTAGGGGTGCAGGGCCTCGGCGACGAGTTCCTCGTTGGCCCCCAGCGCGTAGGCGTCGGCGGTGTCGACGATCCCGACCCCCAGCTCGACCGCCCTGCGCAGTACGGCCAGCGCGGCGGCGCGGTCGGCGGGAGCCGTCCAGATGGGCGCGGCCCAGGCCTCGGCGGGCTTGTCCGGCCCGTCGGCCAGCCGCATGGCGCCGTACCCGATCCGCCGCACCTCCAGATCGCCGCCCAGGGTGAAGGTGGTGGTCACTGCCGTGGTGTTCGCGTTGTTCGTCATGCCGGCAACGCTAGGAGCTCACATCGATGTGAGATTCAAGCCGGTGTGAGGCAGATCACCAATGCTGGGTTGCGGCGTTTCCGGATGAGATCACTTACTTTGCGCCTTATATGAGATGTCCTTCTGGATTGATCGACGCTCGCGTAACACTCGTGTGAGGTGACCTCCGTGCAGACCGGCACCCTGGACCGGACCCCCGAATCCGGCGTCTCCCCCGTGAAGACGTCCGCCGAGCGTGGGATGAAGATCGGCGAGTTGGCCCGGGAGACCGGTGTGAGCGTCCGGCTGCTGCGGTACTACGAGGAGCAGGGTCTGCTCACCTCGCACCGCAGCGCGAGCGGCCACCGCCACTACACCGCCGAGGCTCCCACGGTCGTCGGTCACATCCGCGTCCTGCTGGCCGCCGGCCTGCCCACCAGGACCATCCGCGACATCCTGCCCTGCATCGAGGGCCCGGGCCCCGACATCCACCCCTGCGTCCAGAACTACCTCCGGACTCATCTCGAAGACATCGAAACCCAGATAACCACCCTCCAGCGGTCCAGGACCTCCCTCACCGACCTCCTGACCGCCACGGAGAACTTCAGGACGTCATCATCCTGACCCGCGCCGCGAAGCCGTGAACGCCTTTCTCAGAAGGCTGGACGCGAGCAGCAGGGGAAGCGGGGCGTACAGCAGAAAGACCCAGATGTCGTCGCGGTACCCGTTCAACGTGACCAGCAGGTAGGCCAGAAGCAGGACTTCGAACTGCCATGAGTCCCAGAGAGAACCCTTGGCCCCGGCGGCCTTCTCCTCGGTTTCCCCCTCCGCGCGGTCGGAGAACCCGCCGAAGCGCCACCTCCTGTACAGCCAGAACAGGCAGTAGGAGGCACTGACCACGACGCAGGCGAGCAGAACCGCCACCAGCGCGGGAGGACCATGGCGAAACTTCGCGGCGCCGAACGAGAAAAACCAGAGGGCCAGCAGACCTCCCAACCCGGACTCGTCCGAAACACCGCGAGCAGAGCCCTCGTCGACCACGACGCCTCCGCCGAAGAAAGCCGTCCGACCGCCCCAGATACCTTCGCCGGAACAAGCCTAATCCAGTTCGCGCAACCCCGAGCGTCGAAGAAACGATGGGAAACAAACCGGACACACGCCCATGGCGTCCCGATCAAAAGTCCAAGATGTGGACATGGTCATAACGGTTGGCGATCGTACGGATTTGGATCGGGCGCTATGCACCCGCTGGCATCGATACTGACCGCCCACTCAACATGGACGACTGCGCCTCCGGCCACTGGCTCAGCGATCGGAAACCAATCACCTGGCGACACGCGCGCGAGGCCAATCGACCTGCTCGTTTTCCCATTCGCCGATGTGCAGGCCGCTGCGGTACTACAAGAAACAGAACTTCCCTCTCCCGCCGATGAATTAATATCACCGACCCAAAGACTTAATGCTCATCGCTTAGCCTTTGATCGCGCCTAAAACAACAGTAGACAAAAAATTCACGGCCACTTTGTCCAGAAATTATCTTATTGATTAATCGTGATCTCAATTCCGGAAAATTAAAATAACCGTAGAAGCAGAAGGGGCCGGAAAGGAGATCACCCCTTCCAGCCCCTCCATATCACATTATCAAGTTAGAGCACTTGATCCGGAAAGCACCACCTAGTCGAACTGGCATGGGTTTCGATAATTTTTATCTCCTCTGGGACTATCACCGGAGGCCAGTTGTTAGGAAAAGGTCCACAGTGCGCCTTGCAGCGATCAAACTCTCTCTTGACCTTTACATACACTGTGTGGCGAATCGGATCCCACTCATATGGCACAGAAACCCGCTTCCCATTCTTCTTTTGCGTATATGAGAAGCTAATAGTCAGTGAACTTCGTAGAGCGTGCCGGTATGACTCGACTTCGCAACTGTCGATGTTGGCGGAGATGCACTCGCCCTTAACATCAGAGAATACGTCTCGTATCCTCCAGCCGCCGACAATTGCCTCCGGATTATACTGACCGCACTCTTCGGCGCTATCCTGGTTCCACTGGGCACCGAAGCTTAGGCCACCTACGTAGGCGGGCTCCCCTCCTCGCTGCCCCCCTATGGAAAGATCGACTCCGATCGTCGTGTCCGTCCTGTTTATTGTGAAGCAAGCGGCACCCGCGGCCTGGATGTTGGCACCACGCTCCTTCTTTGAAGGGTCTTCATCTTTTGGATAAAATTTCAGCATGGCCTGACCAAATTTAGAGGTCCGCCCCCATTTTGCATTGGCAGAGTCAAGCACTACATAATTCTCATATACCGGTATCCTCCATATTTGATCCTTATCCAACTGGGGGGTCGCTTCACTTCGCTTCCATCCTGATCGAATCCAAGTCTTGTAGTACCAACCCTTTTTTCCGAGATTATCGAGAATAAAGCACCTAATAATGTCGGAATCAACAGTGGTTTTGATTTCACCTGACTTCGCCAAACAGGACGTATAAGTCGGCGTACCACAGCCAGGATTTCCGGCCAAAACCGAACGGGTAGAGGAGGGCTGCCCCTGTAGAGGCTCCTCCGGCTCGATGAACCCACCGTTGCAGCTGCCAGCGTCGTACGAGTCTGTGGAGTCCCGTTCAGAGTCCCAGGGAATCTGAATGATCGTCACTTTGCCGCATCGATCGAAGACGAATACGTCTATGGAGGCTTCGCTTGGCTCAACCTGGCCTGGATTGCCTTCTTCCACCTGAGCGGCACCCATTGCTTCCGCCGGTACCGTGGAATTCTGCTCCCAATTACGTTGGACCATGGCGGTCACCAGAACCGTTCCATTACCTGTGTCCCGAGGCACTACATTACTCAAATTGATAGTGGAGTTGCTTCGGACGACCCCAGCGGCATCCATTTCCTGCTTTTGTGTGACCAGCGATTCATTAAGGAGCGAAAGTTTCGCAGTGCTCGGCGCTTGGGGCGTAACTCCCGGCACCTGCCACACTGTTGCAGCTCGGCCTTCCAGGACGGCGTCCTGCGCCTGGTAGTAGGCTTTGATCCGGTCCGCATACTCTTGCACAGAAGACACAGAATCTGCCAACTGTGCACTCTTAGCTTGAGCAGGTATGTCGATGTTAGGATCGCACGGTTGGGAGGATGCAACCGGCGGAGGCGGTGCCGCCTTAGGTGCGAAAGTAGTCGATTCCCAGTCTCCGGCACCAAAATTGGTGCGTGCTCGAACTCGGATCGTATAAGTAGTTCCGTTGGTCAGACCACCGATGGTGATGGTGGGGTTGGCTGCCTTAAATATCTTGACCGGCTGGCCGCCGCCGTCAAGAACTTCGGCGTCATAGCCGTCCAGCAAGACCATGCCACCGTTGTCAACTGGCATACCCCAGCTGGCAGTGACACCACTGTCGCCAGCTTGCGCGACAAGATTGAGGACCTTACTGGGTGGGCCTGGCAAGAAGTAGACGATCGTAGAAGAAAGCTGCTCATCTGCCCCAGGGGCGCTGAAACTGACCAGCTCATCACGATTGGAGGTCAGCATGTACCAGGTGTAGGCATTGTCGGCTAGGTCTGCCTGCGGTGCCTCGATCGGGAAGGCCAAAGATCGCGCCGTGTCCAGATCACTTATCAGGTCGGATCCCCTAGTCGCTCCGGTTACCCCGCTCTTCAACGGAGTTGCGGTGATGACGGTTTCGGGCTGACATACCTCACCCTGACAAGCAGGACTCCCCAGATTGAGGAGTTCCTCGGTGAAGGTTGCCCCATCGGGGACTTCGTTCAGCTTGAGTCCGATTACCGTGGCAATCTGGTCTACACCAGCACCGCCAACCTGAATACGATCGGTATCAATGAGCGGGCACGGAGCACCATCGCATGCCATCGGATCCGTCTTACCGGTCTTGAGAATGAAATTGTCTTTCAATAATGTGATTGTGTGCGACTCATCCGTCGGTTGCGTTTCATTACCAGGCACAGTGAAACCAATAGGGTCAGTCTTGCTTGTACATATCTCCAGCGCGCAAGCCTGCATTTGCCAGGTGTATGTCTGACCTGATTGAACAGTGCTTTCCGTTATCTGGAAGGAAGCCCGCTCGCCACCATTAATGATGCGTTCTCCCAACGGACTGGAGCCGATCGGAGTGCCAGTGCTGTCGTACAGGAAAAACTTGGCGGTCACCGATCCACCGGACGGGCGAGAAGCCATTCCCGACAGAATCGGAGTAAGCTCGGTCCCCCACAATCCTGTTTGCGGATCGGTGGGGAGGAACGGGGCGTCGCTGGTGATTCGGTAGGCCGGGCTTTCGTTGCAGGAGGGCGGGGTAACGCCCGTACGGCAGGCCTTGACCACGAACTTGAAGCTGGCCGGGTTGTCCAGGGCGAAGACCTTGTCGATGGCTTGCCCGGAGGGAACTCCGTTGTAGCTGGTCGTGGTGGGGGCACCCTGAATCGCCCTGACCTCCTCGGCCGCCAAGGCACGGTCGTAGACGTGCAGGTCGTCGACCGAACCGCTGAGGAAGCCCGGAATGCCAATGATCTTTCCGCGACCGATCTGGAGGGCGCCACCGGCGTCCCAGGTGCTGGTGTGGTCCTTCTCCGCGGCCAGGGCGCCGTCCACGTACAGGCGTAGCTTGTGCGCGGTGGCGTCGTAGACAGCGACCACGTGGGTCCAGGAGTTGACTTTCGCGGGTTTGTCGGAAATGGCCACGGTGTGGCTGGTGGCACTGGCATCGTTGGCCGGCATGCCCAGCCACCACTTCTGGTTGATGTCAGGGTTGCCGGGAGAGTCCACATAGGAGAGCGCGAACCCGGGCTGAACGGTTCCACTCTGGCTGAAGACGGTCTGGTTCCCCGCCGCACCGTCCAGCTTGACCCAGGAACTGACCGAGAAGCTGGTGTTGGTGTGCACCAGGGGGCCGCTGGTCGAGACGTAGGCGTCGTTGCCGTTGCCGTCGGACTGGTCGTTGGCGAAGACGAGCGCCTGACCGAGTTGCCCGGTTCCACGCGTCACCGGACCGTTCAGGGTGGCGGTGAAGTTGTGGCCGGAGGAGTCGGCCGTCGTGGTGCCGGAAGTCTCGTCGAACTTGTAGTAGGCCACGTCACCGGCGGGAATGGCCGGCGGGGTGATCATGGTGGAGTCGTTGACCGAGACCGTGTAGTCCAGCGGCGTGGCCTCGGCGACGCTGGACTTGAAGACGACCTTCACGTCGGTGCTGCGCGCGATCGCGTCGTTGTCCACCATCGAGTCGATCGACTGCACCTCGACGGTGGGAATCTCCGGCGGAAGCATGTAGGAGACGGTCAACCTCGGCGGGTGGGCGTCCGAGCCGGTCCGTTCGGCGGAGTGGAACTCCACCCAGCCGTTCTGACCCCAGGTCATCGACTCGTTGACGCCCCGCAGTTGCAAACCGTGGTTGGCCGCACCGGCTGCCCAGGCGTTGGCGATGTCCTTGATCGACCAGGAGAACTGCGTCGGATACGCCGAGTAGTCCGGGCACAGTTGGGTCTGCGAACCGCTCTCGGCCGCCGCCGGAAGGCTCGACCAGGCCAGACTGTCAATCGTGGCTGGATCCCACGCCTCGGTGACCCTGGAGACTTTGATCCCGTTGGTGTTGAAGTTGCAGCCGGGACCGCTTTGGGCGAACAACTCCAACTGGGCGCTGCCGACGGCTCTACCGAGGAAAGGCGCGGTGTCGAATTTCAGGAAAGTCCGGTAGTAGTTCAGGGCGCTGATGCCCCCGCAGGCGTAGGACTGGCCGCCGGCCCACAGTTTGTCAGCGCCGGGACCACCGAGGCTGCCGCACTGGGAGCGTGAACGCACCGAGACGTCCGACTGCAGCGTCAGCGTCGTCGTCGGGTCCACGGTGACCGGGTAGACCGTGGCCGGATCGTTCAGGAACTTCTCGTCCGGCTTCAGGATCAGCACCGGCTTGCCGTTCTCCACGGCCACGCGAGTGTCGATCTTGCCAAGCCTCAGCTTGGCGACGCCCTTGCCCGCGTTGTCCCCCGCCGAAGCGGCGGAGTCGGTCATCACCGGCTCCGGGGCCTGGGCGACCGTCTTGCCCGAGGCGTCGGAGAGCCTCAGGCCGTTCTGCTTGCTTCTGGCGAGCGTGAGCTTGTCCGTCTGGACAGGGATACGGAACTCCACCGGCCCGGCCGGCTTTGAACGGAGCACCACGTCGTGCCGGAAACCGGTCGGCAGTACGGTGACCACCAGGTCGGCCTCGGGTCCGGCCGCGTTCGGATAGGTTGCGACGTTGCCGGCGATGGTCGGCCTGGGCAGGGCCGTGGGCCAGCTCAGTGCGAACCGCTGTCCCTTGTCACGTTTCATCGACGCGAACGGTTGGCCAGGGCCTCCGGCGGAGAACTCCATGTCCGCCTTGGCCACCTTAGGGCGCAGCACCCCGTCTCGCTCGACCAGGGTGGTGTCGATCCACGCCCAGCTGCCGTCGGCCTGCTTGACCCTGGTGGGGGCCGCATAGGACTGCGTGGTCAGGTGGCCGTCGGGGAAGGCCCAGGTACGGGCCGTCTCAGTCGAGGCCTCGGGGACCTCGACGGCCTTATTCTGTTTCTTAGCCGCCTCGATTCCGGCGCGCAGCGCGGCGTCCGGGTCCTTGGGGGTCGGAAAGGTGGTGAACGTCGGCTCGGCGGGAGCGGGTTTGGCGGGCGGTTTCGGCTCGGCCTGCGCGGGCGAAACTCCACCGCTCACCAGAAGTGAGGCGGCCAGCGCTGAGACGGTCACGACCGTCGGAGCCACCCGCCGGGGGGTTCCACGCCGTGGCGGCGGCGCGGAAGGACGGCTCGGTAAGGGAATCCCCACCGTTACCTCCATCATTCAGGGGGAGAACGGCCGGGCATGAAAAAGGCCCAGCCTGATTGACCAGCGCAAGGGTCCCGCACGATGCTGTTGATCTTGTCATCCATAATGTCTTGATCTTGCCATTTGACTTACTCCAAAATGATTTATGCGAACGAGACCCAGGTCGCGAGCGCAGCCCGACCACACACGAGTAATCAGGTGACACCGCAGCGTCACAAATTTTCTCGACGGGGGTAAAGTGCAATTTCGTGTTCTCGGACCCGTTGACATATGGCGGGATGGCCGTTCCGTCGCAGTAACCGGTCTGAAACAACGAACCCTGCTGGCTCTTCTCGTCCTGCAGGCCAACCGGATCGTCTCGCATGACCGACTGATGGACGCACTTTGGGGAGACCGCGTCCCTTCCAATGGACGCAGGCTCCTCCACAACCATCTGTGGTCGGTACGGCGGCTGCTGGCCAACGGCGCCACACTGGCGAACACGACGACCGGTTACTCACTCCACCTGCGGCCGGACGCTTCCGACCTCGGCGTTTTCAACACGGAGACGGCCCTCGCCCGCTCGGCCCTCTCGGCGGGTGACGCGACGGGGGCCTCGGAACGGCTCGGCAGGGCCCTGGCGCTGTGGCGCGGCCCCGTCCTCGGTGGCACCAATCCGGATCTTCGGGCGACCGAGGGGCCGACCCTTGATGAGGCTCGCGTCGCGGCCCTCATCAACCGCGTAGAAGCCGATCTCATTGTGGGACGTCATGCGGAACTGATCGGGGAACTGCGCGGACTGGTCACCGAACATCCGCTGAACGAGACCCTGCGTGGCCAACTCATGCGGGCGCTGCACCATGTCGGCCGTACAGCGGAGGCTCTGGAGGAGTTCCGAATCGCACGACAGCGGTTCCGCGAGGAGCTCGGGCTCGATCTTGGGGAGAGCCTGACCCGGCTGCACCAGACGATCCTGTCTGGAAACGGCGAAACCGGCCGGACCTCGATCTCCGTCCCGGCACCGGACGGCATGGGACAGCCTCCGCGTTCACCCGTTCCTCGGCAACTACCCGCCGACACCGCGCGTTTCACCGGCAGGGTCGAACAACTACAGCGGCTGGACGCCCTCCTCTCCGAGGAGAGGCATGCGACGGTGGTGATCTCCGCCATAGCGGGCACCGCCGGCGTCGGTAAAACGGCACTGGCGACGCACTGGGCGCACCGGGTGGCGGCGGAGTTTCCCGACGGACAGCTCTACGTCAACCTTCACGGCCATTCCCGGGGAAGGGTGACCGCGCCGTCCGACGCTCTGGGCCATCTTCTCCAGGGACTCGGCGTGCCGGGTGACGAGGTGCCGCGCGACACCGACCAGCGCACGATGCTCTATCGAAGCTTGCTGACCGACAAGCGGGTACTGATCCTCCTGGACAACGCGGCCACCGCCGATCAGGTCCGGCCCCTGCTTCCGGGCTCCTCACCTTCGATCATCGTCATCACGAGTCGCGACCAGCTGCGCGGCCTGTTCGTCACCCACGACACGCACAGCATCGTCCTTGATGTGCTCTCGCCCACCGAAGCCTCTGATCTTCTCGCCTCGCTCCTGAGAGCCGAGCAGCCCCAGCACGCGACCAGTTCGTTCGCCGAGTTGGCCCGCCTGTGCGGATACCTACCGCTCGCGCTCCGGCTCGCCGCCGCGCAGCTCGTCGGCTGCCCCGCCTCCCGGGTCAAGGACTTCGTGGCCAGGCTGAGTCAGGGGAACCGACTGAGTGTTCTGGACCTCGAAGAGGACCCGCACATTGGAATCCGTACGGCGTTCAGCCTCTCCTACCAGGCTCTTCCCCTGTCGGAGCAGCGGCTGTTCCGTCTGCTGGGAATCGGTTTCGGACCCGATGTGTCCCTTCACTCCGCCACCGCGCTGGGTGGGCTCAGCCTTCAGGACACGGAGGCATCGCTGGATCGGCTGACGGCGGCCCATCTGATCCAGCCCAGCGGAGACCGCTGGCAGATGCATGATCTTCTTCGTGTCTACGCCACCGAGCGCGCCTGTTCCGAGGAGTCGGAAACCGAGCTCGACGCGGCACGGACTCGATTGCTGAACTGGTATCTGCACACCGCGGGCGCCGCCGCCGACCGCATCGACCCTGACCGGATTCCCATCAGCGTCACAGCTGACCCACCCCATTTTCCCGGTCCTGTTTTCGAGACCCTTGAGCAGGCGCAGAGCTGGCTGGAGAGCGAGCGCTCCACATTGGTGGAGACGGTACGGCAGTCAGCCGCTGGAAAGTGGCCGACGCACTCGTGGCAGCTAGCGTGCACGTTGTGGCAGTTCTTCGCCTATCGCAACTACGTCGACGACTGGTTCGACACCCATGGAAACGCCCTGGAGGCGGTCAGGGAACTGAATGACCTGACAGCCGAGGCCTATCTTTTGGAAACCCTGGGGCACGCCCATCGACGCACGGGTAACTATCGCAAGGCCATAGACCACTATCTGGCCAGCAAAGCACAGCGTGACCGGTCCGGTGATCTGCACGGTGCGGGTCGTGTCTCGAACGCCCTCGCACTGACCTATGACCTGCTGGGCGAGTTCTCCGTCGCGGGCCAGTACTACGAGCGTGCGTTGAAGCTTTTCCATGCCGTCGGCGACCAGCACCGCGAGACAACCATATTAGGGAATCTCGGCATCTTCCATGCACGCAGGTGCAATTTCAAAAAAGCAATGGCCTATTGGCGGAATGCACTCTTCCAATTCAACCAAAGAGGCGATACGTACAGCGAAGCTGGCATTCACATCAACATCTCCACCGCAAGCAACCGTATCGGCCGACCGAGACTGACGATAAAGCACGGTCTCAGCGCGCTGGAAATCTATCGAAAGCTGTCGACGCCCCAGGGGAAATCCATCGCACTCAACAACATGGCTCTCGCGTTCACGTACCTGGCCGACCACGAGGCGGCCGCCAGGTCCCTGGATGAGATAGAGGAGCTCCTTCGTGACTTCGACAACCTTGAGGTCAGGGTGCACACCGCCAGCACACGTGGAGCCATCCACCTACTGAACGATAGATTCGACAAGGCCGTTATCGAACTGCAGACGGCCCTGAAACTGAACGAGGACCTGAACGACCCGTACTTCGAATGCGAGACAGCAAACCGGCTCGGCCACGCCTACCACGAACTTGGTGACCACAAGTCGGCCGTAGTCACTCATCTCCGGGCGATGGCGATCGCCGAGCGCGTCAACGACCGTCTCGAAATAGGAAACGCCCACAAGGGAATCGCCGATGCCCTGGAAGCCCTCAGCGAGAAGGAGGGGGCCAAGGCGCACCGCGGAAAAGCAAACGAAATATTTCAGGACCTCGGTGTCTTCGTCTTCGGCCCCGCCGCCCGACACGCAGGGCGGTGAACCAACGGTCGGGCGGCCCTGAAACGACTCGCCCCACGCCGATCAGAAGACCGAGATGTGGACGTGGTCGTAGTGGTTGGCGGTTATGCCGCCTCGGTCGGACATCATTCGCCAGCCGGTGCCGGTGCGGATGTCGTAGTAGCGCTGCCGCCAGATGATGTACATGATCCCGAGGTCGCGGCCGTGGTCGATGGCCCACTGGGCGAGGCGGTCACCGCGTTCCTTGGCCTCGGCCGTCGGCATGCGGCCACCGGCGCTCATCATGAAGTCGCAGGCCCGGCCACTGCCGTGCTCACCGGGGTCACCACGGCGCAGGCAGCCGTAGTTGTAAGGCATCGGGAAGCTCCGCAGGACCGTGTTGCGCACGTTGACCATGCGGGAGGTCAGGCCCTCGCTGCCGCCGGGTTGCTGGAAGCCGTACTTGGCGAGCAGGGTCTCGATGCGGACGCGGTCCTTCTTGAGCTTGGTGATGTCGTCCCTGAGTTTGACGACCTTCGCCGTGGCCGCGTCCTCCGCGTCCTTGGCCTCCTTGACGAGTTGTTTCAGGCGGCCGAGCCGGCCTGCGCGCTGACCCGCGAGATAGGACAGCGTCGAGACACCGTCGAGGACGGCGCCCGGGTCCCCCTGGAAGGACAGCAGGCTGGCGCTGTCCATGTCTCCGCCCATGTAGGCGGTCTGGGCGAAGCGCATGACGTCGGTCTGCGCGGTGGCCAGGCTGCGTTTCAGGCTCTTGGCCCGCTGTGTCGCCTTGCTGGCCTGGACCCGGGTCTCCTCAAGGCTCTGCACCTGCCCGCGGTAGCGCTTGTTGATCTCGTTGGCCTCGCGGGTGAGTTTGGCCAGTTCGGCTTCGGGGTTGGGCTTGGCGGCCCGCACGGTCGCGGTCCTCTCGGCGGCGGCCCCGGCCATGACCGGCGTCATGAGCAGGGTGGAGAGCATGACTCCCAGCGTGATCGAGCGACCCGATCTCACGCTTCGCTCACCTCCAGACCCCCTCACGGCCGGAGCGAAACTATAGAAGACGATCTTGAGACCTGTCAGAGAAACGATGGAACTCCCGCACCATTGACGAACTATCTACCAGTCTGCGGGGATTTAGACAATTGCCCCTCAGATCACAATCCCCCCTCCTGCCCCCCAACCTCACCTCTTGCCTTGTTCGACAGAACATGATTCGGTCTCATCAACGGCAGCCGAAACCCGCGCCGTTCACGCATCCATCGCGTGCCTGGGCCGACGGGCCCCGGCGCTCCCGAAGCCCCTGACGCCTGATCCGTTCCCCCGATCCGTCCGGTGCGGGAGAGGCGTCAAGGGGCCGACGCGTGCTTGTACGGCCCCGCGAAGCCGTACAGGCGGAGCCGTACAAGCACGCCCGCGGACGGATGAACGGCCCAGCACGCCCCCGCGACGCTGGGCCACCACCGGTGAGCGCGTCCCACGACCCCCGCCGAGGGCGGAGGGCCGAGTCCCATGGACCGCTCGGGGCGGATCTCATCCATCTGACTTAGGTAGACGTGGTTTATGGGTGTTTGGTTCGAGGCAAAACCGCGAGAGTTTGCCGGGCGATCTCCAACTCCTCGTTCGTGGGGATCACGACGACCCGCACGGCCGTCCCGTCAGGGGAGATGACCCGCTCTCCCCGCTCGTTGCGACCCGGGTCGACGGCGATGCCCAGCGCCTCAAGGCCGTCCAGCGCCGTCTGCCTGACCAGCGGGGAGTTCTCCCCCACCCCGCCGGTGAAGGCGATCACGTCGACCGTGCCGAGCACGGCGTAGTAGGCGCCGACGTACTTGCGCAGCCGGTGGCAGTAGACGGAGAAGGCCAGTTCCGCGTCGGGGTCCCCGGCCGCTAGGCGCTCCTGTACGGCCCGCATGTCGTTGTCCCCGCACAGCCCGCGCATGCCGCTGCCCCGGTTGAGCATCGTGTCGATCTCCTCGAAGGACATCCCCCCGGTCCTGGCGAGGTAGGTCAGGACGCCGGGGTCCAGGTCCCCGGAACGGGTTCCCATGACGAGTCCCTCAAGCGGGGTCATGCCCATCGAGGTCTCCAGGCAGCGTCCGCCGGAGACGGCCGAGGCGCTGGCCCCGTTGCCCAGGTGCAGCACGATCACGTTGCCGTCCGGCCCGCCGGCCTCCGCTGCGGCCTCCCGGGAGACGTAGGCGTGCGAGGTGCCGTGGAAGCCGTAGCGGCGGATTCTCAGCCGTTCCGCCACCTCCCTGTCGATCGCGTACGTCGCCGCGGCCGGGGAGATCGTTGAGTGGAAGGCGGTGTCGAAGACGGCGACCTGCGGCAGGTCGGGGCGCAGCCGCCGGGTGACCTCGATACCCGCCAGGTTGCCCGGATTGTGCAACGGGGCCAGCGGGACCAGTTCCTCGATCATCGCCGTCACCTCGTCGGTGATCAGCGTCGGCTCGGTGAAGTCCGTACCGCCGTGCACCACCCGGTGCCCGATCGCGGTCAGCTCGGGAGAGTCGATCCCCAGGCCCTGACCGGCCAGTTCGTCGGCGACGATGTCCAGGGCCGCCTCGTGGTCGGCGACCGGGGAGCCCGGCTCGCCGATCCGCTCCACGATGCCGGAGGCCAGCCGGTCCTCACCGGCGAGCAGGGCGTACTTCACCGAGGACGACCCGCTGTTGAGCACCAGGACGCGCTCTGCCTGCCTTGTCACGCTCACCCCTGTTCCTGCTTCTCCTGCGCCTGGATGGCGGTGATGGCCACGGTGCTCACGATGTCGGTGACCAGCGCGCCCCGCGACAGGTCGTTGACCGGCCTGCGGAGCCCCTGGAGCACCGGCCCGACCGCCACGGCCCCGGCCGAGCGCTGCACGGCCTTGTAGGTGTTGTTGCCGGTGTTCAGGTCCGGGAAGATCAGCACGGTCGCCCGGCCCGCGACCGGGGAGCCCGGCAGTTTGGTGGCGGCGACCCTGGCGTCCACCGCCGCGTCGTACTGGATCGGCCCCTCGACCAGCAGGTCCGGTGCCCGTTCGGCGACCAGGGCGGTGGCCTGGCGCACCTTGTCGACGTCCGCGCCGCTGCCCGAGTGCCCCGTCGAGTACGACAGCATCGCGACCCTGGGCTCGATGCCGAAGCGCCGTGCCGTACGGGCCGAGGAGATCGCGATGTCGGCGAGCCGTTCGGCGTCGGGGTCGGGGTTGATCGCGCAGTCGCCGTAGACGAGCACCCTATCGGCCAGGCACATGAAGAACACCGAGGAGACGACCGAGGTGCCGGGGACCGTCTTGATGATCTGGAAGGCCGGCAGGATCGTCGCGGCCGTGGTGTGCGCGGCGCCGGAGACCATGCCGTGCACCTCGCCGCGGTGCAGCATCATCGTGCCGAAGAAGTTGACGTCGGCCATCAGTTCCTCCGCCCGTTCCTGCGTCACGCCCTTGTGCGCCCGCAGCGCGGCGTACTCACGGGCGTAGGGGCCGCGCATCGGGGAGGTCACGGGGTCGACGACGGTCACGCCGGACAGGTCGAGACCGAGGTCTCCGATCCTCCTGCGGATCACCTCCTGCCTGCCGAGCAGGGTGAGGTCGACGATGCCCCGCCGCATGAGGATGTCGGCGGCCCGCAGGACGCGGTCTTCCTCGCCCTCGGGCAGCACGATGTGCCTTCGCTGGGCGCGGGCCCGCTCCAGCAGGGTGTGCTCGAACATCATCGGGGTGACCCGCTCCGGACGGGCCAGTTCGATCCGGTCCGCGAGGTCGGCGGTGTTCACGTGGGACTCGAAGTGGCCGAGCGCGGTGTCGATCTTCCGGGGGTTGTCGGCCGTCAGCCGCCCTTCCAGCCCGGCCAGGGTCGTGGCGACGGTGAAGCTGTCCGCCGCGGCGGAGAGCACAGGCACGCCGGGGGCCAGGCGGGCGGTGAGGTCCCGCACGGTCTTCGTCGGCTCCTGGCCGAGCGTCAGGACCACGCCGGACGGCCTGACGGTGCCCGCCGCCTCCGTGGCGAGGGAGGCCAGCAGCAGGTCGGCCCGGTCTCCCGGGGTGATCACCAGGGCCCCGTCCGTCAGGTGTTCGAGGAAGACCGGCAACGTGGCCCCGCCGAACACGAACCCCAGCACGTCCCTGCGCAGCGCGTCCTCGTCGCCCTGCAGCCCTCTGGCGTCGACGGCCCGCATCACCTGCCCGACCGTCGGCGCCGAGAGCGAGGGGTGCTCAGGGATGACGTAGCAGGGCACGGGAAGAACGGGATCGACGCTCATCCCGGCCGGCACCCGGTTGGCGACGACCGCGAGCACCGTGCTGCCGAGGTCGGAGAAGACCTGGTAGCCGGTGCGCATCTCCATCGCGATCTCCTCGGCCCGTTCGCCGTGCGCGCCGACCACCACGATCACCGGGGCGCCGAACTCCGCGGCGAGCCGGGCGTTGAACGCCAGTTCCCTGGGCAGGTCGTCGGTGGCGAAGGAACTGCCGAGCACGAGCAGCGCGTCGCACTCCCGTTCGAGCGCGTGGAAGCGGGTGACCAGCCGGGAGATCAGCTCCTCGGTGCCGTGACCGGCGTAGATCTCCGCGGCGGCCTCTGCCGTGACGCCGGACTGGGCGGCCGCGGGCCGGTACCTCATGCCGAGCAGTTCGAGCGTACGGTCGTCTCCCCTGGTGATCGGCCGGAAGACCCCCGTTCTGTGGGCCCGGCGGGCGAGCAGCTCCATCAGGCCCAGTTCGACGATCTGCCTGCCGTCCCCCCGCCCGAGACCCGCCACGTAGATGCTGCGCATACGCCCTCCTGTGCCGCGAGACCAGGTCGCGAAACCAGGCCCGACCAAAGACGCAGAGCAGTCAACACCCTCAGGACGTCGCCCGGGTGAACCAGGGGGTCAGGAGTTGGCCACGACCCACCTGCCGATCCTGCGGACCAGGTCGGGGGTCGCCGCCGACTCGGCGTGGCCGTAGCCCGGCTCGATCCACAGCTCCTTCGGCTCCCCCGCCGCGTCGTGGAGCTGGTGGGCGTGGTCGAGGGGGAAGAAGGAGTCGGCGTCGCCGTGGACGATCAGCAGCGGGGTCGGCGAGATGTCCACGACCGCCTCGTGGGGGGCGGAGGGCACCGGGTCCCATCCCCTGCTCCTGATCCTCGTCCGCTTGCCGACCCGCGCGGCCAGGCGCCCCAGAGGGCGCTCGATCGCCCAGTGCACCTGCCGCATGGGCCTGGTCCCCCGGTAGTACCACCGCGCGGGCGCGCTGACCGTGACCACGGCGTCGATCTCGCCCTCCCGCCTGGCCCGCCCGGCCCGGCCCGCCGCCGCCCGCCATCCGGCGTACCGTACGGCCACCGCCCCGCCCATGGAGAAGCCGACGACGGCGACCCTGGCGTAGCCGATCGCCCTGACGTGCCGCACCGCCGCGTCCATGTCGAGCACCTCCAGGTCCCCGACGGTCGACTCACCGCCGGAGTGGCCGTGGCCGCGGAAGTCGAAGGAGACGACGCCGCCGAACCCGCTGAGCACGTGGGTGATGCGGCGGGCCGGGCGTTCCCTGAGCGAGCCGGTGAAGCCGTGGGCGAGCACGATGCCCAGGTCGGCAGGCCCGCGTGACGGGGTGTGCGCGGCGTCGATCCGCACGTTGTCCTCGGTCCTGAGCATCACGGCGAACGACGGCGCTAGCGGCATGTTCACGAGCTTATGACCGAACACGACGGGCCGGGGGACAGCTCGCCATAGCGGAGAAAGGCCCGCTCCGCAGGCCTGCGGGGTGTCCCGGAGGTGAACATATGACCGCGTTCGGCGGCGGCGTGAAAGCGATTGTTGCGGATCAACTAAAATAGGGAGGCCGCACGGTCCGCGGCCAGCCTCCACGATCACAGAGTGAGACTCAAACATGCCTTTGAACAGCCGCGATGACCTGCGGAACATCGCGATCATCGCGCACGTCGACCACGGCAAGACCACTCTCGTGGATGCCATGCTCTGGCAGTCCGGAGCGTTCCGCGCGAACCAGGACGTGGACGACCGCGTGATGGACTCCAACGACCTCGAACGCGAGAAGGGCATCACCATTCTCGCGAAGAACACCGCCGTCAAGCACGGCGGCATGACCCTCAACATCATCGACACCCCGGGCCACGCCGACTTCGGCGGCGAGGTCGAGCGCGGTCTGTCGATGGTCGACGGCGTCGTGCTGCTGGTCGACGCCTCGGAGGGTCCGCTGCCGCAGACCCGGTTCGTGCTGCGCAAGGCGTTCGCCGCCAAGATGCCGGTCATCCTGTGCATCAACAAGGTCGACCGCCCCGACGCCCGGATCAAGGAGGTCGTTGACGAGGTCTACGAGCTCTTCATGGACCTCGACGCCACCGAGGAGCAGATCGACTTCCCGATCGTCTACGCCTCGGCCAAGGCGGGCCGCGCCTCGCTGAACCGCCCCGAGGACGGCGGGATGCCCGACTCCGACGACCTCGAACCTCTCTTCGAGGTCATCAAGGAGACCATCCCCGCGCCGACCTACGACCCGGACGCCCCGCTGCAGGCGCACGTCACCAACCTCGACGCCTCCTCCTACCTCGGCAGGATCGCGCTGTGCCGCGTCCACCAGGGCACCATCAGGAAGGGCCAGCAGGTCGCCTGGTGCCGCACCGACGGCAGCATCCAGAAGGTGAAGATCACCGAACTGCTGATGACCGATGCGCTTGAGCGCAAGCCCGCCGAGGAGGCCGGGCCCGGCGACATCATCGCGATCGCCGGCATCCCGGACATCATGATCGGCGAGACGCTGGCCGACCCGGAGGACCCGCGTCCGCTGCCGCTGATCACGGTCGACGAGCCGGCGATCTCGATGACCATCGGCACCAACACCTCGCCGCTGGTCGGCAAGGTCAAGGGCTCCAAGGTCACCGCCCGCATGGTCAAGGACCGCCTCGACAAGGAGCTGATCGGCAACGTCTCGCTGCGCGTCCTGCCGACCGACCGGCCCGACGCCTGGGAGGTGCAGGGCCGTGGTGAGCTGGCGCTGGCCATCCTGGTCGAGCAGATGCGCCGCGAGGGCTACGAGCTGACCGTCGGCAAGCCGCAGGTGGTCACCAAGACCATCGACGGCAAGGTGCACGAGCCGGTCGAGCGGCTGACCGTCGACTGCCCCGAGGAGTACCTCGGCGCGGTGACGCAGCTTCTGGCCGTGCGCAAGGGCCGGATGGAGCACATGACCAACCACGGCACCGGCTGGATCCGGATGGAGTTCGTGGTCCCGGCCCGCGGCCTGATCGGCTTCAGGACCGAGTTCCTCACCGAGACCCGGGGCACCGGCCTGGTGCACCACGTCTTCGACTCCTACGAGCCCTGGTTCGGCGAGCTGCGCACCCGCAACAACGGCTCGCTGGTCGCCGACCGTTCCGGCCCGGTGACCGCGTTCGCGATGCTGAACCTCCAGGAGCGCGGCGTGCTGTTCGTCTCGCCGACCACCGAGGTCTACGAGGGCATGATCATCGGCGAGAACTCCCGCTCGGATGACATGGACGTGAACATCACCAAGGAGAAGAAGCTCACCAACATGCGCTCCTCGACGGCGGACGAGACCGAGAAGGTCATCCCGCCGCGTCAGCTCTCCCTTGAGCAGGCGCTGGAGTTCATCCGCGAGGACGAGTGCGTGGAGATCACTCCGGAGAACGTGCGCATCCGCAAGGTCGTCCTCGACGCGGCCACCCGGGGCAGGAGCGCGGCCCGCGCCAAGCGCGGCAGCTGAGAGCCTCCGGAAAAAGGGCGTCCGTCGTACGGCGGGCGCTCTTTTTGCGTTTCACGACCCTCAGAGATTAACACGTGTCACTTCTTTCACGGGGGTTTCCAAAGTGGTTCCAGATCCTTCGAACGCCGCCGCCGCGCCGAATACGCCCCGGGAATTCCGTTACCCGAATGACCCATTAACAGGGGCCCCAGGTAACCGTTCGACAACGGTACTGGCGACACGGGAAGTGATCGGTTACCCGCATCGCGTTTTTCACGGGAAATCCATGTCGCCGGATCCGCCCACGAGGCCGTACCTGCCCGAACGGTGAATATCGCCGTCCCCGTCGGCGAAACCGGGGTAACGTGTTGAGAAACGACGTCTGCGACCGCATCATCATTGAACCGTCCGAAGGACCCCGGGGGCAGTGCGGTCATTTGAGGCTGCCTTCCTCCCGGTTTATCACCGGCATGCCAGAGGACAGCATCAAGAGAATGGTAGAGGAGAAATGGACCTGAGCAATCTCCCGTGGCGGAAGTCGAGTTTCAGCAGCCCCAACGGAGGCGACTGCGTCGAGGTCGCCGAACTCGGCTCCGCCGCGCACCGCCCCGAGCACAAGCGGGACGCCACCCATGCCGTTCGCGACAGCAAGGACCCGCTGGGCCCCGTCCTCTACTTCACCTCTCCCGGGTGGCACGCCTTCGTCAACGGCGTGAAGACCGCCGCGTTCGACCGCTGACCGTCGCCCGCGGCTCCTCCTGGCGGGCCCCGGTCACAGGCCGGCCCACGGAAACCTGGACGCGGGAGAGTCCCCCGGCTCCATCGCCAGAGGACTCTCCCGCGGAGGGCAGCCCCCTCCGGGTCATCGGGTCAGGACGAGACCGCGCACTGTCCCCGCTTCTGCTTGACGGGCCCCTCCTTGTTCGGGCGCACGTCGAAGTCGAAGATCTCCGTGGGCAGGTAGAGCGAGCAGCAGGCGTTGGGGATGTCGACGACGCCGCTGATCCGGCCCTCGATGGGCGCCGAGCCGAGCAGCAGGTAGGCCTGTTCCCCGGTGTAGCCCCACCTCTTGAGGTACTCGATGGCGTTGAGGCACGCCCTGCGGTAGGCCACCGTCGCGTCGAGGTAGTAGTTGGTGTTGGTGTCGTGGTCGACCGAGATTCCGATGAACGAGATGAACTCCGAGTAGCGCGGCTCGACGTTGCCGGGCATGAAGACGGGGTTGGTGCTGACGCCGTACTTCTCCATGCCTCCCTTGATGAGGTCCACGTGGAAGTCGATGAAGCCCCCCATCTCGATCGCCCCGCAGAAGGTGATCTCTCCGTCGCCCTGGCTGAAGTGCAGGTCGCCTCCGGAGAGCTTGGCGTCCTTCACGTGGACGGGGTAGAAGACGCGGGCACCGCGCGTGAAGTTCTTGATGTCGTGGTTGCCGCCGTTCTCCCTCGCGGGCACGGTACGGGCCCCCTCACGGGCGATCCTGGCCGCCGCCTCGCCGGTCGCCTGGCCGGCCAGGGTGTTGTCGGCCAGCGGCGGCAGGCCGAGCGCCGGGACCCGGTCGGGGTCGGTGTCGATGAGCGCCTGTTCCCGCCGGTTCCAGCTGGCGAGCAGTTCGGCCGACGGCGCCGTGCCGAACAGGCCGGGGTGGGTGATCCCCGCGTATCTGATACCGGGCAGATGGCGAGATGACGCATATATGCCGTTGAAGTCCCAGATCGCCTTGTACGCGTCGGGGAAGTAGTCGGTCAGGAAGCCACCGCCGTTCGCCTTGGCGAATATGCCGGTGTACCCCCAGCCCTGTCCCGGTGCCTCACCGGTCTCCTGGGGGACCGGGCCCAGGTCCAGGATGTCGACCACCAGCAGGTCTCCCGGTTCGGCCCCCTCGACCCCGATGGGGCCGCTGAGCATGTGCGCGAAGGACAGGTCGACGTCCCGCACGTCGTTCGCCGAGTCGCTGTTGTGTATCTGGGAGTCGGTCCACTCACGGCATTCGACGCGGAACACGTCCCCCGGCTTGACCATGGCCGCCACGGGGATGTCCGGGTGCCACCGGTTGTGTCCCGGTACCTGCTGGTCACGCATCGGCTTCGACTGATCCACGCTGAAGACGACCTTCGGCATGACAACTCCTTCCTTGGGATGTGCGTGCTGGCCGGATGTCCAGGCCACATCACCTCCTCCGGGTCGCACGCCGTACGGGCACGCACAGGTCTAGTGCGCCGCGGCCGTCGCCCCACCCGCCGGGCCGGTACCGCCGGGAAGCGACCGCCGTCCCCTCGTCAGCAGCCACAGCCCGCCGAAGACGACCACGCCGAACACCGCCAGCAGTACGGCCAGCAGGTCCTGGTTCCAGCTCTGCCAGTAGCCGGTGAGCAGCAGGAAGGCCGGGATGGCCGCGGTCACCCACCCCTCGATCGCCGTCACCCAGCCCGTGTAGACGGTCAGGTGCTCACGCTTGAGCCCGAGCAGCAGGAAGAACAGCAGCCACAGGAACGCCCAGTAGAGCCAGATGACGCCGAAGGGCTTGTCCCCGAGGATCCTGAAGTTCGCGTAGGAGAAGCCGAGCGCCGTGATCGCCACGAACAGCGAGAAATAGCCGACCCCCGTGGTGTCGAACCCGCCGAGCAGGCCGATGCCCACGTAGAGGTAGGTGAAGCCGAACAGGAAGAGCCCCGAGGCCCCGAGGATCGCGCCCGCCCTGTCGCCCGCGGCGATGATCAGCACGGTGGGTGTGACCACCTGCAGCGCCCCGACGAAGAGGTTGAAGACGGCCGCCGCCCGCGCGTCGACCTTTCCCAGCAGCATCATTCCGTTGATGAAGAGCACCGCACCGACGTAAAGCAGTCCCACGGTCGCCATCGCCGGACCTCCCTCACAGGATCATGGCCGGGGCAGGCGCGCCAGCGCGGGATGCGGCGGCCGGGGCGGTCGCCGTCCCGGCGGCGCGGTGACGACCTCGGGCGCCTCCCGGCTCTGTTCCTCACGGCCGAACGCGGCCGCGAGCGCCGGAGGAACCCAGGAGACGTTCGGCGGGGAGTAGACGCGACGGGCATCGTGTCCGCAGGTAGCGCAGCCGTACTCGGACGGCGCGGTTCCCATCGGAAGACGAACGTCGAAGTATCCACAGTCCCGGCAGACATACTCGTAGGTCGCCATTGGCGCCTCCCCCGCTCCGGCTGGTGGTATCGCGAATCAGCAGCGACTCGGACCCATGCTTCCGGACTATCCGAAATCCGAGCGGAGTGTCAAGGCTCCTGTCAGGAGGGCGGGCCGCTCCGGGGACGCGAAACGCCGGGCGGCCGGTCGAAGGCGGTCAGGGCCGTCAACGAACCGTGACCGGGGGCATACGAAGCCCTGACCCGGGTCAGTCGGCGGGAAGATGGTCGGCGAGCCACTCGACCAGCGGGGTGAGGTCGCGCCAGACCTCCCGCACCCGTTCCACGACCTGCGGGGTGTGGATCCACTCCTCCGGCTCGAAACGGCGGCCCGCGTGCAGCGACCTGTGACGGAGCAGGTCAAGACGGGGATGGTCCTCGGGGACGCCCCTCGGCCGCGTCTTGAGACGGTCGCCCTCGATGGCGTAGCCCGCGATGCGCGCCTCGGCGACGATCTTCTCCAGCGGCGTCCCGCTGATCTCCTCGTCGACCGCCTGGCGGTAGCGGGCCAGCTGTTCGCCCTGCGCGGCGTAGAGTCCTCCGCCGACGAGCAGCCCGGCCGCGTCGAGCTGGACGTAGAAGCCGATCGCCTCACCCTTCGGGACGTAGGACCCCTGGTGCGTCTTGTAGGGGGACTTGTCCTTGGAGAAGCGGACGTCGCGGTTGGGGCGGAACATGCGCGCCTGCCCGAACTCCTCGGCGAGCTCCTCGCCGAGGGCCGTCATCGGAGCCCGGACCGCCTCCTCGTAGACCCGCTTGTTGCGCGTCCAGTAGGTCTTGGAGTTGTCCGCCTCGAGGCCCTCGTAGAACAGGAGCCCCTCGTCGGGAAAGCCGCTGAAACCCATGCGGCCCATCGTGCCATCGGCCACCGACGGTTAGGGAATCTCCGTGGCCGCGGTCCCCCTGGCGCCGTCGCCCATGCTGGTGTAGGCCCTGCCGGGCACCAGGCGGGGCACGCCGTACAGCTCCGACAGCGTCACGAACGTGTAGCCCCGCTGGACGAACTGGTTCAGGACGGCGGGCACGGCCTCGACGGTCGTCGGGTGGATGTCGTGCATGAGCACGATGGCCCCCGGGGTGGCCTGGGTGGCGCGCTGGGCGACCAGCCGGGAGTCGCGGTCGCGCCAGTCGAGGGTGTCGACGCTCCACAGGACCTGGGCGAGCCCGAGGCGGGAGGCCTCCGCGGCGACCCGCCTGCCCGTCGAGCCGTACGGCGGCCGCATCATCGTCATCTTGACCCCGGACAGCCGTTTGACGACCTTCTGGGTGCTGGTCAGCTCGAACCTGATCGACTTCTCCGAGAGCTGAGGGAGCGGAAGGTGGTCCCAGGTGTGGTTGCCGATCTCATGTCCCTCGACGACCATCCTGCGGAGGTTCTCCCCCCGGTCCTCGGCGACCATCCTGCCCAGCACGAAGAAGGTGGCCCTCGCCTGGTGCCTGGCGAGGATGTCGAGCAGCCTGCCGGTGTACGGCCCGGGCCCGTCGTCGAAGGTCAGCGCGACGCACCTGACCCTGGCGCAGTTCACCCCGCGCGCGCCGGGCGGCTTCGGAAGGCTGTTCCTCGGCCACTGCCGCTGGATCGCGACCAGTCTCTCGGCGAGTTCCTCCGGGTCGAAGAGCAGAGAGGCCTCGGGGGACGGCGAGACGGACGGGGACGGATCACTCTCGATGCTCAGGAGCGCGACGGGAGGCTCACAGCCCGCGACTCCCAGCAGGACGGCCATGGTGAAAACCATCCATCGCCACACGTCTGCCCCCCGCCAGGCCGGCCGGGGTCACGGATGGTCACGGATAGTCTCCGGCCACGTCCCCCCGCAGACTCCTGGCCAGTTCGTCCCACCAGGATGGGACATCCGCCTGGAGTTCCGCATAGCGACGCGCTACCCGAATGGCGCATCCTTTCGAATCCGTGCCCAGATGCCGACGTTTCACCTGGCCCTCCTGCCACCGGTAGAAACCATCTCGGAAGCGAACGACGAGCCCGATCCATACCGAGAGAGTGCCGTCGTCGTCGACCTCGTAGGCGCCGGTGACCCCGAGCCCGGCCAGCTCCGCGCGGAGCCTGGCGATCGCCTCCCCCGCCTCGACACGCTCGTTCACCCGTCACCTCCCCGGCGGGAGGAGGGACCGCTCCCCGACGGAGGGACGGACCGCGCGGCCGGGACACAGGCCCCGCCACCGGCGGGTGACAGCGAAAGCGACATGGGGTAATGATGCGGTCACGTGTCGCCTGATGACACCCGTTCCCCACTATTGGTCAGGTGTCTCCTTCGGTTCGGTCACCACCATCGTGAACCTGAGCGGAACCTGCCCGTTGTTGGAGTAGCGGTGCGGCCGGTCAGCCCGGAACACCACGGCGTCGTCCACGCCGACGACGTGGCTGCCGCCGTACACCGAGAGGGTGAGCTCCCCCTCGATGACGGTCAGCATCTCCCTGGTGCCCGGAGGGTGGGCGTCACCGTCGTGGTGGTCACCCGGGGCGAGCCGCCAGTCCCACAGCTCCAGGATCGACGGGGCGTCGGTGCCGACCAGCAGCCGGGCCGAGCTGGCCTTCCCGTGCGGGAAGGTGACGACGGCGGCAGCGGGGACGACCCGCACGACGGGCACGTCCGAGACCTCGACCAGGCGCGCGACCGTCACCCCGAGGGCGTCGGCGATGCGGGTGAGCGTGTTGATGCTGGGGTTGGTCCGCCCCTGCTCGACCTGGACGAGCATGCCGCGGCTCACCCCGGAGCGGGCGGCCAGTTCGTCGAGCGTCATCTGCCGGTGTGCCCGCTGGGCCCGCACGTTGTTGGCGACCGCCGCGTTGATCGTCTCCGGATCCATCGGTCCAGTGTAGTGAACCTGGTTTGCAGTATTTTGCACCTCGTATATTGTTCTAACGGTGCAATCCATTGAACCGAGGTGAAGGATGATCGCGGTGGCGCTGGCCACACTCTGCGCCGTGGTCTACGGCACGGCCGACTTCTTCGGCGGCCTGGCCACCCGCAGGTCGCGGGTGATGGCGGTGGTCGTGCTCTCCCAGAGCGCCGGACTCGCCCTGGTGGTCGTGCTGATGCCGCTGCTGCCCGGCGCCCCGACGGCGGGCGCGTTCGCCTGGGGCATGGCGGCGGGCGTCTCCGGCGCCGCCGGACTGGTGCTCTTCTACCGGGCGCTGGCCACCGGCGTGATGTCCGTCGTCGCCCCGACCACCGCGACCACCTCCGCGGCCCTGCCCGTCCTGTACGGCCTGGCCACCGGGGAGCGGCCCGAGCCGCCGGCGCTCTGCGGTGTGGCACTGGCACTGGTCGCGGTGCTGCTGGTCAGCCGTGACCCCTCGCGGAGCGCGTCCGGGAACGGCCGCGGGCCGCTGGTGGCCGCACTGGTCGCGGGCGCGGGGTTCGGCGGCTTCTTCGTCCTGCTCGCGCAGTCGCCCGCCGAGACCGGGATGTGGCCGCTGTTCGGCGCGCGCCTCTCCTCGATCACCCTCATCGCCCTGCTGGCCCTGGCCACCGGCCGTACGCTGCGACCGGGCACGGGCGCGCTGCGGATCATCCTGGTGGCCGGGGTCCTCGACATGCTGGCCAACGTGCTGTTCATGTTCGCCCAGCAGCGCGGCATGCTGAGCCTCGTCGGCGTGCTGGTCTCCCTCTACCCGGCGAGCACGCTGGTGCTGGCCAGATACGTCCTGAAGGAGCGGCTCAACGTCGTGCAGATGACGGGCATCGGCTTCACCCTCGCGGCGGTCGCGCTGATCGCCGCGGGCTGAGGCTCGGACCGGGCGGGAGCCGCCGGTCAGGCGGCCTGGCGCTGCTCGGGCAGGCGGACGGCGCCCTCCTCGCGGGCGTAGTCCTCAAGCATCGCCCTGAGCTGACGGCGGCCACGGTGCAGCCGGGACATGACGGTGCCGATGGGCGTGCCCATGCGCTCGGCGATCTCCTTGTAGGCGAAGCCCTCGACGTCGGCCAGGTAGACCGCGACGCGGAAGTCCTCGGGCAGGGAGCGCAGCGCGTTCATCACGGCGCTGTCGGGCAGCTGTTCGAGTGCCTCGGTCTCGGCGGACTTCAGCCCGGAGGACATGTGGGACTCGGCGGCGGCGAGCTGCCAGTCCTCGATCTCCTCGGTCGCCGAGAGCTTGGGCGAACGCTGCTTCTTGCGGTACTCGTTGATGAAGTTGTTGGTGAGGATCCGGTGCAGCCACGCCTTGAGGTTGGTGCCCTCACGGAACTGGTGGTAAGAGGTGAACGCCTTGGCCACCGTCTCCTGCACGAGGTCCTCGGCGTCGGCGGAGTTGCGGGTCAAACGCATCGCGGACGCGTAGAGCTGGGTGGTGACCGGAACGACGTCGCGCTCGAACCAGTCCTGGCGCTGCTCTTCGGTCATCGTGATCACGTGTTCTTCCCCCTTGCACTGATTCCCCCCACCACCGTCCGGCACAGGCACGACACGCCCTTTCCGGCGGCTTGTCGAATGCTCGCAGGCGGCTCGTAAGCGGGCCGTTAAGAGCTCTTCCGCCTGGTCAGGAGGTTGGTCGTCGGCTGCTTCGAAGGCGGGTACGACACGCCCTACAGCCGGACAAGTCTCATTATCGTAACATCTCCCTCTGAAGATGGTAGAGGTTGTGTCCATCATCACATAACCCCAGCTCGCGCTACTTTTGGGTGCATGGAATACGTGGACAGGCATGACCCATATACCCGCTCCTGGGTGGCCGAGGCCATCCGTCACGTCGAGGCCGACGCCCATCGAAGCTGCGATACCCATCTCCACGTCTTCCCGCTTCCCACGCACTGGGGGGTAAACCTCTACCTCAAAGACGAGTCCGTCCACCCCACCGGTTCACTCAAGCACCGCCTGGCCCGATCCCTGTTCCTGTACGGCCTGGCCAACGGCTGGATCGGCCCCTCGACCACGGTCGTCGAGGCCTCCAGCGGCTCGACCGCGGTGAGCGAGGCCTATTTCGCCAGGCTGGTCGGCCTGCCGTTCGTCGCGGTGATGCCCGCCTCGACGTCCCCTGAGAAGATCGCCCTGATCGAGTTCTACGGCGGCAGGTGTCACCTCGTTCAGGACCCCGGGACGATCTACGAGGAGTCCCGCAGGGTCGCGGCCGAGACCGGCGGCCACTTCATGGACCAGTTCACCTACGCCGAGCGGGCCACCGACTGGCGCGGCAACAACAACATCGCCGAGAGCATCTTCCAGCAGATGGAGATGGAGCCCCACCCCGAGCCGACCTGGATCGTGGTCGGCGCCGGTACCGGCGGCACGTCCTCGACCATCGGCCGCTACATCCGCTACCGGCGGCACCAGACCAGGCTCGCGGTGGTCGACCCTGAGGGGTCCGCCTTCTACCCGGGCTGGTGCGCCGGCGACGACACCGTCACCGCCCCCGGCTCCCGCATCGAGGGCATCGGCCGCCCCCGGGTCGAACCGTCGTTCATGCCCACCGTGATCGACCGCATGATCCAGGTCCCGGACGCCCTGTCCATCGCGGCGATGCGCTGGGTCCGCGAGGTCACCGGCCGCGACGTCGGCGGCTCGACGGGCACCAACGTCGCGGCCGCCGTACGGATCCTGCGGGAGATGCGCCAGGCGGGCGAGCGGGGCAGCGTCGTCACCTTGATCTGCGACGGCGGCGAACGCTACCGCTGCACCTACGGCGACGACGCCTGGCTCGCCGAGCGCGGCCTGGACATCGCCCCCCACCTGGAGGAGCTGAGGTCCTTCCTGGCCGAACCCTGACGTCCCACCCGAAGGAGCCGCTCAGGAGGCCCGGGCGGGATCGACCCCGAAGACCTTCGCGACGTCGTCGAGGATGGCGTGGGCGCCCTGGATGCCGACCGCGCTCATCCAGACGACGTCGGCGACGTCGTGCTTGGCGCCCTTGAGCCTGCCCCAGAGCGGGTTGGCCTGGAACTCCTTCCTGATCGGCTCCGCCGCCGGGTCGGGGTAGGCCGCCACGAAGATGTGCTCGGCGTCGAGCTGGGAGATGTTCTCCTGGCTGATGTTCACCGCGATCGTCTCGGTCGTGGTCGGCTGGTCCTTCGGCCGGACGAAGCCGACGTCCTTCAGCACCAGCCCCGAGTAGGAGTTCTCCACGTACAGGCGCACGGTCGGCTCCCCGGCGAACCGGACGACCGAGACGGTCGGCATTCCGCCGTTCTTCTTGTCGATGGAGGCACCGAGCGCGGCGGCGCGGTCCTGGTAGTCCTTGAGCCTGGTCTCCGCCAGGTCCTCCCTGCCCAGGGCCCGCCCCATGAGCCTGAGGTTCTCCTTCCAGATCGCGCCGGTGGTCTCACTGAACACCGTCGGCGCGATCTTCGACAGCTTGTCGTACAGCGCCTCGTGCCGGACCTTCGCCGAGACGATCAGGTCGGGCTTGAGGGCGATGATCCGCTCCAGGCTCGGCTGTTCGAGCGTGCCGACGGAGACGGCGTCCTTGGCGTGCCCGAGGACCGGGGTCAGATAGTCGGGAAGCTTGTCGTCGATCGCCCGGTAGGTGGTGAACCCGACGACGTCGGTGTCCAGGGTGAGCACCGCGTCGACGAAGCTCTGGTCGAGGGTCACGACCCGCACCGGCTTGGCCGGGATCACGGTCTCGCCCATGGCGTGCTTCACGGTGCGGGGGAAGCCTTCCGCGTTCGCCGCCCCGGCCGAGGGGGCCGACCCCGTCCCGGCTTCCCCGGCGGGCTTCGCGGTGGTCGTCGTGCTTGTGCCGCAGGCGGCCAGCCCCGCCGACAGTACGGCCGTCGCCACCCCGAGCGCCACGGCGCGCAATGTTCTCATCAGGACTTCCTCCAAGGTAAGGCATGCCTAAATTAGATTAGGCATGCCTAAACTGTCATACTCGTTCGGAGCCCGACAATCGGGGTCCCGTTCCACGGGACGGTGTCCGGTCTCCGGCAGGCGAGAGGAGCGCGCGTGAGCACGACGGCGGTCATCGCGCGGCCCCCCTCCCCGAGGGGTGCTCTCGCGTCCCTGCGTACCCGCAGGTCGATCGTGGTCGCCGGGCTGTTCGCCCTGCTGCTGACCGCCGTCCTGCTGAGTCTCGCGGTCGGTGCGAAACCGGTCCCGCCCGGCGACGTGTGGCACGCCCTGACCGGCCCGTCGGGCACCGAGAACGACATCGTCGTGCGGTCGCTGCGCGTGCCCAGGACCGCCATCGGGATCATGGCCGGGATCGCCCTGGGCGTCGCGGGCGCCCTCATGCAGGGGCACACCCGCAACCCGCTGGCCGACCCCGGTCTGCTCGGCGTCACCCAGGGCGCGGCGTTCGCGATGGTGCTCGCCATCATGACGCTCGGCGTCACCGGCCTGTACGGCTACATCTGGTTCGGCCTGGCCGGAGCCCTCACCGCCAGCGCCGGAGTCTTCGCCCTCGGCATGGTCGGCGGACGGTCCGGCCCGACCCCGCTGACCCTGGCCCTGGCCGGCACGGCGGTCAGCTCCTTCCTCTACGCGCTCACCTCGGCCCTGGTCCTGATGGACGAGCAGGCGATGGACGTCTTCCGGTTCTGGCAGACCGGCTCGATCGCGGGCCGGGGCGCCGAGACCGTCACCCAGGTGCTGCCTTTCGTCGCCGTCGGGCTCCTGCTCGCCCTGATCAACGCCCCCGGCCTCAACGCGCTCGCCCTCGGCGAGGACGTGGCCAGGGCCCTGGGCCAGAACGTCACCCTGACCCGCGCCGTCGGCATCTGCGCGATCACGCTGCTCACCGGCGCCTCGGTCGCGGCCTGCGGCTCGCTGGCCTTCCTCGGCCTGATGGTCCCCCACCTGGCCCGCCCGCTCTCCGGCCCGGACCACCGGTGGCTGCTGCCGTACTCGGGGCTGATCGGCGCGGTGGCGCTGCTGCTCGCCGACGTGGCGGGACGGGTGGTCGCCCGGCCCGGCGAACTGGAGGCCGGAGTGGTGCTCGCCCTGCTCGGCGCGCCGTTCTTCGTCGCCCTGGTCCGCCGCAGGAAGCCGGTCCGCCTGTGAACCCCACCCCCGTGTACGGCGCGCGCCCCCGTGAGACGAGGGCACAGACGAGGGCGCTGCGGGCCGGTCCCGCCTCCTGGCCCCTGCGGCCACGCCCCGCCCTGACGGCGCTGGTCCTGCTGGCCGCCACGGTACTGCTGACCGGGCTCGGCATGCGGATCGGCGACATCCCGATGAGCCTGGCCGAGGTGGGCCGCGCCGTCGTGGGGGACGGCCCCGACCACCTCGTGGTGATGGAACTGCGGCTGCCCCGGGCGCTCACCGGCGTCCTCGTCGGCGCGGCGCTCGCCCTGGCCGGGGCGATCACCCAGGCCATCGCGCGTAACCCGCTGGCCAGCCCCGACATCCTCGGGGTGACGCCGGGCGCCAGTGTGAGCGTGGTCGCGGCCATCGTGGCCACGTCGAGCGCCGCGGGCGGGGCCGGCGGCATGCTGGCCTCGGTCGGGATTCCACTGCTCGCCCTGCTCGGCGGCGCGGCCGGGGCGCTGGCCGTCTACACGCTCGCCTGGCGCGGCGGCCTGGACGGCTACCGCCTGGTGCTCGTCGGCATCGGCGTCTCGGTGATGTGCGTCAACGTCAAGTACTGGCTGCTGACCATCGGCGACGTCAACGACAGCGGGCGCGCCATCGTCTGGATCACCGGCTCGCTGAACGGCAGGGGCTGGGAACACGTCGTCCCCGTCGCGGTGGCGCTGGCCGTACTGGTCCCGGCGGCCCTGGTCGGCGCTCGCTCGCTCGGCGCGCTGCGTTTCGGCGAGGAGACCGTCACCGGGCTCGGGGTGCGCCCCAACCTCACCAGGAGCCTGATGATCCTGGCCGCCGTACTGCTGGCCGCGCTCGCGACCGCCGCGGCGGGCCCCATCGTCTTCGTCGCGCTGGCCGCGCCACAGATCGCGTTGCGCCTGGCCGGAGCGGCCCAGCCTCCGCTCGTGGTGTCCGCGCTCACCGGTGCCGTCCTCACCAGCGCCTCCGACCTGGTCGCGCGGACCGCGTTCAGCCCCGTCGAACTTCCCGTCGGCGTGGTCACCGCGATCCTCGGCGCCCCCTATCTGATCTATCTCCTCGTCCGCGCGCGAAGAAAGGCACGACCTTGAGACTACGGGCCGTCGACGTCAAGCTCGGGTACGGCGACCGCGTCATCGTCGACGGGCTCGACCTCGGGATCGAGGCCGGGACGGTGACGACGATCATCGGCCCCAACGGATGCGGCAAGTCCACGCTGCTGCGCGCGCTGGGACGACTGCTGAAACCCTCCGGCGGTGAGGTGCTGCTGGACGGCAAACGCATCGACAGGATGCCGACCAGGGAGGTCGCGAAGATCCTGGGAGTGCTGCCGCAGGCTCCCACGGCCCCCGAGGGGCTGACCGTGGCCGATCTGGTGGCCAGGGGACGGCACCCGCACCAGACGTGGTACCGGCAGTGGTCCTCCGGCGACGAGACGGCCGTCAACGAGGCTCTGTCCATGACGGGCCTGCTCGACCTGGGCGAACGCCCGCTCGACGAGCTGTCCGGCGGGCAGCGCCAGCGCGCCTGGATCTCAATGGCCCTGGCCCAGGGCACCGACCTGCTGCTGCTCGACGAACCGACGACCTTCCTCGACCTGGCACACCAGATCGAGGTCCTCGAACTCGTCCGCCGCCTGCACGGGGAGCTCGGCCGCACGGTGGTGATGGTCCTGCACGACCTCAACCTCGCCGCCCGCTACACCGACCACCTGGTCGCCATGCGCTTGGGCAAGGTCGTCGCCGCCGGGCCCCCCGCCGAGGTCCTCACCGAGGAGTTGCTCGCGGAGGTCTTCGACCTGGCCGCCCGGGTCATCGAGGACCCTGTGACGGGCACCCCCATGGTCGTGCCCGTCGGGCCGCTGCCCTCCGCCGGGGACCGTGCCCGGCGCAACGGGGCTCTCCTTCGGGACTGACGTCCCCACCGGGACGCGGCGTCCACCGCGTCCCGGTTCCCGGTGGCTCTCTCAGTCGCCGAGCAGGGCGTCCACGAAGACCTCGGGGTCGAACGGAGCCAGGTCGTCCGGCCCCTCACCGAGGCCGACCAGCTTGACCGGCACTCCAAGTTCACGCTGGACGGAGATGATGATGCCGCCCTTGGCGGTGCCGTCGAGCTTGGTCAGGGCGATACCGGTGACGTCGACGACCTCGGCGAACACCTGGGCCTGGCGCATGCCGTTCTGACCCGTGGTCGCGTCCAGGACGAGCAGGACCTCGTCGACCGTCGCCTTCTTCTCGATGACCCGCTTGACCTTGCCCAGCTCGTCCATCAGACCGGTCTTGGTGTGCAGACGGCCCGCCGTGTCGACGATGACCACGTCCACCTTGTCCTCGATGCCCTTGGCCACGGCGTCGAAGGCCACCGAGGCCGGGTCGCCGGCCTCGGGGCCCCGCACGACCTCGGCGCCGACCCGGTCGCCCCAGGTCTGGAGCTGGTCGGCCGCGGCGGCGCGGAAGGTGTCTGCGGCGCCGAGCACGACCTTGTTGCCGTCACCGATGAGGGAACGCGCCAGCTTGCCGGTCGTCGTGGTCTTGCCGGTGCCGTTGACGCCGACGACGAGCACGACCGCGGGACGCTCCCCGTGCGGCTTGACGTGCAGGGTGCGGTCGGTGTCGGCGCCGATCTGGGTCAGCAGCTGCTCCTTGAGCAGCCCGCGCACCTCGGCGGGCGTCCTGCTGCCCAGCACCTTCACCTTGGTCCGCAGCTCCTCGACCATCGCCTGGGTCGGGGCGACGCCGACGTCCGCGGTGATCAGGGTCTCCTCGATCTCGTCCCAGGTGTCGTCGTCGAGACGGTCACGCGAGAGCAGGTCGAGCAGGCCTTTGCCGAAGGTGCTCTGGGACCGGGCGAGCCTGGCGCGCAGCCGTACCATGCGGCCCGCCGAGGGCGGCGGGATCTCGACGGCCGGGGGGACGACCATGGGCTCGGCGGGCTTGGCCGGCGGCGGAAGAGTGGTGGTCGCCGCGTCGTCGTCCTGTGCGGCCCCCACGGGAGGCGCCTCTTCCTCCCTGGGAACGGGCCGCACCTCGGGCGGCTCCACCGGAGGAGCCGACTTGCCCCGCGGCCTGAGCAACAGGAACATGCCGCCCGCCGCCAGCAGGGCGACAACGACGATGATCGCGATTATGCCGAGATAGCCTTCCACAAGAGCACAGTTTTCCAGACCCCCCGGAATGCTCCGACCCCCCGGGTCAAGTCACCCCCTCGTCGATCTTGACTACCCGCCCTCCCGCCCCCACGTGTGAGGGGTTTCAGCCGGGCGTCCCGACGCTGAGAGTGAAGGGTTTTGATCTTGGCTTTACCGGCGCCAAGCGCGAAGGGTTTGATCTTGGGGTTACCGGTGCCGTGCGTGAGGAGTGTCGGTTCGGGCGCGCCGACGCTTGGACTGAGGAGTGAGGGAGCGCAGCGGACGAACGACGAGGGAAAGCGTTGGCTCAAGGCGTCCGAACCCGCGACGCCGCCAGGCGGCGCAAAGAAACACAGCGAGAGAAAGCATCCGCTTTGGGGCGAAGCCCCCCGCGCCGCCGCAGGCGGCGCAAAGCTACACAGTTTCTCGAAGCCTTTGACTGATCACCTGGCTGACCCCGTCCCCCCGCATCGAGACCCCGTACAGCGCGTCGGCGATCTCCATCGTGCGTTTCTGGTGGGTGATGACGATGAGCTGTGACGCCTGCCGCAGTTCTTCGAACAGGGTCAGCAGCCGTTGGGTGTTGGTGTCGTCGAGCGCCGCCTCGACCTCGTCCATCACGTAGAACGGCGAGGGCCGCGCCTTGAAGATGGAGACGAGGAAGGCGACGGCGGTCAGCGACCGTTCCCCTCCGGACAGCAGCGACAGGCGCTTGACCTTCTTGCCCGGCGGTCTGGCCTCGACCTCGACGCCGGTGGTCAGCATGTCCTCCGGGTCGGTGAGCAGCAACCTGCCCTCACCGCCGGGGAAGACCCGCCCGAAGATCTGCTCGAACTCGCGGGCGACGTCGGCGTAGGCGGCGCCGAACACCTGCTCGACCCGCTCGTCCACCTCCTTGACGACGAGCAGCAGGTCACGCCTGGTCTTCTTGAGGTCCTCAAGCTGGGAGGTGAGGAAGGCGTGCCGTTCCTCAAGGGCGGCGAACTCCTCAAGGGCCAGCGGGTTGACCTTGCCGAGCTGCGCCATCTGCCGGTCGGCGGCCCTGGCCCGCTTCTCCTGTTCCTCACGCACATAGGGAACGGGGTCGCCGTCGACGGTCGGGACGGGTTCGGCCGGGCCGTACTCGGCGATGAGCGTGTCGGGTTCGACGCCGTACTCGTCGACGGCCTTGGCCTCCAGCTGTTCCAGGCGCAGGCGCCGTTCGGTTCTGGCGACCTCGCTGCCGTGCGCCCTGTTGATCAGCTTGTCCAGTTCGCCGGACAGTTCCCTGACGCGGAGCCTGATCGACTTGAGCGACTGGTCGATCTGCCCGCGTGCCTGTTCGGCCTCGTCGCGTTCCTCGGCCGCCACGGTGAGGGAGGTCTCCAGGCGGCCCAGGGTCAGCTCGGTGCCGCGGACCACGGCCTGGGCGACCAGTGCCTGCCTGCGCCGCCGTTCCCGCAGCTCGGCGGCCCTGGCGCGTTCCTCACGCTCCCGTTCCGCGGCGCGCAGCAGTTCGTCGGCTCGGCCCGCGAGGCCCTTGACCCGCTCCTCGGCCGTCCGTACGGCCAGCCGGGCCTCCATCTCCGTCTGTCTCGCCGAGGCGCAGATCTCCGCGAGTTCGTCGCGCATCTCGGTGGTCGGTTCGGGTTCGGCCTCCACCTCGGCGGTGGCGGCGGCGAGCCGTTCCTCGATCTCGGCGAGTCCTGCGGCGTCCCGGTCGCGGGCCTCCTCGGCGGCCCGTACGGCTCTGGCGAGCCGTTCGCACTCGGCGGCGGCGGCCTCGGCCGCGGCGCCGAGCTGGGCCAGTCGCCGCGCGGTCGCGGCGGCCCGCTGGTCGGCGTCGCGCTGCCTGGCCCTGATCTGGTCGAGAGCGGCCTGGGCGGCGTTCACCCCGGCCTGGGCGGTCTGCACGCCCGTCTGCGCCTCGCCCACGCCCGCCTGGGCGGTCTCGACGGCGAACTGCGCCTGTGTCTCGGCCTCGGCGGCCTCCTCCATGGCGACGCCCGCCTGTTCGGCGGCCTGCCTGGCCGTGGCCAGGTCCGCGACGGCCTCGTCGAGAGCGGCCCGCATCTGGAGGGCGGAGGTCGCGCCCGTCGAGCCTCCCCTTGCGGCGTAGGAGCCGACCAGGTCGCCGGAGCGGGTGACGGCCCGCAGCTCGGGCCACTGCTCGACGGCCTTCCTGGCGGTCTCCAGGTCGTCGACGACCAGCACGTCGGCCAGCAGGTGCGTGACGGCGGCCCGCAGCGCGTCGGGCACGGTGACCAGGTCCGCCGCCCACCGGCCGCCCGCGACGGGCATGTCGGCCCTCCTCGGGACCTGCCCGCCCGCGGCGACGAGCAGGGCCGCCCGGCCCCCGTCCTGGCGGCTGAGGAAGTCGATGGCGTCCGCGGCCGCCTGCAGCGACTCCACGGCCACCGCCTCGGCGTAGGCGCCGAGCACGGCGGCCACGGCCGTCTCCGCGCCGGGGCTGACGGTCAGCATGGTGGCCACCGGGCCGAGCACCCCGGCCAGGTCGGCGGCCAGCAACGCCGCGGCTCCGTCCGTGCCGCTCGCCAGGCTCAGCTGGAGCGCCTCGAACCTGGCTTCGAGCGCGGCGACCTGACGCTGGGCCTCCTGGTCGGCCTTGCGGGCGACACCGACGGCGGCCTTGGCCGAGGACAGGGCCGCGTTGGGGCCCGCGACGGAGGCCTTGGCCTCCTCGGCGACGGACTTGGCGTCCTCGACGGCCTGCCTTGCCTGTTCCACGGCCTCAAGGGCGATTTCCAGCTCTTCGGCGAGGGCGGGGTCGACCTCCGGTTCAGAGCGTTCCTGACCTTCGTGGTCGGCACGGGCGCGTTCGGCGCGCTGTTCGGCCTCTTCGAGGGAGAGCCTCAGCCGCCCGATCTCCTCCTCCGCCGCGCCCGCCCTGCTGTGCGCCGCGCCGGCCTGCCCTCTGAGCTTGGCCAGCCCTTCCCGCCGGTCCGCGACGGCCTTGGCCTCCGCGGCCAGGCGGCGGTCCTCGGTGGCGAGCGCAGCCTCGCTCTCCGAGCGTCCCGCGACGGCCTGTGCCAGGGTCTCCCGCTCCTGGTCGAGGAGTTCCTCAAGGACGCGTTCCTGCTCCTGGATCTCCTCGGCCTCGCGCTCGTAGTCCTCCGGGTCGCGTCCTCTGCGCTCGACCGTGGTGTCGGTCGCGTTGCGGTGCCGTTCCGCGGCCAGCCCGGCCAGGCCTCTGAGGCGCTCACGGAGGGACGACAGCCGGAAGTAGGTCTCCTGGGCGGCGGCCAGCCGCGGCTGCGCCTCGGCCTCGGCGGCCTCAAGCTCGGCCTCGGCGACTTGGCCCTGTTCCAGCTCGGTCTCCACCACCGTACGGCGGGCCAGCACGGCGGCCTCGTCTGCGGTCTCCCGCTCCAGGGTGACGCGCAGGGTGAGCACGTCGTCGGCGAGCAGCCTGAGCCTGGCGTCGCGCAGGTCGGCCTGGATGACCGCGGCCTTGCGGGCGATCTCCGCCTGGCGGCCGAGGGGCTTGAGCTGTCTGCGCAGCTCGGTGGTGAGGTCCTGGACCCGGGTCATGTTGGCCTGCATCGCGTCGAGCTTCCGCAGCGCCTTCTCCTTGCGCTTGCGGTGCTTCAGAACGCCCGCGGCCTCCTCGATGAAGGCCCTGCGGTCCTCCGGGCCCGCGTGCAGCACCTGGTCGAGCTGGCCCTGCCCGACGATGACGTGCATCTCACGGCCGATGCCCGAGTCGGACAGGAGTTCCTGGATGTCGAGCAGGCGGCAGGTGTCGCCGTTGATGGCGTACTCGCTCTGTCCCGCCCTGAACATCAGGCGGCTGATCGTGACCTCGGTGTAGTCGATGGGCAGCGCGCCGTCGGTGTTGTCGATGGTGAGCGTGACCTCGGCACGGCCGAGCGGGGCCCGTGAGGACGTCCCGGCGAAGATGACGTCCTCCATCTTGCCGCCGCGCAGCGACTTGGCGCTGTGCTCGCCCATCACCCAGGCCAGGGCGTCGACCACATTGGACTTGCCCGAGCCGTTCGGGCCGACGACGGCGGTGATGCCGGGTTCGAACCTGAGGGTGGTGGCCGAGGCGAAGGACTTGAACCCGCGCAGAGTCAGGGTTTTCAGATACATGTCACCCCTCGTCCGCCGCGTTCACCCGTGTTCACTCGCGCTTTCCCAAGCCGCCCTGTCGCTCTCGCCTGGGAAGACTACCGTTCTTCGCCCGCGCCCGCCTGTCCAGCGCCTAGGGTGCCCTGCATGGATGCGGAACGCGGCGAGGGCTCCCCGCACGGCGGGGACGGCCGTCTCAGACGGCGGGCTTTCCTGGTCGGCGGCGGGCTGGCCGCGCTCGGCCTGGGCGGTGCCGCGCTCGCGATCGGTCCGGACGGCTTCCGGAACGCCTACGCCCGGGTCGTCTGCGGAGACGTCCCCGATCCTCCCTCCGCCCGTCCTGGGGCCAGGCGGCTGAGCGAGGTCGAGGGCCGTACGGTGATCGTCTCGCTGCCGCCGCAGCCACGCGACCGGACCGCCGTCGTGATCATGTTTCCCGAGGGTACGGAGAACGCGCGCGCGTCGCTCGACCTCTGTTCCGCGGACCGTTACCTGGCGGCGAGCGGGGGGCGGTTCGCGGTCGCCGCGATCGACGACTGGCCCTCGGCCGACGTCGTGGGGACCGTGCTCCCGCATCTGGAGGCCCAGGGGTTCGACACCGGAAGGATCGGACTGCTCGGCTGGGCGGCGGGCGGGGCCGAGGCCCTCAGGCTGGCCGCGCAGCTGGGTTCCGGCCGGGTCGCCGCGGTGGCCGCGGCCTCACCCGCCGTCACGGCGGCGCGGGCTCCGCTGCGTGACCTGGTGGACATCCCGGTCTGGCTGGGCTGCGGCGAGCGCGACGACAGGGCTCCGCAGACGGAGACGATGCTGAAGGGGTTGAGGGCGCTCGGCGCGGCGACTGAGGGAGGGATCTCCTCGGGGTGCCAGGACACGGCGTACCGGGTCCGTGTGCTCCCCGAGCAGTTCGCCTTCTTCTCACGTCATCTGTGAGCGATCTCGTCGTACGGCGGTGCGCCGGGCGTACCGTGTGGTCCGCCCGCCGTACATGGGTCGTTCGCCGTGCGTGGCCCCGTACGTGACAGGGGGTCGGCATGGCAAGGGACGCCCCGGCGAGGCGCCCCTGGACAGTGGTGTTTCGTCCCGGTCTCTAAGTGAGAACCGGCTCACGATCCTGCAGGCGGGTGAACGCCTCGTCGCGGGTGCCGGCCGCGAGTTCGTCGTTCTGGGCCTGGAGCCGGGTGAGCTCTGCCTCCAGATCACGGATACGCTGCTGAAGACGGCGCATTTCCGAGACCATACGAGGGTCAGGACCGCCGACGTGGCCGAGTAGAGCCTTCGCCATGGTAAAGGGTCCTCCACGCTGAGTGACCAGACTGGTTCGCGCACTTCTTGCCGCGGGAGGGGTGCGCGTGGTTCTTATCAAGAGTCGCACCGGCGGAAGGGGCGGTCAAGTTGAACGCTCCGTGTGGATGCACCAGTGGGCACTCTCGACAGTAAAATATACCTTATTTTGGGCGGTTTAAGGAAGCATCAGCGCTCAACGAAACCGCCAAGATTTCTTTTGGCCTCGCTCCAGCGTTCCACGACCGCGTCAACCTTTCCCGGGGTCGCACCTGCCCTGAGCAGGGAAAGCAGGTTCTCGCACGCCTCACGGCCGCCCTCGGCGACGACCTCGACCCGGCCGTCCTCGGTGTTCCTCGCCCATCCGGAAAGTCCCAGCTCCAGCGCCCTGGCCCGCGTCCACCAGCGGAACCCGACCCCCTGGACACGCCCTCTGACCCAGGCGGTCAGCCGTACGGCCGTCATGCCGCCGTCCCCCTCGGGCGGGGCTGGCAGCGGGGGCAGCTGTAGGAGGAACGGTTCATGAACGACTCCCTGACGATCGGCGCGCCGCAGCGCGGGCAGGGCTCGTCCCGCCTGCCGTACACGGCCAGTGAGCGCTCGAAGTAGCCGCTCTCACCGTTGACGTCGACGTAGAGGCTGTCGAAGGACGTGCCGCCCTGTGCCAGGGCCTCGGTCATCACCTCGCGGGCCGCGCCGACCAGCTCGGAGACCTTCGGCCCGGTCAGCGCCCCGGTCGGCCTGGCGCCGTGCAGGCGGGCCCGCCAGAGCGCCTCGTCGGCGTAGATGTTGCCGACCCCGCTGATCAGTGACTGGTCCAGGAGCGCCCGCTTGATCTCGGTCCGCCGGGCGCGCAGGCGGCGGGCGAAGAGCGCCTCGTCGAAGTGCTCCTCGAACGGGTCCGCCGCGATGTGGGTGATCGGCTCGGGCACCTGCCTGCCACCGGCCTCGGCCAGCGGTGTCACCAGCACGTGCCCGAAGGTCCGCTGGTCGACGAAGCGCAGGTCGGGGCCGCCGTCGGCGAAGGTGATCCGGATCCGCAGGTGTTTCTCCTGGGCCGTGTCCGGTTCGACGACCAGCAGCTGGCCGCTCATGCCGAGATGGGCCAGGATCGCGTCCGTCCCGTCGAGGGGCAGCCAGAGGTACTTGCCCCTGCGTTCGGCGGTGCCGATCGTGCGCCCCTTGAGCTGGGCGGCGAACTCCTCGGCGCCGGGGACGTGCCTCCTGATCGCCCTCGGGTGCAGCACCTCGGCCCGCGCGACGACGCGTCCGCGGACCCAGCGTTCCAGGCCGCGCCGTACGACCTCGACCTCGGGCAGTTCGGGCATGCCCCCTCCTTCGGTTCGTGCCGTACGGCTCGCGGGTCAGCCGGCCTCGCGCTTGTCGCGGTCCTCACGGATGCGGGTCCAGGCGGTCTCGGCCGCCTGCTGCTCGGCCTCCTTCTTCGAACGGCCCGAGCCGGAGCCGTACTCCTCGCCGCCGACCCTGACGATCGCGGTGAAGGACTTGGCGTGGTCGGGGCCGCTCTCCTCCACGTGGTACTCGGGCACGCCGAGCGACTCGGAGGCGGTCAGCTCCTGCAGCGAGGTCTTCCAGTCGAGACCGGCGCCCAGCGAGGCGGAGCGGGTGATGAGCGGGTCGAACAGCAGGTGGACGACACGGAAGGCCTCGTCGAGGCCCTTGTCCACGTAGACCGAGCCGATCAGCGCCTCAAGGGTGTCGGCGAGGATCGAGGACTTGTCACGCCCCCCGGTGCCCTCCTCGCCCCTGCCGAGGCGCAGGAAACGCCCGAGGCCGAGGGTACGGGCGACGCCCGCGAGGGCGCGCATGTTGACCACCGCGGCCCTGAGCTTGGCCAGCTGCCCCTCGGGCAGGTCGGGGTGGTTGCGGTACAGGGTGTCGGTGACGACCAGGCCGAGCACGGAGTCCCCGAGGAACTCAAGGCGCTCGTTGGTCGGCAGGCCGCCGTTCTCGTAGGCGTAGGAACGGTGCGTCAGCGCCCGCTCCAGGATCGCCGCGTCCAGTCGCACGGAAAGGACCTTGTCGAGCTCGTCACTGACGACCTCGACGGCTACCGGCTTGACACTGCTCATCCCCATGGTTTCTCCTCGCACGCTTGCGGTGAAATGCGCGATGGCGAGGAAGGGAATGAGAGATGCCCGAAGATGTGGTGGGCGCCGGGAGGGTACGCGTCACCGCGTAACCCGGCGTCCACCACAGCCGCGGGCCGACCGCCATCGCATGTGGATCGCGAACGGTGGCACCGGCCGGAGAGACCCGGCCGGTGTCCGTCGGTCAGACTGCGATCAGGCGGAGGGCTCGATCACCTGACGGCGGTTGTAGGTGCCGCAGGAGGGGCACGCCACGTGCGGACGCTTCGGCGAGCGGCACTGGGGGCAGCTCACGAGCGAGACCGCGGCGGCCTTCCACTGCGACCTGCGGGAGCGAGTGTTGCTCCGCGACATCTTGCGCTTGGGGACAGCCACGTCAGCTCTCCTGATCGTTGTTATGTTCTGGAACCAGACCCTGCAGCTTGGCCCAGCGGGCGTCGACAACCTCGTGTCCGTGATCAGGCTCGGTGTCGGCCAGCCTGATCCCGCACTCCGAGCAGAGCCCGGAGCAGTCTTCGCTGCAGACCGGACTCAACGGCAGTGTGAGCACCACCGCGTCGCGGAACGCAGGTTCGAGGTCGAGCAGCTCCCCGTCGAGAAGCGAGTCGTCCTCGGCGGCATCCTCCGCCGAGTAGAAGAACAGCTCCTGGAAGCTCACCTCGGTCTCCGAGACGATCTCCTCCAGACAGCGTGCGCACTCCCCCCGCAGCGGGGCCTGCGCCGTGCCCGTGACGAGCACACCTTCCATGACCGCTTCAAGCCGGATGTCCAGCTCGACGTCGGTGTCCCTGGGGACACCGATCATGTCAACACCGATGTTCGCCGGCGCCGGGAGCGTGAGACTCATCCGAAGCATCGCCCCCGGTCTCCGCCCCAGGTCATGGGTGGAGATCACCCACGGGGCGCGGGGGTCAAGGCTGTGCGGAGTCATTCCACTCTCATCAGGCATGGCGAATCAACGCCGTCGTGCAAGGCAGAAACAAGAGGATACCAGGGGTCAGCCCCTGAGCCGTTCGACCAGGAGTTCCTGGACGAGATCGGGTACCAGACCGGCCACGCTCCCGCCGTAGCGGACGATCTCCTTGATGCGACTCGACGACAGGAACGACACCTCGGGACCGGTGGCCATGAACAGCGTCTCGACCCCGGACATCCGGTAGTTGAGCTGGGCCATCTGCAACTCGTAGTCGAAGTCGCTGATCGCCCGCAGACCCTTGACGATGGCCGGGATCTGCTGCTGCTTGCAGTAGTCCACCAGCAGACCGTGGAACTTGTCCACGCGCACGTTGCCGTACTCCTTGGTCACGTTCTGGAGCATCTCGATGCGCTCCTCGACCGTGAACAGGCTCTTCTTCTCGATGTTGATCAGGACGGCGACCACGACCTCGTCGTACTGCCGGCAGGCCCGGCCGATGATGTCCAGATGGCCGTTGGTAACGGGATCAAACGATCCCGGACAGACAACGCGACGCAAGGCGAAACCCCCTGCCCTATGGATTCCCGGCGGCGCGACCGTACCAAACGGCCGCTTCCCCGTAACGACGGACCCTGTCCTCCTCGTACCCTTCGGGCCACACCAGGTCTGTGCCCCGGCTCTCGCGCTCCACGACCACCAGGGCGTCCCGTTCCAGCCAGCCACCGTCTCTCAGCTGCCCGAGGACGGCGTCGACCGCCTCGGCGCCCAGTGTGTACGGCGGGTCGGCGAACACCAGGTCGTACGGCTGCGCCGTTCCCCGTTCGAGCACCCGCTCGACGCGGTCGGCGGCCAGTTCCACACCGGGCAGCCCGAGGGAGGCGATGTTGGCCCTGATCGTCCTGATCGCCTTGGCGTCCGACTCGACGAGCAGGGCGTGCTCCGCGCCCCGGGACAGCGCCTCAAGCCCGAGGGCCCCCGACCCCGAGTAGAGGTCGAGCACCCGGGCGCCGTCCAGGGGGCCGAACAACGACCCGACGGTTGCGAAGATCCCCTCCCTGGCCCGGTCGCTCGTGGGACGGGTCCCCCGCCCCGGCGGCACGGCCAGCCGTCGTCCTCCTGCGCTTCCCGCGATGACTCGACTCACCGGCCCATTGTCCCAGCGGCGGCGCGGACCGCGGCCCGGCGTGTCGCGACGCATCACATAACCGCAGGTCAAAAGGGTTCGGGTAGGTGATCTAGGTCAAGAGTGGGCAAGGAGTGGCGACGAAAGCGCAAGGGTCGTTCCCCCGGGTCGCGACTGCTTGCATGATGAGTCCTGCGGCCTTCGGCGACCCAGGAGAAGGCCGACCGGCGTGATCGTGAGCCCTTCCGCACGCCGGTGCTCTCGGCACCTGACCCGAGGGCGGGCCCAGGCGGGGACGGCATTCGGGGGGAGGCCGTCCCCGCCTTCGGGCGTCTTCCGACCTTTCCGCCTGCTTCGTCCCAGCCTCTCCCTGCCTGCCCCAAGGGCCTTCCCTGCCCGTTTCGGGCTCCTCCGCCCGCCCCGGGCCCTCCCCGGTCCCTCGGCGGGCGCCAAGGGCCCTGGACGCTCAAGGGCCGTCTCCCGGCGGTCTCAGGTCTTCTCCAGATATTCGGCGCGCTCGTCGGTCAGCAGTCTGTCGATCTCCATGCGCAGCATCGGGTGCCCCGACAGCTCCGGATCGCTCTCCAGCACACCCTCGGCGTCGAGGCGGGCCGAGTGGATGACCTCCTCGTCCCGCAGGAGCTGCAGCAGCTTCAGCGACGACCTGCGGCCCGACTGCGCGACGCCCAGCACGTCGCCCTCACGGCGCTGTTCGAGGTCGACCCGGGACAGCTCGAAGCCGTCGAGGGTCGTGGCCACCGCGTCGAGCCGCTGCCTGGCCGGGGTACCGCCGGGGGCGTCGGTCACCAGCAGGCACAACCCGGGCAGCCCGCCCCGGCCGACCCGGCCGCGCAGCTGGTGGAGCTGGGAGACGCCGAACCGGTCGGCGTCCATGATGACCATGACGGAGGAGTTGGGCACGTCGACGCCGACCTCGATGACCGTGGTGGCCACCAGGACGTCCGTCTCGCCGCGGCTGAAGGCCCGCATCACGGCGTCCTTCTCCTCCGGGGGCAGCTTGCCGTGCAGCACCGCCGTACGCAGGCCGTGCAGCGGGCCCTGGGAGAGGGTCTCGGCCACGTCGAGCACCGCGAGCGGGGGGCGGCGCTCGTCGTCGTCCTTGGACAGGTCGCCCTCGTCGCCCTCGAGGTCGCCGATGCGCGGGCAGACGATGTAGGCCTGCCGCCCCAGCTCGACCTCCTCGCGCAGCCTGCCCCAGGCCCGGTCGAGGAAGTGCGGCTTCTCCGCGGCGGGGACCACGTGCGTGGTGATCGGCGCGCGCCCCGAGGGGAGCTGGGAGAGCGTGGAGACCGTCAGGTCTCCGAATACGGTCATGGCGACCGTGCGCGGGATCGGGGTCGCGGTCATGACCAGCACGTGGGGACGGCCTCCCCCGGCCTTCTCCCTGAGCGCGTCGCGCTGCTCGACTCCGAAGCGGTGCTGCTCGTCGACCACGACCAGCCCCAGGTCGGCGAACTGCACGCGCTCCTGCAGGACCGCGTGGGTGCCGACGACGATCCCGGCCGCGCCCGAGGCCGCGTCGAGCATGGCCGTGCGGCGGGCGGCCGCGCCGAGTGAACCGGTCAGCAGGGCCACCGCCGTACCGCCGAACATGCCGCCCGTTGCCAGGTCGCCGAGCATGGCCGTGATCGACCTGTGGTGCTGCTGGGCGAGCACCTCCGTCGGGGCGAGCAGTACGGCCTGGCCTCCGGCGTCGACCACCTGGAGCATGGCGCGCAGCGCGACGACGGTCTTGCCCGCGCCGACCTCGCCCTGCAGGAGCCTGTGCATGGGGTGGGCCAGGGCCAGGTCGGCGGCGATCTCCTCGCCCACGCTCCGCTGCCCCTCGGTGAGCTGGAACGGCAGGCGCGCGTCGAAGTCGGCCAGCAGCCCGTCCGCGCGGGCGGGCCTGGGGGCGGCGGGCCAGGAGGCCGCGGCCGCGCGGCGCTGCAGCAGCACCGCCTGGAGCAGGAAGGCCTCGTCGTACTTCAGCCGCTTGCGCGCCCTGGAGACGTCGGCGTGGTCGCGGGGCCGGTGGACGGCCGTGAGCGCCTCGGCCAGCCCGGGGAGCTCGCGTCTGCTCCGGAGGTCGGCGGGGAGCGGGTCTTCGAGGGGCTCCAGGGTGTCGAGCAGGACGCCGAGCGCCCTGCGGATCGCCCAGGGGGTCACGTCCTTGCCCGCCGGATAGATCGGCACCAGCGCGGCGGCGAACCTCTCGGCGCCCTCCTGGCTCTCGTCGAACATCTCGAACTCGGGGTGGGAGAGCTGCCACCTGCGTTTGTCGCCCTGGCCGAACGCGCCGACCTTGCCCGCGAACATGCCCCTGACACCGGGCCGCAGCCGTGTCTCCGCGATGTGGGAGGCCCTGCCGAAGAAGGACAGGTAGATCCTGCCCCGGCGGCCGTCGACGATCTCGACCTCCAGCCAGGTGCCGCCCTTGTTGCGCATCGGCCTGCGCATGGCCCTGGTGACCTCGCCGACGACCGTGACGTGCTCGTCGGGCTGAAGGTCCTCGAAGTCGGTCAGCTCACCGCGCTCGGCGTAGCGGCGGGGGTAGTGCCGCAGCAGGTCGCCCACGGTGCGCAGGTCGAGGACGCTCTCCAGCAGCTTGGCGGTCTTGGGGTCAAGCGCCTTGGTCAGCGGCTCGTCGAAGCTCGTCACCCCAGAGTTTCTACCGTGTCCGTGCGACAGAATCGCCTCGACACCACGCGGGCGGGCCCGGCACGGCCGTCCGGCGCCCCCCGGGAATGCGCTACCGTTGACCCTTGGGACTATCCCCGTTCGGCCAGTCATGGCGGTCCGTGTTGTCATGTGAGGCCGGGCGTCGGGTATTCTCGTCTGGCCAGCCGGTCGTCCCGGCACGCCCGATGACCGCCGCCGACGCGGCGGATCGAGCCTCTCGACTGATCTAAGGAGCGAACCGTGGCTTCCGTCTGCGATGTTTGCGCTAAGAAGCCGACCTTCGGCAACAACGTCTCCCACTCGCACCGCCGCACCCGCCGCCGCTGGAACCCGAACATCCAGCCCGTGCGCGCAGTGGTGAACGGCACGCCGAAGCGGCTGAACGTTTGCACCTCCTGCATCAAGGCCGGCAAGGTCACCCGCTAGCCAGACGCACACGCGGCCCGGCGCCCCCCTCGTGGGGCGCCGGGCCGCGTCGTGTTGCCAGGAGCCTTTTCTGGACATCTCCCCTGAATCATCATCTTGACTGGTTACTGTCGGACGAGTGAGCACCCCACCCGCACCACTCAGGCTGAGCGCCGGCGCGAGCACGGGCTCCAAGATCACCCTGTCGGTCCTCGCCCTCCCCTTCACGGCGCTTCCGCTGTTCGCGATCCTCATGGTGCGTGACCAGCACGTTTCCTATCCTCCGGACTACTCTCCGTTCCGGATCGAGTACGCGGTCCTGCTGGTCTTCGTGCTGGTCGCGACGGTCTTCCTGGGTGGCCTCGTCGCCGCCTTCCGTTTCAGGGCGACCCTCGCCGGAAGCGTGCTCGAGGTCCGGCGCACGTTCAGGACCCGCCAGGCGAACCTCGCCACGGCCCGCGTCCGGCTCGGCTCCACCCCCGAGTACGCGGGAAGCGGCGAACACAGGCACCAGACCGGGCGAAACATCCCCCATCTGATCGCCCAGGACCAGGGCGGCCCCAAGGTACGGCTCCACCTGCGCGCCCCGAACGGTTACCTTCCACCGCACGAGCTCATCGCCCTGGCCGACGCCGTCGAGTCGGGCCACCGGCACGGCCAGGAGGCGGAACAGGCGTCCAGGACCGCCGAGGTCCTCCGCCGCCTGGGCACCGACCCCGTCGCCGGGCTCCTGTGACCCCGGACGGTCAGCGCCAGCGCCAGGCGTGGTCCACGGGACCTATGCCCGCGCCGAGGGCGAAACCGTGGGCGATGGCCCCGGTGACGTACGCCTTGGCCTTCTCAACGGCGGCGGGGACGTCCTCGCCGAGCGCCAGGTAGGAGGCGACGGCCGAGGCCAGGGTGCAGCCGGTGCCGTGGGTGTGGCGGTTGTCGTGACGTTCGGCGTGGAAGCGGAACTCACGGGTGCCGTCGGTGAGCAGGTCGACCGGCTCTCCCGGCAGGTGACCGCCCTTGATCAGCGCCCAGGCCGGGCCCAGCGCGAGGACGGCGTCGGCGGCCTCGCGCATGTCCCGGTCGTCCTCGACCTTGACGCCGGTGAGCTGCGCGACCTCCCAGAGGTTGGGGGTCACGACGGTCGCGACCGGCAGCAGCCGTGTCTTGACGGTCTCGACCGCCTCGGGCGCGAGCAGCGTGTCCCCGTGCTTGGAGACCCCGACCGGGTCGACCACGACCGGCGCCCCCGCCCCGGCGAGCACCTCGGCGACCGTCTCGACCAGTACCGGCGAGGCCAGCATCCCGGTCTTGATCGCCTGCGCGCCGATGTCGCCGAGCACCGAGTCGAGCTGGGCACGGACCGCCTCCGCGGGCAGCTCCCAGTAGCCCTGGACGCCCAGCGAGTTCTGGGCGGTCACCGCGGCGATGACGCTCATGCCGTGGACGCCGAGGGCCAGCATCGTCTTCAGGTCGGCCTGGATGCCCGCGCCGCCGCCGGAGTCGGATCCGGCGACGGTCAGCACGCGGGGAGGGGCTGAATCGGTCATGAGCCCCATCCAACCAGCTCTCGGGCATGCCCGCCGTACCGGATCAGACGACGACGCAGTCAGCCTGGGGGCTCTGGCAGGTCTTGGGGGTGCTCGACTGGCCGTCCGCGCTGAAGGTGACGACCAGGTTCTCTCCCGGGTCCAGGTTCTGCGCCGAGTCGAGGACGAGGATTCCGTCCTCCTGCTTCCAGTCGGCGCCGTGCAGCGAGGTGATCTCACCGCCGACCGGCATCTTCAGCGTCAGGCCGTCGAGCTTGCCGTCCGCGGCGATGACGAGCTGGGCGGTGTAGGCCTGGGCCTTCTCCTTGACCAGGCCGAAGCCGACGGTGACCCCGGAGGCGGGGGCGGTCGGGGCGGGAGCCGGGGTCGCGGAGGTTTCGGGGACGCCCGGCGTCTCGCTGGGCGTGTGCGGCCGTTCGCCGGTGACGAGTGCCTCCCCGGTCGGTTCCGGTGTGGGCTCGGGGTCCTCGCTCGGCTGCGCCTGCTCGGTGCGGCGCGGGGTGTGCCCGGTCTTCGGGGTCGGGCGCGCCTTCGCCTCGGGGGTACGGTCCGCGCGGTGCGGAGTGGCGACGGGCGCCGGGGTCCGCGGGGTCCGCGTCTCCGTCCCGCCGGGCTCGTCCGTCGGCGCGGGGCCGGTCGGCTCCTCCGCGGGCTCCTCCGTCTCCTCTCCCGGTGGCGTGGGGTCCTCGGAGTCGGTGAGAGAGTCCTCGGGGGCGAGCCGTTCCGAGGGGGCGGCCGCGCAACCGCCGGGCGGGCAGGCGGTGGTCGAGTCGGCGGGGCCGCTGGTCAGCTGGATGGCCGCGGCGCTTCCGCCGAGGACGGCGACCACCGCGACCGCGGTGAGCAGCATCGTCCTGACACGCCGTCTCGGTTTGCGCTCCTCCCCCGGCCAGACGGGCTCGGACAGCTCGGTCGTGGCCGACCAGCCCGATCCGAGGAACCCCTTGGCGGGTTCGGTGATCGCGGACTCCTCTGGACGGAGCCTGCGCCCGATCGATTCGTCATTGGTCCCGGACTGTTGGGGGGGCTCCGGAGCTGACTCCGGCTCACGTTTCCCCCGGTTGCGGGGGACGTCTTCCCCATGTCCACCATGGCGGCCCATGTCGCCCCTTCCTCTAGGGAATCTCGGCCGCCAAACTTCATACCATTTCAATAACCGTTTGTCGCAATTTTCACGAATGTCACAGGAAGTGGGAAAATTCACTCCCTGAAGTGATCCCACCCCTCGTAGGCCATCGAACGACCGCTGACCTGCACGTCTCCGCCTCCCTCGACGCCCGCCTCGACCCGGCCGACCACGGCCCACTCCGGCGGCAGCCGTACGCTCTGAGGGAACGTCGCCGCGAGGGCGTGATCGTCCCCGCCGGACAGGATCCACCCGAGCGGGTCCGTCCCGAGCCGCCCGGCGGCCTCCTCAAGGGGCTCGGGGATCACGAAGGCCTCCGGCAGGAGCACGATCCCCACCTCGCTCGCCCCGGCGACGTGACCGAGGTCCTGGAGCAGCCCGTCGCTGACGTCGAGCATCGAGGTGGCGCCGAGCGCGGCCGCGCGGGGACCACAGGCGTACGGAGGCGCGGGGCGGCGATGGGCGTCGAGCAGTTCGGCGGGGCCCGTCTCACCGGCGGCGAGCAGCGCGAGCCCTGCCGCGGCGTGACCGAGCCGTCCGGCGACCGCGACCACGTCGCCGGGACGCGCGCCCGAGCGGGTGACCGGGGCGCGCCCGCCGAGGTCTCCCAGCGCGGTCACCCCGAGCACGACCAGGTCGCAGCGGGTGACGTCGCCGCCGACCACGCTCGCGCCGACCAGGTCGCACTCGTCACGGAAACCGTCGGTGAGGTCGTCGAGCCAGCCCGTGGCGGCGTCGGCGGGCAGGCCGAGACCGACCACGATGCCGGTGGGGTCGGCCCCCATGGCAACAATGTCTGAAAGATTCTGAGCCGCAGCTTTACGCCCGATGTCGTAGCCACTGGACCAATCGCGACGGAAATGCCTACCCTCGATCAGTAAGTCTGTCGTCACGACGACCCGTCCGTCAGGAGACCTCACCATCGCGGCGTCGTCCCCGGGACCGAGAAGCACGGTCCCACCCTGTGGCAAGCGTTCGGCTATACGTGCGACAACTCCGAATTCGCCGAGATCTCCGACTGTGATGACACACCTCCCGTTCATCACAGGGTACGGTGGCCCTTCGGCACTGATCCAATCGCCCGGGAGGACGTTATGGTGCAGGCCTACATCCTGATCCAGACCGAGGTCGGCAAGGCCGCGAACGTGGCCGGGCAGATCTCCTCGATCACCGGTGTCACCCAGGCCGAGGACGTGACCGGACCCTACGACGTGATCGTCCGCGCCGAGGCCCGCAACGTGGACGAACTCGGCAAGATGGTGGTGGCCCAGATTCAGGCGGTGGAGGGCATCACACGTACTCTTACGTGTCCCATCGTCCACATCTGACCTCACCGGGAGACTCCATGTCACTCCGGTTCACCCGCTGGGCCGCGCTCGCCTGCCTCCCTCTGCTCCTGGCGGGGTGCGGCGGCGCGGTCCGCGTGGACCCGCCCGTTCCCGAGGGAGCGGCGGCCGCCGCGTGCAAGGTCCTCGGTGGACGGCTGCCCAAGACCCTCGACGGTGTGGACCGGGTCGAGTCGTCGCCCGCCTCGCCGTACGTCGCGGTGTGGGGACAGGCGCGGATCGCGCTGCGCTGCGGAGTGACCCGGCCCATGACGATGGCGGCCACCGACGAGGTGCCGGAGATCAACGGGGTCGCGTGGTTCAACGACCCCGGCAGGCCCGCCCTGTTCACCGCGATCGGCAGGCAGGCCTACGTCGAGGTGACGATCTCCCGCGAGCACGTCCCGGGGAACGTCCTGGTCGACCTCTCCGGGCCGATCAAGGCGGCGCTCCCCCAGACGGGCTGACCTACCTGAGCCCCGGCGCGCGGTTCAGCGCCAGCTGGATCAGCCGGTCGACGAGCTCCCCGTACGGCACACCGGTCGCGGCCCACAGCTGCGGCGCGACCGAGACCGAGGTGAAGCCGGGCATCGTGTTGATCTCGTTGAGGATCAGCCGGCCGTCCTCGGTGTAGAAGAAGTCCACCCGGGACAGGCCCTCACAGCCGAGCGCCTCGAAGGCGCGCACGGCCATCGCGCGCAGCTCCTCGGCGACCTCGGCGGGAATGTCGGCGGGCACGGCCAGGGACATCTCATCGCCGATGTACTTGGCCTCGAAGTCGAAGAACTCGTGGTCGCCGTGGACCAGCACCTCACCGGGCAGGCTGGCCCTGGGCGCCTCGTCACCGGGGGACTCCAGCACGGCGCACTCGATCTCGCGGCCCACGATGGCGGCCTCGACCAGCACCTTGGGGTCGTGCTCGCGGGCGAACTCCACGGCCCTTTCGAGCTCCTCGCGGTCGTTGGCCTTGGAGATGCCCTGGCTCGACCCGGCACGGGCGGGCTTGACGAAGACCGGCCAGCCGAGCTCCTCGACCTCCTTGAGGACCCGCTCACGGGCGGTGCGCCAGTCACGGTCGCGCACGACGACGTACGGCCCGACCGGCAGGCCCGCGGCGGCCAGCACCGTCTTCATGTAGCCCTTGTCCATGCCGACCGCGCTGGCCAGCACCCCGGAGCCGACGTAGCGGACCCCGGCCATCTCCAGCAGCCCCTGGATCGTGCCGTCCTCGGCGAAGGGGCCGTGCATCACCGGGAAGACGACGTCCACCTGGCCGAACTCGACCGGGATGCTGCCCGCGTCGTAGGCGACCAGCGCGTCGCCGCCGGTCGGCAGCGCGAGCGCCGTTCCCGTGGCGTCGACGACCGGCATCTCGCCGTTCTCGATCGCGTAGCGCTGCCCGCCGGAGGCGAGCACCCACCGCCCGTCCTGGGCGATGCCCACGGGGAGAACCTCGTACTTGGACCGGTCGATGGCCTCAAGGACGCTCCCGGCCCCGAGGAGGGAGACGCCGTGCTCGGAGTTGCGGCCACCGAAGACGATTGCAACCCGCGGGCGGGTTTCGCGCTGCTCGCTCATGATGACCGAATGTACCCCCTCTGGACCGTCATCCCGGCTGTCAGACGCGCCTATCGTCCCGATCCGGGGCCCTTTCCGCCGTCCGGGGCCGCCCCCTGGTCAAGGAGGGCGTCCAGAGCCCTCGTCACGTCCATGATGAGGTCCTCCGCGTCCTCCAGGCCGATCGAGAAGCGGACCGCCCCGGCGTCGATCCCGGCGGCCCCGCCGAGCTGCGGATGGCTGGTCGAGGCGACGTGCGTCGCCTTGGTCCTGGTGCCGCCGACCGAGGTGGCGATCGAGGCGATCCTGAGGCCGTCGGCCAGCGCGACGCCCGCGTCGTAGCCGCCGTGCGGGGTGACCGTCACGCAGGCGCCGTATCTCGTCCCCTCAGGGCCCGAGTCGAACAGGTGCCTGGCGAGCTGGTGGCCGGGGTGTCCCGGCAGGCCCGGGTAGTCGACCCGGCGCACCACGGGATGCTTGGCCACCGCGGCGGCGAAGACCATCGCGGTCGCGCACATCCTGCGCACCCGGAGCGGGAGGGTCGCCAGCCCCCTGCGGAGCAGGAAGGCGTCGTCGGGGGAGAGCGTGCCACCGGTGTCGAGACGGACCTCACCGAGCTGCGCGATCAGGTCGGGACGGCCGACCGCGACACCGCCCTCGCAGTCGTCGTGGCCGCCGAGATACCGGGTCGCCGAGTGGACGACCAGGTCGGCGCCGTGTTCGAGCGGGCGGCAGACGACCGGGGTCGCGAAGGTCGAATCGACGACCAGCAGCGCCCCGGCCCTGCGGGCGATGCGGTACAGGCCCCGGATGTCGGAGACGGCCATGGCCGGGTTGGACAGGGTCTCCGCGTAGATGATCTTTGTGTTCGACCTGACCTCGGCGTTCACCCGGCTGAGGTCGCCGTAGTCCGCGAAGCCCGCCGAGACGCCGAACCTGGAGAGCACGTTGGTGATCAGCGAGTAGGTCCCGCCGTGCACGGGGATCGGGGCGACGATGTGCGCGCCGGCCCGCAGGAAGGTCATCAGGACCGCGGTGATCGCGGCCATCCCCGAGGAGAAGGCCTGTCCGGCGACGTCCTTGGGCGCCGCGGCCCCTTCGAGCGAGGCGACCGCGGCGGCGAAGGCGGCGGTCGTCGGGTTGTCCACCCCGCCGTGGGCGAAGCCCGAGCTCTTCTCGTCGCACATCTCGGCGTACTCGGCCGAGTCGGCGAAGCCCCAGGCGGAGCTGCGCCACACCGGCAGGCCGAGCGGGCTCTGCCGGGGGTCGGCCAAAGGGGGCAGGTGGACCGCACGGGTGTTCTCACCGTTGGGTCTGCGCATTCGTCGGCTCACCGGATTCGCGCCGGGGGTACTCCGATCCCGGGGCGGGGCGACGGCGCTTCCCTCCCTCGCGATGTCGGCGGGATCGTACGGCCGACGCCTCCGGGCTCCCTCTCCCGTGTCCTCGGCGGCGAGGACGACAGGGAGGTCAAACGCCGTACCGTTCTGGTTTGAGGGTTCGCGACATCAGCAGGTTCCCGGCCTCGGCGGGAGGCAACCCGTCGTGCACGACGGCCACAACCACCTCCGTGATCGGCATCTCGACATCGTGCTTCCTGGCCAGTTCCAGAACCGACTCGCAGGATTTGACTCCTTCTGCGGTCTGCTTCGTCGCGGCGACGACCTCGGCCAGGGTCATCCCCCGACCAAGATTCTCACCGAAGGTACGGTTCCTGGACAATGGGGAGGTGCAGGTCGCTATGAGATCGCCCATTCCGGCCAGCCCGGCGAAGGTGTGCGGATCGGCGCCGAGCACCTCGCCCAGCCGGGAGATCTCCGCGAGCCCCCTGGTCATCAGCATCGCGCTGACGTTGTCGCCGAGCCCCATCCCCGCCGAGATACCGACGGCGAGGGCGATCACGTTCTTGACGGCGCCGCCGAGCTCGACCCCGACGACGTCCGGGTTGGTGTAGGGGCGGAACCACGGCGGCAGGTGGCAGGCCTCCTGGAGGCGTTCCATGGCGCTCCGGTCGGCGCAGGCGACCACGGCCGCCGCGGGCTGACCCCTGACGATCTCACCGACCAGGTTGGGGCCGGAGACGACCGCGACCCGCTCCTTCGGCACCTCGGCGACCTCGCAGATCACCTCGCTCATCCGCTTGGTCGTGCCGAGCTCGATGCCCTTCATCAGGCTGACCAGCACCGCCTCCTGCGGGAGGTACGGCTTCCAGCCGGTCAGGTTCACCCGCAACGTCTGGGACGGCACGGCCAGCACCACGAAGTCCGCCCCGTCCAGGGCCTCGACCGGGTCGGTCGTCGCGCGCAGGGTCTCGGGCAGCCGTACGCCCGGCAGGTAGTCGGGGTTCTCGTGGCGGCGGTCGATCGCCTCGACGACCTCGGGGCGCCTGCCCCACAGAACGGTCTTGCCTCCCGCGCCCGCGAGGATCATCGCGAATGTCGTGCCCCACGAGCCCGTGCCGAATACAGCCGCCTTGGTCATTTCATCACCGTACGTCGAAGTCAATGGTCCGAGGGCCGCTTGAACGGTGTCGGCGGCGCCTTCTCCCCCCGCAGTTCGGCGAGCTGAACGGTGACCGCCGCCATGATGTCCGCGGTCGCCGCGCGCAGCACGTCGGCGTGCAGGGGCCGCCCCTCGTACTTCGACAGGTCGACCGGCGGCCCGGCCAGCACGCGGAAGGTCTTACGCGGCCAGAGCCTTGGCCGTTTACGGCCGTAGGGCAGGATCTCCTGGGCGCCCCAGTGCGCCACCGGGATCACCGGCGCGCCGGTCGCCAGGGCCAGCCTGGCCGCGCCGGTCTTGCCCTCCATCGGCCAGAAGCCGGGGTCACGGGTGCAGGTGCCCTCGGGATAGAACATCACGCACGCGCCCTCGGCGATCCTGCGCTCCGACTCGGCGAGCGAGCGGGAGGCCTCCGCGCTGCCCCGGTGGACCGGAATGGCCATCAGCCCGCGCACCGCGCGCCCGAGCAGCGGCACCGAGAACAGTCCGGCCTTGGCCAGGATCGTCGGCCAGCGGCCGTTGTTGTAGAGGTAGTGGGCGACCAGGACCGGGTCGAGCCACGACAGGTGGTTGACGGCCAGGATGACCCCGCCGGTCGGAGGCAGCCGCTCGGCCCCGCGCCAGTCCTTCCTGACCAGGAGCCACGAGATCGGCTTGACGATCGTGACGGCCAGGGCGACCCAGAACCGGGAAGGCCATCCAGGACGTCTCATGAACTCCTCCATAAGCAGTGATGCGCCCCAAGTGTCCCGGTTGGCCGTACAGGATGTCGAGGCGCGATGCTTAAGGCTATGCCTGCTCCGCAGAGTTCAGCCTGGACCCTCGTCGTGCCGGTCAAGACGTTGGTCGCCGCCAAGACGCGGCTGTCGAGGGCGGCGGGCCCGCACCGGGCCGCCCTGGCCGTCGCGTTCGCCTGCGACACCGTCGAGGCCGCGCTGTCCTGCGCGGCGGTCGCGCGTGTCGTGGTCGTGACGAGTGATCCCGTGGCCGCGCCCGCGCTCGCCGGGATCGGCGCCCACGTGGTGGGCGATCCCGAGGCCGGCCTGAACGCGGCGCTGCGGCACGGCGCCACCGAGGCCGTACGGCTGGCGCCCGCCGGCTCCGTGGGCGCGCTCCAGGCCGACCTGCCCGCGCTGCGGCCCGCCGAACTCGCCCTGGTGCTGGCCGCGGCCGGCGAGTTCGACCAGGCGTTCCTGCCCGACGCGGCCGAGATCGGCACGACCTTCTACGGCGTACGGCCCGGCGTCCCGTTCACCCCGGGCTTCAGCGGCGAGTCTCGTGAGCGTCATCTGCGGTACGGCGCCAAGGAGCTCTGTCTTGAGGGGGTCGTCTCGGTACGCCGGGACGTGGACACCCCGGACGACCTGCGGAGCGCCCTGTCCCTCGGGGTCGGTCCCCGCACCCTCGCCGTGGTGGAGAAGATCGAAAGGGAGTCCCCCGCAGGGGGGACTCCCTCTTCCTCCTGACCCGCCCGTGCCCGCCGTGTCCGCCGTTCGGAGCCGGAAGCGCTCCGGCTCCGAACGGCGGGCCCCCGCGGGCGGGGCGCCGTGGCGGGGTCAGTGCCCGGCGCTCTCCCCCTCCCTGGCCTGCTTCGGCAGCAGGAAGGCCGTGACGAAGGTCAGCAGGAGCATCCCCGCGACCACCCACAGGACCGTGCCCGCCGCGCCGACGAAGTCGGGCTTGAGGGTGGCCGCGGCCTGGTCGAAGAAGACCGTGCCGAGCAGAGCGACACCGACGGCACCGCCGAGTTGCTGGATCGCGGTCAGCGTGCCCGAGGCCGAGCCGGTCTCGTGCTGCTCGACGCCGGCCAGGATGATGTCGAAGAAGGGCGCCATCAGCAGGCCCATGCCGAGCCCGGTGACCGCCAGGGAGGGAACGAACTGCCAGGCGGTCACACCGGTGCCGGCCTGGACGATCGTCAGCAGGACTCCGACGACGCCGAGCGCCATGACGAGGATGCCGCCCTGCAGGACCTTGCGGCCGAACTTCGCGACCGCCTGCGCCACCCCGAACCCGGCGACCATGCCCAGCGACCAGGGGATCATCACCAGGGCCGCCTGGAGCGTGGAGTAGCCCAGGCCGATCTGGGTGTAGAGGTTGAACACCAGCGCGAAGCCGGACATGGCGGAGAAGAAGACCAGGCCCGTCGCCAGGCCGCCGGTGAAGGCGCGCTTGCGGAAGAGGCTGGGGACGACGAGCGGGTCACCGCCCGCCCGGCTCTTCCTGGCCTCGAACCAGCCGAAGAGCGCGAAGAGCACGGCGGAGGCGCCCATCATCAGGAAGGCCCAGGCGGGCCAGTCGCTCTCCCTGCCCTGGACCAGGGGGAAGACCAGCAGGAGACCGGCCAGGGAGGCCAGCAGCACACCGGGGACGTCGAGCTTGAGCGGGTGCGGCGAGCGGGACTCGGGCAGGAAGCGCATCCCCATCAGGACGGCGGCCAGGCCGAGCGGCAGGTTGATCAGGAAGATCATGCGCCAGCCGGTGCCGAAGAAGTCGGCGTCCACCAGCCATCCGGCCAGGATCGGGCCGCCGACCGTGGACAGGCCCATGACCGGCCCGAACAGGCCGAACGCCGCGCCCATCTCCTTCGGCGGGAACATCTCCTTGATCATGCCGAGCCCCTGCGGCAGCATGACCGCGCCGAACAGGCCCTGCAGGACCCGCGCGCCGATGAGCAGTTCGGGTGACTGGGCGAGGCCGCACAGCAGCGACCCCAGGGTGAACCCGGCCGCGCCGATGACGAACATCCGCCTGCGGCCGAAGATGTCACCGAGCCTGCCGCCGGTGATCAGACCGACCGCCATCGAGAGGGTGTAGGCGGCGCCGAGCCACTGGATGACGGAGGCCGAACCACCGAGCTCGTTCCTGATGGTAGGCCCGGCGATGTTGGTGACCATGGCGTCGAGGAGGTCCATCACCTCGCCGAGCAGGATGACGGCGAGCGCGGCCCAGCGCCACCGGTAAAGGGGCGGCTCGGCCGCCTTCCGAAGTGGTTCTGACACGTCTGCGGTCATGGGGGGACTCCCAGCGGTTGGAGGGTTTGGGCTGAACAGCGTTCACCATACACGAGCATCGTTCTCTACTAGAACGGCGTTCGCCACTCAGTGCGGTGTTCTTAAGATATGTCTCATCGATGCCGAAGACAAGATATGTCGTGAAAACGAGCGACGTTCGATGCGATGAGCAGTGTTCACCATGGCGTTACACTGGCGTCATGAGTGACGAGCTGCCCGCACTGCCGTGGGATCGGGCACGCAGAAGGTCGGGTCCGGCCCGCATACCGCTCACCCGCGACCGGATCATCGAGGCCGCCTACACGGTGATCGACCGGGTGGGCTACGAGAAGCTCAGCATGCGCCAGGTCGCGGCCGAGCTGAACGTCGCGGTCTCCGCCCTCTACGCCCACGTCAGCGGCAAGGACGAGCTGCTCGAACTGATGTACCTGCGGATGTTCCGCAACTGGGAGCTACCCGCCCCCGACCCGGAGAACTGGCAGGAGCAGATCAGGCAGTACGCCCGCACCGGGCGGACCAAGCTGCACGAACACCGCGACATGGCCAGGATCGCCATGACCGGCTTCCCCTTCAGCGCCGAGGCGCTCCCCCACCTTGAGCAGCTCCTGGCCGTCTTCCGCGCGGGCGGCCTCCCCGACCACCTCGCGGGCGCGGCGGGCGACATGATCTCCACCTTCATGAACGGCTTCGCCTTCGAGGAGAGCGTCTGGGACGACCGGCGCCAGGAGGCCGAGGAGGACGAGGAACGGCCGGCGAGCGAGAGGTCCTGGGCGGAGATCAGGGAGACGCTCGAACGCTACTTCAGGGAGCTGCCGCCCGACCGCTTCCCGAACATGGTCGAGCTCGCCGACGTCATGCTCCAGCGGACGAACGACGAACGGTTCGACCTCGGCATAGAGATCATCATCCGGGGGCTGGCGTCCTACGCCGCCGACCACCCGCGCCCCGCCGAGTGACCGGGTTACCATGACCGGGTGCAGGCGACGGTACGGATCTTCGACACGGCGACCAGGTCGGGCTCTGTCTACTCCGACGACGGGACGGAGATCCCGTTCGACACCGCGGCCTTCGACGCCGGGCCGCTGCGGCTTCTACGGGTGGGACAACGGGTGAACGTCGTCCTCGACGGCGACCGGATCACCTACGTCACGCTGTCCACGTTCCCGGTTCCCCCCACCGCCCCCATGTGACGGGACCGTACGGCCGTCGCGTGAAAGGCGGGGCGCCGGGCCCCCGCGACGGGAGTCCCGGCGCCCGGGCGAGTCCTACCTTTTCTTCGCGGCCTTCTTTCCCTCCACGTTGACGAGCTCCTTGAAGTCGGAGCCCGGCCGGAACTTGGGACCCCAGCTCTCGGCGACCTTGATCTCCGCGCCGGTCGAAGGGTTCCTCGCGGAACGGGCGGGCTTGTGCACCATTTCGAAGGCGCCGAATCCGGTGATGGAGACCTTGTCGCCGCTGGCGACGGCCCGCTGAATGGTGTCGAGCACCGCGTTGACGGCCTCGGTCGCGGTCTTTCTGTCACCGACGCGATCCGCGATCGCCTCGACGAGTTCCTTCTTGTTCATAAAGGTTGCTCCCCCTGCTACCGATGTCTGGGAGTGGGTCGTGGGGCAGGTAGCCCGTCTCACCCGGTTGTCACGGCCTGAGGTCTCAACAGAGCGAGAAACCCCTTGCCCGCTTGAAATTAGGGGACGGAGCCCTACGACTCAATCACCTTCCGCAATGTTTCCAGCACTTGGCGTATCTGAAACCAGAGCATCAAGGTCGAGAAGGAATAAATCAAGACGCCCCGCTGCACGGTGGAGATCGTGCTTCGCGAGGTCGCAGATCGACAGCAGGCGTCTGGCGAGACGCTCCCGTCGCTCCGGAGAAAGGGTCAACAAACGAACCCGGCGGTGCGCGTCGCGCAGCCGCCGGGCCAGGTCGTCTTCTGAACGTGTCAGACGGTCGTCGGCAGCCATGGCTGCCGACCATTCTCGTACGTCCCGATGTCGTCGGCGTTGCGCAGGGTCAGCCCGATGTCGTCGAGCCCCTCCATGAGACGCCAGCGGGTGTAGTCGTCGATCTCGAAACCGGCCGTCTCCCCCGCCCAGCGCACCTGGCGCTCGGCCAGGTCGACGGTGACCTCAAGGGCCGGATCCGCCTCGGCCGCCGCCTGCAGCGCCTCGACCTCCGCGGCTGAGAGCACCACCGGGAGCAGCCCCATCTTGGTGGAGTTATTACGGAAGATGTCCGCGAAACGCGGTGCGATCACCGCGCGGAAGCCGTACTGCTGCAGGGCCCAGACGGCGTGCTCCCGCGAGGAGCCGGTGCCGAAGTCGGGACCGGCGACGAGGACCGAGGCCCCCTGGTAGGCCGGGTCGTTCAGGACGAACCCGGGGTCCTCGCGCCAGGCGGAGAACAGGCCCTTCTCGAACCCGGTCCTGCTGACCTGCTTGAGCCAGACCGCGGGGATGATCTGGTCGGTGTCGACGTTGCTACGGCGCAGCGGTACGGCCCGGCCGGTGTGGACGGTGAAGGCTTCCATTGCGAGTTTCTCCTAGACCAGGTCGGCGGGCGCGGTCAGTTTTCCGGTGACGGCGGTCGCGGCGGCGACCTGCGGGGAGACCAGGTGGGTACGGCCACCCTTGCCCTGGCGCCCCTCGAAGTTGCGGTTGGAGGTCGAGGCGCTGCGCTCGCCGGGGGCGAGGGTGTCGGGGTTCATGCCCAGGCACATCGAGCAGCCCGCCTCGCGCCACTCGGCGCCCGCGGCCTTGAACACCTCGTGCAGCCCCTCCTGCTCGGCCTGGAGCTTGACCAGCATCGAGCCGGGGACGATCAGCGTGCGGGTGACGACCTGGCGCCCGCGCAGCACCTCGGCCGCGGCGCGCAGGTCCTCGATCCGGCCGTTGGTGCAGGAGCCGACGAAGACCGTGTCCACCGCGACCTCGCGCAGCGGGGTCCCCGCGGTCAGGCCCATGTACTCGAGCGCGCGGGCGGCCGCGCCCGGGTCGCCGGTGTCCTCGGGGGCCGGGATCGCGCTGCCCAGCGGGGCGCCCTGGCCCGGGTTCGTGCCCCAGGTGACGAACGGGGTCAGCGTCGAGGCGTCGATCTCGACGACCGTGTCGAAGACGGCGTCCTCGTCGGTCGACAGCGACCGCCAGTACTCGACGGCGGCGTCCCAGTTCTCACCGGTGGGGGCGTGGGGCCTGCCCTTGAGGTACTCGAAGGTCGTCTCGTCAGGGGCGATCATGCCCGCCCTGGCGCCCGCCTCGATCGACATGTTGCAGACGGTCATCCGGCCCTCCATGGAGAGCTTGCGGATGGCCTCGCCCCGGTACTCGACGATGTAGCCCTGGCCGCCACCGGTGCCGATCTTGGCGATGATCGCCAGGATCAGGTCCTTGGCGGTGACCCCGACGGGCAGCTCGCCCGAGACCTCGATGGCCATCGTCTTGGGCCGGTAGGCGGGCAGCGTCTGGGTGGCCAGCACGTGCTCGACCTCGGAGGTGCCGATGCCGAAGGCGATGCCGCCGAAGGCGCCGTGGGTCGAGGTGTGAGAATCACCACAGACGATGGTCATGCCCGGCTGGGTCAGGCCGAACTGCGGGCCGATGATGTGCACGACACCCTGTCCCGCGTCGCCCATCGGGTACAGCCTGACGCCGAACTCGGCGCAGTTCTTGCGCAGCGTCTCGACCTGGGTGCGCGAGACGGGGTCGGCGATCGGGCCGAGCACCGTCGGGACGTTGTGGTCCTCGGTGGCGATCGTGAGCTCCGGCCTCCGCACGGGACGCCCCGCCATGCGCAGGCCGTCGAACGCCTGCGGGCTGGTCACCTCGTGAATGAGGTGCAGGTCGATATAGAGCAGGTCGGGTTCTCCCTCCGCACGTCGCACCACGTGCTGCTCCCAGACCTTCTCCGCCAGCGTGCGGCCCATGTCGCCTCCTTGCGATCGCTTTCCGCACCCCACTTGCTTTCTCATATGTCGAGACGGCAGTATCGGTGTATGGACAACTCTAGCGGAGTCGGCGTACTCGACAAGGCCGTTCTCGTGCTCAACGCCCTTGAAGCCGGCCCGGCGTCCCTCGCACAGCTCGTCCAGGCCACCGGCCTGGCCCGGCCTACGGCCCACCGGCTCGCCGTCGCCCTCGAACACCACCGCATCGTCTCCCGTGACACACAGGGGCGTTTCGTCCTCGGCCCCCGGCTGTCCGAGTTGTCCACCGCGGCCGGTGAGGACAGGCTGCTGGCGGTCGCCGTACCGGTGCTGACCCAGCTGCGTGACCTGACGGGCGAGAGCGCCCAGCTGTACCGGCGTCAGGGCGACGAGCGGGTGTGCGTCGCCGCCGCCGAGCGCTCCAGCGGGCTGCGCGACACCGTCCCCGTCGGCTCCGCCCTGCCGATGCTCGCCGGGTCCGCCGCGCAGATCCTGCTCGCCTGGGAGGAGCCGGACCGCCTGCACCGCGGCCTGCGTGGGGCCAAGTTCACCGCGGCGACCCTGGCCAGCGTCCGCCGCAGGGGCTGGGCGCACAGCGTCGGCGAGCGCGAGCAGGGGGTGGCCAGCGTCTCGGCGCCGATCAGAGGCACCGGAGGCAAGGTCATCGCCGCGGTCTCCGTCTCCGGCCCGATAGAGCGGCTGACCCGCACCCCCGGACGGCTGCACGCCGCCCCCGTGGTCTCCGCCGCCGAGCGGATCACCGAGTCGATGCGACGGGCCAACTGAGCCGTACGATATGAGGAGGCGAGCACCCTTCCGGCCCCCTAGGCTGGGTAGGTGACAGATCGCATTGAGGCAGCCGCCGCTGAACTGCGTCCCCTGCTCCAAGACTTCATCCTCTGGGCGCGTGAGAACGCGCCCGGCAGCGATTCCAATTTGGTGGGCTCCGTCGCCCTCTGGCACCGGCTGGTCGCCTCGACAGACGTCGGCCGGTGGAAGCGGGCCGACCTGCGCGCCGTTCTGCTGGACCGGATGCCCCAGGTCGTCGAGGACCCGGACGCGGCCGCCGACGGCATGGTGCCCGCGGTCCGCGCCTACCTGACCTTCCTGTCCGAGACCGGGAAGCTGAGCGCGGGATCCTCCTCGCTCAAGGAGCTGCTCGCCGAACTCGACCGCATCGAGGACGACTTCGTCGACGCGATGGAGGACCTCGCCGCCGAACAGGACGACGAGTACGACGAAGAGGACGAAGAGGACGAGATCGACGGACTTGGAGACTTCGAGCCGTTCGCGGACGAGCTCGCGGAGCTGGACACGATCCGGCTCCGTCCCGACAGCGAGCTGGCCTCGGCCGCCCGGGAGGTCAGGCTGATCATCAAGGCCCGCGATCTGGCGGTATGGGTCGGTTCCGAACGCCAGGTCGGCGAGACGAGTCTGCTCACCGACACGGAGATCACCGAGGCCCTCGGCGCCCTCGGCCTTCCCGTCCCCGAGACGGACGGCTCCTCGCTGGCCGACTCGGTGCCCGCGCTCTGGAACATCTGGAACCTCGCGATCGACCTCGACTTCCTCCAGCCGGAGGGTGAGGACACCGTCAGCGCCGACCCCGACACCGCCGAATGGCCGTTCGAGGAGGACGACGACGTCCTGGACGCCTGGCTGGCCGGTCTGCACTCGATCGACTACGGCGACCCCGAGCTCGACGACGAGGACGCCACGATCGCCCTGTCCGGCCTGACCAGAGCGCTGCTGGTCAGGGTGTTGCTGGCGACGGGCTCGAAGGGCCTGGCCGAACTGCGCACCGAGCTTGAGGAGGCCGTCGCCGAGTACGACGACCAGGGCACGCAGGCCTGGGCCGCGGCGGTCGCGCAGTACGGCGACCCGCTCGCCCCCGTGCTCGACTGGCTCGCCGGCTACGGCATGGTCGAGGTCGAGCACGACCAGGTACGGCTGACGCCGCTCGGCATGGAGGGCGTCGTCCACCTGGCCGACGACGCCGACATCGAACTGGACGCCCGCCCCGCCATCGACGCGATGACGGCGCTCGACCTGCTGTCCTTCAGCGCGGAGCTGCCCGAGGAGGAGGCCGACGCCGAGTTCGCCGCCTGGATGGAGCTTCGTGAGCCCGGCAAGGCCGCCAGGGAGCTGCTCGAGGCCGCCGCGGAGGACGACGCGGACGCCCTCGTCAGGGTCCAGGCGGCCAGCATGGTCGGCTCGCTGGGCGAGATCGCGGTGCCCGCCTGGCAGGACGCCCTCGACGAGCCCTCCCTGCGCCCCTACGCGGCCACCCACCTGGCGCAGCTCGGCGTCGAGGACGCCCCGCCGCCCACCCAGGCCGACACCCACTGGCTCATCCTCGACATGCTGACCATCTCGGCGGGCCTCGGCCGCCCCGAGTTCGTCAGCAGCCTCGACGACATCGGCAACGTGCCGAACCTCGTCAACCTGCTCGACGTGATCTGGAAGGTGCCGCACCCCCATCTGGAGGAGCTGCTGGAGGCGATCGGTAAGGCCCACCCCGACCGGCAGGTCGGCAAGGCGGCCAAACGGGCCCTGTTCAAGGCCCGTTCAAGCCACAACTGACGCCCTCGCGGTGCGCCCCGCCTCGGGGCGCACCGCGGTCTTTTTCCACGCGAAGACGATTCTCCCGGTGAGAACGATCACCCGGGGACGTGTATTTCTGCGGACTGCTTTTCCTGAAAAGCAGAAAACCCCCGGAAGCCTGCGCTTCCGAGGGTTCACCTGGGTAGCCCCGACCGGATTCGAACCGGCGCTACCGCCTTGAGAGGGCGGCGTCCTAGGCCACTAGACGACGGAGCCTTGCGATGTGCTGACAGTGGTAGTCCCGACCGGATTCGAACCGGCGTTACCGCCTTGAGAGGGCGGCGTCCTAGGCCACTAGACGACGGGACCTTGACACTGTCGTCGGATCCCATTGAACGGAATCCGCGGCGTCTCCCGAAGGGAGACGCAGCTGGGGTACCAGGACTCGAACCTAGAATAACTGAACCAGAATCAGTCGTGTTGCCAATTACACCATACCCCACCGCCCTTGACCCCCTTGCGGGGCTCGCTGGCGACTCCGAAAGAATAGCCCAGGTTGGGGGTCAAGGCCAAAACGATTGGCCGCCCCGGTCGCGGGAGGCCTCCCCGGTGCCTCCGCTGTCCCCGGGCGGGGGGCTGTGCGACGCTGCTGCAGACGATCCGATCCGGTCCGATCCGGTCTCACGTGAGGAGCCCTTACCTTGGCTGAGAACCCCTTCTTCGCTCCCAGCGCGCTGCCGTACCGGCTGCCGGACTTCGCGCGGATCCGGGAGGAGCACTACCTGCCCGCCTTCGAGCACGGCATGGCGGAGCAGCTCCGGGAGGTCGAGGCGATCATCGCCAACCCCGAGCCCGCCACGTTCGCCAACACCGTCGAGGCCCTAGAGCGCTCCGGGCAGATCCTGTACAGGACGACGATCGTCTTCTCCAGCGTCGCCGCCTCGGACGCGACCGACCGCATCCGGGAGATCGAGACCGAGATCTTCCCCAAGCTGACCAAGCACGACGACGCCATCCGGCTGAACCGCGCGCTCTACGCGCGGATCAAGCAGGTCACCACCGACGACCCCCAGGAGGCGTGGCTGCTGGAGAAGTACCGGGTGGACTTCGTCAGGGCGGGCGCCGACCTGTCCGAGCCCGAGCAGCTGCGGCTGCGTGAGCTCAACGAGGAACTGACCCGGCTCGCCACCTCCTTCTCCCAGAACCTGCTCAAGGCCTCGACCGCCTCCGCCCTCGTCGTCGGCGACGCCGCCGAACTCGACGGGCTCTCCGAGAGCGCGATCAAGGCGATCGAGAAGGACGGCGAATACGTCCTGCCGCTGCTCAACTTCACCAACCAGCCCGCCCTGGCCGAACTGACCGACCGGAACACCCGCAGAAGGCTCTACGAGCTCTCGGTGAACCGGGCGCCGGAGAACTTCGACCTGGCCGTACGGCTGGCCACCCTGCGCGCGGAACGCGCCGCCCTGCTCGGCTACTCCGACCACGCCGCCTACTCCGTGGCCGACCAGACGGCCAAGACCACCGAGGCCGTCGAGGAGATGCTCGGCAAGCTCGTCGGCCCCGCGGTGGCCAACGCCCGCCGGGAGGCCGAGGCCCTGGCGCAGGAGGCCGGATTCCCCATCGAACCGTGGGACTGGTCGTTCTACGCGGAGAAGGTGCGCAAGTCGCGCTACGACTTCGACGGCGCCGAACTGCGCCCCTACTTCGAACTGGACCGGGTGCTTCGCGACGGTGTCTTCCACGCCGCCGGCGAGCTGTACGGGATCACCTTCACCGAGCGGGACGACCTCGCCGGGTACCACCCGGACGTGCGGACCTTCGAGGTGTTCGACACCGACGGCTCGCCGCTCGGCCTGTTCCTTTTCGACCCGTACGCGCGGCCGACCAAGCGCGGCGGCGCGTGGATGAACAACCTCGTCGACCAGTCGCACCTGTTCGGCCACCTGCCGGTGGTGATGAACAACCTCAACATCACCAAGCCGACACAGGGCCCGACGCTGCTGACCTTCGACGAGGTCACCACCGCCTTCCACGAGTTCGGCCACGCCCTGCACGGACTGTTCTCCGACGTCCGCTTCCCCCGGGTCTCCGGCACCGAGGTGCCCAGGGACTTCGTCGAGTACCCCTCCCAGGTCAACGAGATGTGGGCGACCTGGCCCTCCGTCCTCGCCAACTTCGCCAGGCACCACGAGACCGATGAGCCGGTGCCCGCCGAACTGCTGGAGAAGATGAGGGCCGCGGAGAAGTTCAACCAGGGCTTCGCGACCGTGGAGTATCTCGCCGCCGCGCTGCTCGACTGGGCCTGGCACAAGCTGGCGCCCGGCCAGACCGTCGAGGACCCCGAGGCCTTCGAGGCGCATGCCCTGGAAAGCGCTGGAATCGCCTTCGGGCTTGTCCGCCCCCGCTACCGGACCAACTACTTCGCGCACATCTTCTCCAGCGGTGTGGGCGGCTACAGCGCCGGCTACTACTCCTACATCTGGAGCGAGGTGCTGGACGCCGAGAGCGTCGAGTGGTTCAAGGAGAACGACGGCCTCAGGCGCGAGAACGGCGACCACTTCAGGTCGGCCCTGCTGTCCGTCGGCGGCTCCATGGACGTCATGGACGCCTTCCGGGCCTTCCGGGGACACGACCCTCGGATCGAGCCGCTGCTGGAGCGCCGCGGATTGAGGTGATGGCGGCGCTGTGCCCCTTTGCTCCGCCTGCGGCGTCGCGGGGCTTGGGCGCTTCGGGTCGGCGTCTTCCCTCGTCACTCTGTCGCTTCGCTCCCGCGTTCCTCAGTCCAGACACCGACGCGCCCAAGCCGGACACCCCTCACCCACGGCACCGGTAAGGCACAAGACAAACCCCTCACATGGGGTGGGGGGTGGAGTCGAGTCCGGGCCGGGTGAGCGGTTCTGCCGAGCTCTGGACGGACGGCGGGCCCGGGGAGGAGTCGCGTGTGGCCACCGCCGACGGCGGGTTCGTCGTGGTGCCGCTCACCGCGGCCGGGATGGTCGCCGGGCTGTTCGTCGCCCTCATTCCGTCCCGGCCCACCGGTGCCGTCTCCCCAGAGCACGAGGAGGTCCGCGTGGCCCGCTGAGTCAGGACTTCTCCAGGGCCGCCAGGGTTTCTCGCAGCCACTGTCGTTCCGCGGTCGAGGTGGCTCTTGCGACCAGGAGCATGCCGCGCCTGAAGGGGTCGGCCACCTCTTCCGCGCGTAGGGGCCTGCCGTCCCGGTAGAAGAAGCCGGCCGGGGCCTCCAGGAAGTCCAGTCGGCGGCGGAGCACCTTCGCCTGGGCGGCGGGGTCGGGGAGTTGGGCCAGGAAGGCCAGCAGGCCGAAGAAGCGGGTCTGGTCGCTGATGTCGAGGTCGGCGGGTTCGGCGAGCCTGCGCCACAGCTCCGTCCGGCCCGCCCCGGTCAGGGTGAGGACCTGCCTGCGGGCCGCCGCCGTGCCCTCCTCCTCGTGCCGGGCCACGAGCCCGGCCTTCTCCAGGCGGGCGATCGCCGGGTAGAGGGCTCCGTCGCTGACGGGCCGTAGGTGGCCGCTCATCTCCAGGATGCGGCTCTTGAGTTCGTAGCCGTGCATCGGCCCCTCCCCCAGGAGACCGAGGATCGACAGGGAGAGATCACCGCTTGCCATGGGCGCATCGTATCGCTATACCTCTAAACGATATAGCTCGAAAAGAGGTACAGTGATGTCGTTGATCCGCCTGGCCCTGCCCGTCTACGTGGAGTTGCTGACCGCCGTGGTCGCGGTCGGCCTGATCGACCTGTTCTGGGTCTCGGGCCTCGGCGGCCCGGCCGTGGCCGCGGTGACGATCGCGACCACCGTGGAACACCTCGCCCTGGGCGTCGTCCTGGCGGTCGGGACCGGGACGACCATCGTGGTCGGCAGGCGCGACGGGTCCGGACCGCTCACGCCCGTGGTCCGTACGGCGTGGCTGCTGTGGGCGGTCGTCAGCCTGGCGGTCACGGTGCCCGGGGTCCTGGCGCGGGAGCCGCTGGCGGCGCTCTTCACCGACGATCCGGCGACGGCCGCGCTGACCGCCGAATTCCTCCTGGTCTCGCTGGCCGGGATTCCCGTCTTCTACGCCCAGTCGCTCACGGACGGGATCTTCAAGGGGCGCGGCGACACGACCACCCCCATGCGTGTGGCGTTGCTGTGCAACGTGCTGGTGATCGTCCTCGACCCGCTGTTCATCTACTCGTTCGGCCTGGGTGTCCAGGGGGCCGCCTGGGCGACGTTGCTGGCCCGCGCGGTGACGCTCGCGCTCTCCCTGGCCCTCCTCGTACGGCGCACGCCCCGCGACGCGCGGCGGGGTCCGAACCGCCGGGACGCCGCCGAGATCCTCAGGGCCGGGCTTCCCCTGTCGGGGGACTTCCTGGTCAGGTCACTCGTCGGCATGACCATGGTCGGGGTGGTCGGCGGCTTCGGGGTGGCCGATCTGGCGGGCTACGGCATCGGCCTGAAGATCATGTTGGCCGGGGTGATGGTGTTCTACGCGCTCCGCCAGGCGAGCACCATCCAGACGGCCCGCTCGGGCGAGGCGGGCCCCGCCCTGCCGTACGGACTGCTGACGGGACTGGTCGTCGGCGTCGTGCTGGCTCTCTCCGCGCGGGGTGTGACCGGTCTGTTCACCGACGATCCCGACATCGCCGACGCGGCCGTCGGCTTCCTGCGCTGGATGCCGCTGTATCTCGTCCCGTTCGGCGGCCTGATCGCCGTCGGCGGGGCGTTCCAGGCGAGCGGGCGAGGCGGCAGGCTGCTGGCCGCCACCCTCACGGGTTTCGCGGTCCAGCTCTCCTGCGCCTACCTCCTGGGGCCCCTGCTGGGGGTGACCGGGATCTGGCTGGCGATGGCGGCGGGTGCCGCCGTCGCCCTCACGCTCGTCCTCGTCCCGGTCTCCTCGTTCGGTCTCAGGCTTCGAGCCTGGCGAGCGCGGCGCGGATCCGGGCCGCGGACCGCTCCCGGCCAAGGGCCTCGATCGACTCGAACAACGGCAGTCCGACGGTCCTGCCGGTGATCGCCACCCGGACCGGGGCCTGGGCCTTGCCCAGCTTGAGGCCGTACTCCGCGCCGACCTCCTCAAGCGCGGCCTTGAGCGAGTCGGGGTCCATCGCGACCGTCTCCAGGCGGGCGAGGTAGCCGGTGAGGATCTCCTTGGCGGAGGTCTTCATGGCCTTGTCCCACGAGGCCTGGTCGAAGACGGGCTCGTCCAGGAAGAGGAAGTCGACGTTGTCCCTGATCTCCGACAGGACCGAGATGCGGGTCTGGGCCAGCTCGGCGATCTTGGCGAAGGTCTCGCGGTCCCAGCCGGGTTCGAGCCACGGCTCGCAGCGGGCGACGAACTCCTCGGGGGACAGCGCCCTGATGTACTCGCCGTTGAAGGCCCGAAGTTTCTTCTCGTCGAAGAAGGCCGAGGACGGGTTGACGTCCTCCAGCCTGAACCTCGGCACCATCTCCGACCAGGGCATGATCTCCCGGTCCTCGCCGGTCCCCCAGCCGAGCAGCATCAGGTAGTTGACCATCGCCTCCGGCAGGTAACCCTCGTCGCGGTAGGACTCAAGGGCCACCTTGTCGCGGCGCTTGGACAGCTTCTGGCGCTTCTCGTTGACGATGACCGGCACGTGCGCCCACACGGGCGGGGTGAGGCCGAGCGCCTGCCAGAGCAGCTGCTGCTTGGGGGTGTTGGACAGGTGCTCCTCGGCGCGGACCACGTGGCTGATGCGCATCTCGACGTCGTCGACCACGTTGGCCAGGACGAACAGCGGAGAGCCGTCACCGCGCGCGATGACGAAGTCCTCCATCGCGTTGTTGGGGAACTCGACCGTGCCGCGGACCAGGTCCTCGACCACGGTGACGCCCTCGTCGGGGGTGCGGAACCGTACGGCGCCCTCGGTCAGGCCGCGGTCGCGGCAGAAGCCGTCGTAGCCCTGGTGCTCGGAGCCGGTGCGGGCCTTGACGTCCTCGCGGGTGCAGGTGCAGTAGTAGGCGCGGCCGTCGGCGGCCAGCTTGGCCACGGCCTCCTTGTGCTGCTCGGCGTAGGCCGACTGGAAGTAGGGCCCCTCGAAGAGGGGGCTCTCCTCGTTGATGCCGATCCAGGCCAGCGCGGAGATGATGCCCTCGGTCCACTCCGGGCGGTTACGGGCCGCGTCGGTGTCCTCGATGCGCAACACGAACCTGCCGCCCGACTGCTCGGCCAGCGCCCAGTTGAACAGCGCGGAGCGAGCGCCGCCGACGTGGAACATGCCGGTGGGGGACGGGGCGAAACGAACCCTAATCACGGGAGACCACCCGGTTGGTGAGAGTGCCGATTCCTTCGATGGCGACGCTGACCTCGTCGCCGACGTCGAGCGGACCGACCCCTTCCGGAGTGCCGGTCAGGATCACGTCGCCGGGGATGAGGGTCATGACCGCGCTGACGTGGGCGATCAGCGTGGGGATGTCGTAGATGAGCTTGGAGGTGCGGGAGCTCTGCCTGACCTGGCCGTTCACCGTCGTCGTGATGCCGACGTCGGTCGCGTCGAGCTCGGTCTGGATCCACGGGCCGAGCGGGCAGAAGGTGTCGAACCCCTTGGCCCGGGTGAACTGCACGTCCTTCTTCTGCAGGTCACGGGCGGTGACGTCGTTGGCGCACGTGTAGCCGAAGATCACCTCGTGGGCGCGCTCCGCGGGGACCTCACGGCAGAGCCTGCCGATGACCACCGCGAGCTCGCCCTCGTAGTCGACCCTGCTGCTCAGCCCGGTCGGGTAGGAGATGGACTCTCCCGGCCCGATCACCGAGGTCGAGGGCTTGAGGAAGACCAGTGGCTCGTCGGGGACCTCGCCACCCATCTCCTTGGCGTGGTCGGCGTAGTTCTTGCCGATCGCGACGACCTTGCTGGGCAGCATCGGCGCGACCAGCCTGACCCGCGAGAGCGAGTGACGCTCACCGGTGAACTGGATCGGGCCGAACGGGTGACCGGAGATCGCGGAGATGAACTCCTCGCCTGGCCCGCCCTCGACCACGCCGAACCCGACACCCTCACCTGTGGAGAACCTCGCTATGCGCACACGACAAGGCTAGTCGGACCCCGCGTCCCGCCGGACCGTCCGTACCTCTCTTCACCCCCATCACTCCCTCAAAGCACGCATAAAGCACCCAACCCTAAAAAGATCAATAAAAACCCTAAATGCCCACATAAAGGATTTTCCTAAGAAGGAGTATGTGCTGGTTAGTGCCCATGTGGGGGGTATGAGAGGCATAGGTAACTTCCGGGGAAGCCGAGCGTCTTCCCCTCGGGGGAGGGAATCGACGTGACCGAAGCCAACACGGTGAACAGGCCGAGGGGCGAGGGCAACCCCGCGCCGCAGGCTCGGACCGACGTCGCCGCGAGCCAGGGAGGCCTGGTGACCCCCAAGGGGACCACCAGCATCGACAGCGGGGTCGTCGCGAAGATCGCGGGACTGTCGGCCAGAGAGGTGAACGGCGTCTACAACATGGGCGCCGGAACGGCACGGGCGCTGGGCGCCGTACGCGGCATCGTCGGCGGTGACAAGAGCACCGCCACCCAGGGTGTGTCCGTCGAGGTGGGCGAACGGCAGGCGGCGGTCGATCTCGACCTGGTCGTCGAGTACGGCGTGGCCATCCCCGACCTGGCGGCCTCCGTACGCCGCAACGTGATCACCGGCGTCGAACGCATGACCGGGCTTGAGGTGACCGAGGTCAACATCAAGGTCGACGACGTCCACCTGCCCGGCGACAAGGACGGGGAGAAGACCGACCAGCCCGATCAGGAACCCCGCGTCCAGTGACCGAACTCGCGCGGGAGATAGCCGACGCCGTACGGCACTGCCCCGACGTCGCGGACCTGTCCGGCGGCCCCTTCGGGACCGTGGCGACCTACCTTCCGGGAGAGCGCGTCTCCGGCGTCGCCCTTCGTGAGGACGAGGTCGAGGTCTCCATAGTCGCCCGGCGGACACGGCCGCTTCCGGAGATCGCCGACGAGGTACGGCTCGCGCTCGCGCCCCTGGTCGGCGACCGCGCCGTGAACGTGCATATCGGAGGTATTCGATGAACCAGTTCCCAATCTGGTCGGTGGCCGGGCTGACCGCCGGCATCGCCCTGGGCTTCGCGGCGGCGTTCGGCGGCCTCGGCGCCTTCCTGCTCGTGCTCGTGCTCGGCGCCGTCGGATTCCTCATCGGCCGCATCGTCGAGGGCGGCGAGATCGACGTGTCCCGGCTGTCGGCGAGACGGCGATGACCGCTCCGGCCGGCGTGCCGACCGCTCCTGGGCCACCGGCCGCCGCACGGCCCGCCGTACCGGCGGAACTGCGAGGCAGGACGGAGATCCCCGAGCGGGTCGTCACCCGCATCGCGGTCCGCGCGGCCAAGGAGGTGGAACGGGTGCGGGAGGTTCGCGAGCGGGGGCCGCTGACCTTCGGGAGACACACCCACTCCACCGTCGACGGAGGGCTCGCCCTGCTGGAGCTTGAGGTCTCCGTCGACTATCCGGCCCCGTTGCTGGAGACGGCCGAGGAGATCCGGCGGCACGTCGGCGAACGCGTCCACACGCTGACCGGACTGTCCGTCGGCCAGATCGACCTCGACGTGACCGGGGTGGTCCCCTCTCCCGAGGAGCAGGGCCCGCCCCGCCAGACCGTGTGGGAGGAGGAAGGATGACCGTCCCTCCCTCGGATCCTTCGTCGGGCTCCTCCTGGAGCCCCGCCCGGGAGGCGGAGGACGACACCGTCCCCATTCCCGGGTCACAGGTCCCCACCTCGGGGGAAAGGCCCGTCCCGGTTCCTGTCCCCGGGACGGGTCCCGCCCCCGGGACATCCACCGCACCCGGCGCGGAGGTCACGGAGGAGACCGCTCCGCCCGCGCGGGTTCCGAGGAACCACGCCGCGGACAGGGCGGCCGTCAGGGCCTTCCGTCCGCGCCGGGTGGTCCCCGCCGTCATCACCGCCGTGCTGATGACGGCGCTGGGCGTCGTCGTGGCCGCGGAGGTGATCTCCGCGTTGCTCGGCCGCCCGCTGCGCTGGACACCGTACGACCGGATGCTCTCCTGGGCGTCCACGACCAGGTGGGACGACTCCAGGGTGCTGTTCGGCGCCGGGGTGGTCGCGCTGCTCGGCCTGCTGCTGGTGCTGCTGGCCCTCATACCGGGACGGCCCAGGCTCATCCCGGTCAGGACGGGCGACCCCGAACTGATCATCGGCATGCAGCCAAAGGGTTTCACCCGCGCGCTGACCCACGCCGCGGAACAGGTGCCCGGGATCGACCGTGCCCGCGTCAGGCTGCGGGGCAGGACCGCCGAGGTGACGGCCCACAGCCCGCTGCGCGAGCCGGCCGGGCTCACCGAGGCCGTACAGCGGGCCGTGACCACACGGATCGCCGCCCTCGGCCCGCTGAAGGACTATCCGGTGCGTGTACGCCTGCGGGGAGATTGACATCCTCCCGGTCCCGAAAGGACCGGGATTCCCGGCCGAAACCGGGTGGTTCGCGGTTCACAGCCCCGCCCAACGACTGGAGGGCTCCCCGCGCTGCCACCCCATGCCCTGGGGCGGTCACGCAACGCCAGCTTGGTTATCGCCAGCTTGGTTATCGCCAGCCCGATCACCGTAGCAAACCCTGCTGAGCACATCCGGAGAACACCATGAGAGACCGTTCCGCATATCCTCCCCGCCCTGAAGGACGGGGCATCCATGCTGGAGGGACGTGATGAGCGCCGTGAACAGGAAGACGGGGCGGGGCAACAGGGTCGGCCTGTTGATCATGGGGGTGCTGCTGTTGCTCCTCGGCGGCTACACGCTGGCCCGGGGCGCGCACACCCTGCCCAGGGCGGTGGCGCCCGGGGACGAACCGCTGGTCAACGACCCGGTACGGGCCGTCTTCGCCGCCCACTCGCCGTGGCTGTGGTGGGTGATCGCCCTGGCGGCGATCGTGCTGGCCCTGTTCGGCCTGCGCTGGCTCCTCGTGCAGGGACGGCGTGACCGGCTGGGCGACTTCCGCCTGCAGAGCGGTTCCGGCGGGACCACCGACGTGCGCGGCTCGACCGTCGCCGACGCGGTCGCCGACGAGGTCGGCGCCCACCCGGCGGTCCTGAGCGCCAGCGCCGCGATGGTCGGCACGAAGGCCCATCCCGCCGTACGGCTGCGCGTCGTCGCCGACGAGGACGCGCCGATGAGCGCGCTGCGCGAGCAACTCGGCCGCCGCGCCATCCCCCACATGCGCCAGGCCCTGGAACTGGCGCACGTACCGGCCATCACCAGGGTGAACCTGGAGAGGCGCTAGTCACACGAACCGGCGTCGACCTCGTGGGGCAGGATGAGTGCATGAGCGTTGTGAAGATCAATGTGCTGACCGTTCCCGCCGAACGGCGCGAGGAACTGGAACAGCGTTTCTCCGGGCGGGCCGGGATGGTCGAGTCCTCCGACGGCTTCGAGTGGTTCGAGCTGCTCCGCCCGCTGGAGGGCACCGACCAGTACCTCGTCTACACCCGTTGGAGGTCCGAGGAGGACTTCGAACGGTGGACGCAGAGCCAGGCCTTCCAGCGAGGCCACGCCCAGGCCTCGACCGAGGCCGCGGCGCAGGGCCGGCAGGGCCACAGCCATGCGGCGGCCCCTCATCAGGGGCCCGGCCAGGGGCACGGTCATGGCCACGGCGGACCCGCCGCGACCGGTTCCACCCTGTGGTCCTTCGAGGTCGTCCAGAGCACCGGCCCCAAGAACGGTTCCTGACCACCGCCTCGTGAGCGCGGCGGAGCACGGCCCTTCGGGCACCGGGGGCGCCGCCGCGCGTCAGCGGTCCAGGATGTTCGACGCGACCCGGGCGGCGAAGCCGTTGCGGACGAAGTGGCCGGCCAGGCTGGTGGGTTTGCGCTTCGCCTGGTCCTCGAAGCACGCGGCGAACTCTCCGGCGATCCCGAGGCGGGGGTGACGTTCGAGGATCTCGGCCCTCAGCTCCTCGGGGAAGGCCTCCGACCGTCTTCCTGAGATGTCCAGGCCGGTGGACAGTTCGAGCAGGTGCCCCTCCGGGTCCTTCTCGACGTCCACCTCGTTCCACATGTGGCGCACGATCACCTCGGAGGCGCGCGCCCGCCGTTCCACCGGCCATCCGGCCGCCGCGCAGAAGACCCACGCGAGGTGGCCCCCCGCCTCCTCGAACGGCACCGTGTGGCTGTCGAACTCCCTGACCAGGCCGATGTCGTGGAGCATCGAGGAGACGTAGAGCAGTTCGGCGTCGAAGGCGATGTCGTTCATCGCGGCGTACGCCGCGGCCCACAGGTAGGCCCGCACGGAGTGGTTCAGCAACGCGGGCGAGCAGTAGGCGGTCGCCACTTCGAGGGCCGCGCGGGTGGCCGGGGTCTCAGGGACCACGATTTCGGCGTATTTCATATGACTCAGCCTTCCGTGACCGCCGATGACCTGCGAGTGGCCGGAAAGACAACCATCGATAGGATTCCGCCATGGGGTTCAGCACGATCGCCGTGGTGATGTTCGACGAGATCCCGCTGTTCGAGGCCTCCGTGCCGATCGCGGTCTTCGGCGAGCGGTGTGCCGGGGTTCCGGCGTTCGACGTGCGGGCGGTCTCCGCCGAGGGCGGCCCGGTGCGGACGAACGCGGGCATCGCGCTGTCGGCGCCGTACGGCTTGGACGCCGTGGACGAGGCCGATCTGGTGATCGTGCCGACCTGGCGGCACCCGCTCGACCGGCCGCCCGCCGCCGAGGCCCTTACGGCGCTGCGTTCGGCCCACCGCAGGGGCGCGACCGTCGTCGGACTGTGCCTGGGCACGTTCGTGCTGGCCGCGGCCGGGCTGCTGGACGGACGGCCCGCCGCGACCCACTGGCGTTACGCCCCGCTGCTCGCCTCCAGATATCCGAGCATCGAGGTCAAGCCCGACGTGCTGTACGTGGACGAGGGTGACCTGCTGACCTCGGCGGGTAGCGCGGGCGGCATCGACCTGTGTCTCCATCTCGTCCGCAGGGCCTACGGCCACCAGGTGGCCAACGACATCGCCAGGTCCATGGTGATGCCGCCGCACAGGGCCGGTGGGCAGGCGCAGTACATCGACCATCCCGTTCCGGTTCCCGAGATCGGCGACCCGCTGGGCGAGACCCTGGAATGGGCTCTGCGCAATCTCGACCAGGAACTGACCGTGGACGCCCTGTCCTCCCGGGCCATGATGAGCCGCCGCACCTTCGACCGGCGCTTCCGCCAGGCCACCGGGACCACCCCCACCCAGTGGCTGCTCCACCAGCGGGTCCTGCACGCGCAACGCCTGCTGGAGACCACCGGCGAACCGGTCGAACGGGTGGCCCGCAGATCCGGCTTCGCCTCCGCGGTGGCCCTACGCCCCCACTTCCGCCGCCAGGTAGGCGTCTCCCCCACCACCTACCGCCAAGCCTTCGGCCCCCAGCCTGACCCCGCCCATACCCTCCCTCAAGACCCCTCCCTTGAGGCTTACCCGCGCCGTGCGTGAGGGGCTTGGGCTTTACCGGCCCCAAGTGTGAGGAGTGCCGGCTTGGGCGCGTCGGTGCTTGGACTGAGGAACGCAGGAGCGCAGCGACGCAGAGACGAGGGAAAGCACCGACCCGAAGCGCCCAAGCCCGCGACGCCGCAGGCGGAGCAAAGAGGCAGGGCTTGGGCGCGTCGGTGCTTGGACTGAGGAACGCGGGAGCGCAGCGACGCAGTGACGAGGGAAAGCACCGACCCGAAGCGCCCAGGCCCGCGACGCCGCAGGCGGAGCAAAGAGACACAGCACCGACCCGAAGCGCCCAAGCCCGCGACGCCGCAGGCGGAGCAAAGAGGCAGGGCCGGATTTTTGTGGCCAATGGCTGAGAGAACTATCACGCGAGCATGGCCTGTTCCGTCAAGCTTGGGCCATGAAGCGAGCACTAGTCGTCATCGACGTCCAGAACGAGTACTTCACCGGCAATCTACCGATCGCCTTCCCCCCTCGGCAGGAGAGTCTCGCCAACATCGTGGCCACCATGGACGTGGCGCGCGAGCACGGTGTTCCCGTGGTGATCGTCAGGCACACCGCTCCGGCCGAGTCCCCGCTGTTCGCGAACGGCAGCCCTTCCTGGGAGCTGCGCGAGGAGGTCGGGAGCAGGCCGTACGACCACCTGGTGGACAAGACGCTGGCGTCGTCCTTCGTCGGGACGGACCTGGCCGAGTGGCTGGCCGCCCAGGAGATCGACACGGTGACCATCACCGGGTACATGACCCAGAACTGCGACGAGTCGACCGCCCGTGACGCCGCCCACCTGGGCCTGAAGGTGGAGTTCCTGTCCGACGCGACCGGCGCCCTCCCGCTGTCCAACAACGCGGGCACCGCGACCGCCGAGGAGCTGCACAACCACGTGCTGGTGGTGATGGCCTCCAACTTCGCCGCCGTGGCGACCACCGCGGAGTGGATCGACGCGGTCAGGGCCGGTGAGCCCCTCCCCCACTCGAACATCTGGGTGAGCACCGAGATCGCCCGCGCCACTCCCTGACCGGCACGAGAACACCTCAGCCGGGGACGCCTCAGGCGCCCCTCACCCCCAAAAGGTCACAGAAGCCACAAAGAAACCAGAGGGCCCGCTTTTCCCCGATGACTCACCGCTAAACTGACCCGACCTGGACACCCCCACGGACAGAGCCGTCCAGCGCCCCCTTCTCTGGTTGAACGGCGTGGCCTGGGCGCCGTCCGTGCTTGGACTGAGGAGCCGACCTTGGCCCCCTCATCGCCGGGGTTGAGAGTTCTGGTTCGAGCACCGTCGGTTAGGGGTGAGGGTTTTGGTTTGGGCGCCGTCGGTGCTTGGACTGAGGAACGCGGGAGCACGACGACGGAGAGCTGAGGAAAAGCTCCGGCTCGAAGGCGCCCGGACCCCGCGACGCCGCCGGGCGACGCGAAGGAACACAGCGCTGGCCGTCTCGTTCGTCCTGGCCCTGACCTGCGGCGTGACGAACGGTACGGCGCAGGCCGCCGAAACGGTCAAGCGGACGGCCGAGTGCCAGGGAGACTGGCTGCCGGCGACGCCGACCTCGGCGGACATCATGGCGGGCAAGGTCGAGTTCGTCGGGCTGCCGCCGGTGAAGGTGGGCAAGGACGTCAACTGGCGTGCCGACCCGTACCGCAACCGGTCCTGGAGCATGGTCTTCCACTCGCTGCGCTGGATGGGCCGCCTGGTCGCCGACTACGAGACGACCGGTGAGAAGGCCTATCTGGCCCGGGCCACCGAGATCGCCAAGGACTGGGTGGCGGACAACCCCAGAGGCGGGGGGCCGAAGGCCAGCCCGTACGCCTGGCAGGAGCACCCGATCGCGCTGCGTGCCCCGGCCCTGACGTGCCTCAGCAGGCACGTCAACGAGTCCTGGCTGTCGAAGAGCCTGGCCGAGCACGCCAAGATGCTCTCCAACCCGGCCCTGTACGAGAAGGGGCACAACCATGGGATGGACCAGGACATCGCGCTGTTCGGCATCGGCTGCCGCTTCAAGAACACGGCGTGGTCGAACCTGGCGCTCAGGCGGCTGACCACGACCGTCAAGCTCGACATCGACTCCCAGGGGGTGCTGCGTGAGCAGGCCCCGCGGTACGCGATCTACGTCTACGACCGGCTCAAGCTCGCGATGGAGCGCATCGAGGAGTGCGGCAGGAAGGTTCCCGGCGAGATCCGCTCCCGGTGGGAGTCTCTTGAGGACTTCATCTCCCACTCGACGCAGCCGAACGGGTTCATGGTCCCGATCGGCGACGGTGGCGCCGACGTGCAGCCCTCGGGCTACGACCACCCCAAGAAGACGGTCCGGGTCTTCGGCAACGGCTATGTCTACGGGCGCACCGCCTGGGGCAAGCCCGAGTCGGCGTTCTACTCCATCCGGTTCGGCCCGGCCCTGAGGTTCCACGGCCATGAGGACCACCTGGGGGTGACCTACTACGCGCAGGGCCGTGACGTCCTGGTCGACGTGGGCTTCGACTCCTACGAGAAGACCCCCTACCGGCGCTGGACGATGTCGCCTGAGGCGCACAACACCCCCGCCGTGGTCGGCGCCCGGTTCCGTCCCAAGACGGCCAGCGCCCTGAGCAAGTCCTCGGTCGGGCAGGACAGGCAGAGTTACCGGCTGACCGACAGGGCCTACGGCGTGCCGAGGACCCGGTCGGTGCTGGTCAACCACGGCGATGACGTGATGGCGGTGCTGGACACCGTTCCCCGGGGCTCCAGGGTGAGCAACGTCTGGCACTTCGCCCGCGAGCTGTCCCTGGTCTCCAACGGCGGCGGCCGGATCGTGGTCAAGGACAAGTCCGGCTGGAAGGCGACGCTGGTCCAGCTGTCCATGCCCTCCTGCAAGCCGGTCGGCGGGCAGCGGGTGGTCTCCGGGCAGCAGAACCCCTTCCAGGGCTGGGTCTCTCCCACCTATCTGAACAAGCAGGCCGCTCCCGCGGTCCTGTCCCCCGTCACGGAGGGCGCGTTACTCACCGTCGTGGTGCCGGGAACCGCCTCCCCCGAGGTCTCCTGCTCGGGCGGCAGGGTGCGGTTGCAGACCTCCGAGGGCCAGGTCAGCTTCAAGGTCTCGGGCGCCAACCTGTCCTGACCTCGTTCTCCGCCCGCCCCGCGATGGGTACGGCCCAGGCCGTACCCCTCGCGGTGAGGTCAGTCGGCGATGTGGCCCGCCCTGAGCAGGCCGTAGGTGACCGCCTGCTCAAGGGCCTGCCAGGAGGCCTCGATGATGTTCTCGTCGACGCCGACGGTCGCCCACTCACCGGTCTCGTCGCTCGACGTGATGAGGACCCTGGTCACGGCGTCCGTGCCGTGGGTGCCCTCAAGGATGCGCACCTTGAAGTCGATCAGCTCGACGGCCGCGAGCTCGGGGTAGAGCTTCTCCAGGCCGAGCCGTACGGCCTTGTCCAGGGCGTTGACCGGGCCGTTTCCCTCACCGGTCGAGACGATCCGCTCGCCCTTGGCGTGCAGCTTGACCGTGGCCTCGCTGACCAGTTCGCCGTCGCGGGTCCGCTCGACGATCACCCGCCACGACTCGACCTCGAAGTGGCGCCGCCTGCGGTCACCGGCGACGGTGTCGCGCAGCAGCAGTTCGAAGGAGGCGTCGGCCGCCTCGAAGGTGTAGCCCCTCGACTCAAGCTCCTTGACCCGTTCGACGAGGACACGCGAGGTGTCCTGCGACAGGTCGTAGCCGAGTTCGCGCCCCTTGAGCTCGACGGAGGCGCGGCCCGCCATGTCGGAGACGAGCATGCGCATGTCGTTGCCGACCTGGGAGGGGTCGATGTGCTGGTAGAGGTTGGGGTCGACCTTGATGGCGCTGGCGTGCAGCCCGGCCTTGTGAGCGAAGGCGGAGACGCCCACGTAGGGGGCGTGGGAGTTCGGGGTGACGTTGGTGACCTCGGTGATGGCGTGCGCGATACGGGTCATGTCGGCCAGCGCCTCCTTCGGGACGAGGTCGAAGCCCCGCTTGAGCTGAAGGTTGGCGACCACGGTGAACAGGTTGGCGTTGCCCGAGCGCTCCCCGTAGCCGTTGGCGCAGCCCTGTACGTGGGTGGCGCCCGCCTTCACCGCGGCCAGGGTGTTGGCCACCGCGCAGCCGGTGTCGTCGTGGCAGTGGATGCCGATCCTGGCCGTGGTCTCGACGGCGGCGGCGACGACCTCGGCGAGTTCGTCGGGGAGCATGCCGCCGTTGGTGTCGCACAGGGCGATGACCGAGACCCCCGCCTCGGCGGCGGTGCGCAGGACTTCGAGCGCGTAGGCTGGGTTGGACTTGTAGCCGTCGAAGAAGTGCTCGGCGTCGAGGAAGACCCGCTGGCCCTCCGCACGAAGGTGAGAAACCGTGTCGCGGATCATCGCGAGGTTCTCCTGGAGAGTCGTGCGAAGGGCCAGCTCCACGTGCCGGTCGTGACTCTTGGCGACAAGGGTCACGACCGGCGCGCCGGATTCGCGCAGCGCGGCGACCAACGGGTCGTCGGCGGCCTTGACGCCTGCTCGGCGGGTCGCGCCGAACGCGGCTAGCTGCGCGTGCTTCAGATCGAGCTCTGTTCGAGCCCGTCTGAAGAACTCTGTGTCCTTGGGGTTGGCGCCCGGCCAACCGCCTTCGATGAAGCCGACGCCCAGGCTGTCCAGGTGGCGGGCGATGGCCAGCTTGTCCACGACCGTGAGGTTGAGGCCCTCCTGCTGGGCACCGTCACGGAGTGTCGTGTCGTACACGTGGAAGCGGTCGTCGGCCATATCAGTCTCCTTCGCGGGGTTTCGATGTGATTCGCCGCGCGCTCTCTCGGCTCTGAGAAACAAAAAAACCCCTCACGGACGTGAGAGGTCTGCGCGCTGGCGGTGTCCTTTTTCAGCCAGCGCGCCTGCCGATAATGAGCAGACCGTAGAACATGGTGTCTTGGAGTCTGCCACACCCAACCACCACTTGACACATTGATCTCAGGATCTGGAACGCCCGTCCCGCCTGCGGGCCCGGAAATCGTTCGCGGAGACCGCTCTGACCAGCGAGAACGACTGCCCCGAGGCGGCTTCCCCGGAGGCGGCCGTGGGGCGGCGCCCACTCGCGCACGCCGCGCGGCCCGACGGCGCGCTCGCGGCGCGGTCGGGGGAGCTCATGAGTTCAGGCCGCCGGTGACCGGGTGGCGTCGCTGACGCTCCCGGTCGCCGACGGCCTCGGGTCCGTGAGATCAGCAGATCTTGTGCACCCAGTCGTGGGTGTCGGGGCGGGAGCCGTACTGGATGCCGACCAGGGCCTCGCGGACCTTGGCGGTGACCGGGCCCTGGGCGCCGTCACCGATGGTCCAGGCGCGGTCGGCGCCCTTGACCGAGCCGACCGGGCTCACCACGGCGGCGGTGCCGCAGGCGAAGACCTCGGTGAGGTCGCCGGACTCGCAGCCCGCCTGCCACTCCTCGATCGACAGGCGGCCCTCCTCGGCGGTCAGGCCGAGCTCGGCGGCCAGGGTGAGGATCGAGTCGCGGGTGATGCCGGGCAGGAGGGTGCCGGTCAGGGCGGGGGTGAGGAGCCGGTCGCCGTAGACGAAGAACAGGTTCATCCCGCCCATCTCCTCGACGTAGCGGTGCTCGTTGGCGTCGAGCCAGACGACCTGGTCGCAGCCCTGCTCGACGGCCTGGCGCTGCGCGACGAAGGCCGCGGCGTAGTTGCCGCCGCACTTGGCGAAGCCGGTGCCACCGGGGGCCGCGCGGGTGTACTCGGTGGACAGCCAGACCGAGACGGCCTTGGCCGCGCCGAAGTAGGCCGCCGCGGGAGAGGCGATCACCATGTAGCGGTAGGTCCGCGAGGGGTAGTTGACGCCGAGCGCGGGCTGGGTGGCGATCATGAAGGGGCGCAGGTAGAGGCTGTGGCCCTGGGTGGTCGGCACCCATTCGCGGTCGGTCTGCACGAGCAGTTCGATCGACTCGACGAACGCCTCCCGCGGCAGTTCCGGCATGGCCATGCGCAGCGCCGACTGGTTGAAGCGGGCGGCGTTGGCGTACGGCCTGAAGCAGGCGATCGAGCCGTTCTCCTGCCGGTAGGCCTTCAGCCCCTCGAAAAGTTCCTGGGCGTAGTGGAAGACCGAGGTCGCCGGGTCGAGGCTGAGCGGGCCGTACGGCGTGAGCCGCGCGTCGTGCCAGCCCTCTCCCTCGGTGTAGTCGATGGAGATCATGTGGTCGGTGAAGGTCTGACCGAATCCGGGATTCGCCAGTACCTGCTCGCGCTCGGCTGTGGAACGAGCGTGGTCGGAGAGCTGCACGTCGAAGGTCAGCTTCTGAGCGGTGGTCATGGCGGCGGTCCTTCTCTTCGTGGCGGAGTACACCTACGGTCCATTCTGGAACGGAGCAGGCACCGGAAAACTACTGCATATATGCCAAAATCCGGCAGCCTGCTCGGTGAGACGAACAAAAAAAGACGCGCCCGGTGGCTCTGCTGAGCCACCGGGCGCGTCTGGGGTCGTGCGGGCGGCTTGTCAGCCGGCTACTCGGGCGGTGATGTCGTCGCCGATCTCGTGGGTGGTACGGCTCGCCCACCCGGTCTGGCGCTCGACCAGGTCCTCGGCCACGGCCTGCTCGACCTTGGCCGCCTCCTCGGTCAGGCCGAGGTGGTCCAGGAGCATGGCGACCGACAGGATCGTGGCGGTCGGGTCGGCCTTGCCCTGGCCCGCGATGTCGGGGGCGCTGCCGTGGACCGGCTCGAACATGCTGGGCGCGGTGCGGTCGGGGTTGACGTTCCCGCTGGCCGCGAGGCCGATGCCACCGGCGACGGCGGCGCCGAGGTCGGTGATGATGTCGCCGAAGAGGTTGTCGGTGACGATCACGTCGAACCGCTCCGGCTGGGTGACGAAGAACATCGAGGCCGCGTCGACGTGGTAGTAGTCGGTGGCGACGTCGGGGTACTCAAGGCTGACCCGGTCGACGGTGCGGGACCACAGGTCGCCGGCGAAGGTGAGGACGTTGGTCTTGTGGATCAGCGACAGCTTCTTGCGCGGCCTGCTGAGCGCCTTCTCGAAGGCGTAGCGGACGACGCGCTCGACACCGTAGGCGGTGTTCAGCGACTCCTGCGTGGCGATCTCGTACGGCGTGCCACGGCGCAGCACACCACCGGCGCCCGCGTAGAGGCCCTCGGTGCCCTCGCGGATGACGACCATGTCGATGTCCTCGGGGCGGGAGCCGCCCAGCGGGGTCGCGACGCCGGGGAAGAGCTTGACCGGACGCAGGTTGACGTAGTGGTCGAGCTCGAAGCGGAGCTTGAGCAGCAGGTCGCGCTCCAGGATGCCCGGCGGCACACTGGGGTCGCCGACCGCGCCGAGCAGGATCGCGTCGTAACCGCGCAGTTCGTCGAGGACCGCCTCGGGCAGGATCTCACCGGTTCTGTGGTACCGGCCGGCACCCAGGTCGTAGGTGGTGGTCTCCACCTTCGTTCCGACGGCTTCGAGGACCTTCAGGCCCTCGGTGACGACCTCGACCCCGATCCCGTCTCCAGGGATGACGGCCAGACGAACATTGCGCGAATCCATACCGGGCACCCTATCTGCTCTGTCTCGACAATCGAACCATCGATCTCACCCCTCGGACACTTCCCTCTCGGGAAAGCCCCGAAAAGTTTGTCCTGTTTGCGATCTTTTGACCGTTTCGTTAAGGTCCTGGCCATTCGCATCGTCGCCTAATTCGCGCAGGCCATCCCCCTCTTTCGGTCCGCGCGGAGCCGGGGAACCACTTCCGGGGTCCACGAGGCGTCCGAGCCGCACTCCGTCTGGCGGAGCACGTTCCCGGCGTTTTCCACGAGGCCCCTCGGGGCGAGTCGGCGCCACCACGCGCCGTAGGGCGACCTCCACGCCCGAGCCCGACAGCTCACCCGGCCGGCCCTATGGAAGGAACGGTCCTGAACGGCAAGACCTACCCCCGTGTCCTGACCCTGATCGTCACCGGCTCGACCATCCTCGCGACGCCCGCCGTCGCACTGGCGGACTCCTCCCTCACCACCTCCTCCCCCACTCCTCTCCTCGCGCTCGCCGCCGCCGGGTTCGCCCTCGCGCACCCGGCCCCCACCGCGGAGAACTCCCGGACCCCGCTCACCGCCCCCACCGTCGAACCCGCCCCGGCCGGCTTCTCCGGGACCGGGCGGAAGGTCCCGGCCTGGAAGAAGGCGCTGAACTGGGCGATGTCCAAGCGCGGCACGCCGTACGTCTGGGGCGGCACGGGCAGGGGCGGCTTCGACTGCTCGGGCCTGATGCTCCGCGCGTACGGCGCCGCGGGCATCCGGCTGCCCCGCACGACGACCCAGCAGTACTCCGCGTTCGCCAGGAAGATCTCCTGGAAGAACCTCAAGCCCGGCGACCTGGTCTTCTTCCACAACCTCGGTCACGTCGGCATGATCACCAAGCCCGGTTACATGGTCCACGCCCCGCGCAGCGGCGACGTGGTCAAGGTGGAGAAGCTGCGGGCCTGGCGCCGCGCCAGCTTCGCAGGAGCCGTACGGCCGGACCCCAAGGGGGTCGAGCTCGCCGACGAGCAGGCGGAGCTGGACACGGCGATCAGGCAGTCGACCCAGGCCGGTACGGCCGTCGCCCGCTGACCCGCGCCTCTCCCGGTCCCGGGCGCCGCACCGTCCGTGGACTCGGAGGGCCTCGGGAGGACTCGGCTCAGGAGGAGTGCGGGGGCACTCCGCCGTTGTCGCGGCGGTCCAGCGCGGTCTGCAGGGCCTGGGCGGCCTCGTTCTCGTTGTCCTCGGGACGGTTCCAGGGATACATGTCGTACATGACGCTTCTCGTCTCGTTCGCACGGAGCTGACTGAAGGAGGAAGGGGAGCCTGGACCCTGGTCACGGGTCCTCATCGGATCGCGGATCCGGATCACGGATCGGCGGGAAGCCGGGGCCGACGAACGCCATCACACCGCGGCGAGTTGCCGGCCCGCCCCTGTGTCAGGCCTCGCCGCGGCAGGTAATAAGTACGAGAACCTGGCGCATTACCAGCCATAATAACCGGCCTCCTGAAATCTGTCTCACCCTTCGTGCAGCCTTCTCATATATTGAGACGACGCTCAGTCGGAAAAACAGACGGCCGCCGCCCCGCGAACGGGGGCGGCGGCCGTGGGAGCCGTGCTCCGGGATCAGTCGGCCAGGTCGACCGAGCGGCCGCTGTCGGCGCCGATCTCGCCGCCGATCTGGTCGAGCACCTCGGCCGGGATGGCGGAGTCGACGGTCAGCGCGATGAGGGCCTTGCCGCCCTTGGCGTCCCTGGCGACCTGCATGGAGGCGATGTTGATGCCGTGGTCGCCGAGGATTCGGCCGACGACGCCGACGACGCCGGGGCGGTCGTCGTAGGTGAAGAACGACAGGTGGTCGGTCGGCTCGATCTCCATCTGGTAGCCGTTGACCTCGACGATCTTCGTGACCTGCCGCGGGCCGGAGAGCGTGCCGGAGACCGAGACGGCGCGGCCGTCGGCCAGGACGCCGCGGACGGTCACCACGTTGCGCCAGTCGGGGCTCTCCGCGCTGGTCACCAGCTCGACGGTGACGCCGCGGTCCTTGGCCAGGAGCGGGGCGTTCACGTAGGTGACGGAGTCCTCGATCACGTCGGTGAAGACGCCCTTGAGGGCGGCCAGCTCCAGAACGCGGACGTCCTGGGAGGCGATCTCGCCGCGCACCTCGACGTCGAGCCTGGTGGCGACCTCACCGGCGAGAGCCGTGAAGACGCGGCCGAGCTTCTCCGCCAGGGGCAGGCCCGGCTTGACGTCCTCGGCGACGGCGCCGCCCTGGACGTTGACGGCGTCCGGCACGAACTCGCCGGCCAGGGCCAGCTTCACGCTGCGCGCGACCTGGGTGCCGGCCTTCTCCTGGGCCTCGTGGGTCGAGGCGCCCAGGTGCGGGGTGACGACGACCTGGTCCAGCTCGAACAGCGGGCTGTCGGTGACGGGCTCCTTGGGGAACACGTCGATGCCCGCGCCCGCGACGCGGCCTTCCTTGATCGCGGAGTAGAGGGCGCCCTCGTCGATGATGCCGCCGCGCGCGACGTTGATCAGGCGAACCGACGGCTTGACCTGGTGCAGCTCGCGGTCACCGATGAGCCCGATGGTCTCCTTGGACTTGGGCAGGTGCACGGTGATGAAGTCGGACTCGCGCAGGACCTCTTCGAGGGAGGCCAGCCTGACGCCCATCTGCGCGGCGCGGGCGGGCTGCAGGTAGGGGTCGTAGGCGATCAGCTCGACGCCGAACGGCTGCAGGCGCTGGGCGACCAGCTGGCCGATCTTGCCGAGGCCGAGGATGCCGACGACCTTCTCGTCCAGCTCGACGCCGGTGTACTTCGAGCGCTTCCACTCGCCGCCCTTGAGCGCGGCGTGGGCCTGGGCGACGTTGCGGGCCGAGGCGAGGATCAGCGCGACGGTGTGCTCGGCGGCGCTGGTGATGTTGGAGGTGGGCGCGTTGACGACCATGACGCCTGCCTTGGTCGCGGCCTCAACGTCGACGTTGTCGAGTCCGACGCCCGCGCGGGCGACGACGCGGAGCTTGGGCGCGGCGGCGATCGCCTCCGCGTCCACCTGGGTGGCGCTGCGCACGATGAGCGCGTCCACGTCGGCGAGGGCGGGCAGGAACTTGGCGCGGTCGGCGCCGTCGGTGTGGCGGACCTCGAAGTCGGCTCCCAGGACGGCGAGACCTGCCTCGGAGAGTTCCTCTGCGACCAGTACGACGGGCTTGTTCACGGGCTGGATCCTTTGGAGACGTGGAGGCTGCGGACGGACCTCACGTAGTCTATCGAGGCTTGTGAACGCGTTCACGAGTGTCCCGCGATCCGAGACGGTTACCCACTTCGTACACCTTCTATGCCTACAAAATTCATCTTGGTCTTGATCTAGATAAAACTTCGCGATTACCCTGATAAGCCGTGGTTCTCTACCTAAGGTTCCGTGTATGAGCATCGGGAACCCCGCTCTCGGCGACGTACTCTCGCAACACGGCAGCCCACACCGGCTGCTGACGGCGCTGGCCGAATACGGGCTCCTCGTGGCCGTGCGCCCTGATCGCTCCGTCGTGCTCGGCACGACCCAGACCGGCGAACGGGTCCTGCTCGGCTACACCTCGCAGAGCACCTACGCGCGCCACCGCGGCAACCACGCCCTGTCGGCGTGTGACGCCGACACCATCCTCGACATCCAACGTGCCACCGGCGTGCGTGAGATCGTGATCGACGCCGCCGGCCCGGCGGCGGCGGCCGTACCGATCGAGGATCTCCAGCGCCACCTGCTCTCCACCCGCACCGGCCCGACGCCCGCGCTGTCGAGCGCGGCCCCGACGGCCTACGCGACCGGAGCGATGGCCACGGTCTCGCGTGCCTCCGTGCCTCCGGTCGTCCCCGTGGCTCCGGCGACTCCGGTGGCCTCCACCGGGACCCCTAACGGGGCTCCCATGGCGGCCCCCGTGATGGGCCAGCGCACCGGCCCGGCCCCCGTGCCGCCCGCGCCCGTCGCCCAGCCGTGGATCCCCGCGCCGCGTCCCCACCTGTCGGGGCCGATGCAGATGGTCGATCCCGGCTACGGGCGCTGCACACACCCGATCCTGCCCGCGCTGCGCTTCGCGATCTCCTACGTGCTCGCCGACTATCCGCTCGTGCACCACGTGTGGATCTCCGAGGCCAAGACCTCCTCTGGGGCCCCCGGGATCATGCTGCACGTCAAGGTGCACATGTCGGCGGCCGAGGACGTGGTCAGGGACATCCACCGCGGGGTGCGCGCCCGGCTGCCGCAGCTGGCGGCCAGCGAGGCGCCGATCCTGATGGCCAGGGTCGCCGACGCGCGCAGCGAGCAGCGAATGATCGAGATCGGCGCCCACGTGGTCTGCGCGGGCACCACCGACTGACGACGTTCGGCGGCCCGTCCCGAACGGGCCGCCGAAAACCTAGCCCAGCCGCCGGGTCGCCGTGACCTTGGTCCTCGCGAAGGCCAGGGCGATCAGGGCCGCCAGCAGCGGCAACCCGACGCCGACGGCGACGAGGGTGAGCCACGGGGCACTGAGGACCATCCCAAGCTTCGGGTAGGCGACCCCGTTGAACCCGACCTGCCGGTAGTTGCCCAACCGCAGACCCGTCTGGCTCGCCATGGCGAACCCGGGCAGCAGGCCGACCAGCAGGCCGAGGGGCACCCCGAGGCCCGCGACGACCACCGCCTGCCCCGCCGCGACCGCCCTGCGGGTGCGGGGTCTTGCCCCGACCGCCGAGAGCGTGTCCAGGTCGGGCCGGGCGTCCGCGGCGGCGAGGCCCGAGGCGGCGAACGTACCGCCGAGCACCACGAGCGCGGCCAGCGCCCCCATGATCCACAGAGGGGAATCGATCCCTTCCGGCCCGAACCTCCCCGGCTGCATGACCCCGACATCGGTGGTGATCGCGCGTACCGACTTCCAGAGCCGTCGCCCCCGCTCCGGATCAGGACGGCCGTCGCCCGGGCGGACGATCAGCCCGCCGAGGCCGGGGACGTAGCCCGCCCTGGTCACCGCCGCCGCGGGCGCCACCCCGAGCACGGGGGCGGGCCCCTGGAAGGCGACCCCGACCGCGGGCATGACGACCGTGGAGTCCTCGTCTCCCGGCCCGAAGCTCGTGACGTTCAGCCGGATCTCACCATTCCTGACCATGTCCGGATCGAAGACCACCGCCTTGCCCTCGGCCAGTGCGGCCTCCGCCGCCCGGTCGGTACGGCCCAGCAGGAACCGCAGCAGGTCGGGGCCACCGACGGGCAGGGAACGCAACGGCCCCGAGCGGAGGGAGCAGTTCCGGCAGGGGTGCCGCTCCGCGTCGAACTCCAGTGCCCCGCCCTCGCCGTCGAGCGCCCGGTACGTCTCAAGCGGCGTCGCCCCCGGGAAGGCCTCGGTGACAAGTGTCCTGATCCGTTTCCAGGCCTCCCCGGAGACCCCGTCCCCGTAGATCGCCGTCGCGCCCGGGAGGTAACCGGTCCAGTACTGCTGTGCCGCCGTCGCGGCGCTGCTGGTGACACCGACGGCGACCGTGCTGAACGCCGCGGCGGCGGCCAGCACCGCCACGATGGCCGGAGCCGTACGGCCCCGGTTCCTTGAGGCGTCCCTGACGGCCAGCCGCAGGGGCAGCGGGAGCCCTCCGGCCAGCCCGCCGATCCACCTGACCAGCCAGGGCGTCACCATGACCAGGCCGAGCAGTCCCAGCACCCCACCGAGATAGATCGACGCTCCGGCGGCCGTCATCCCGTAGAGCATCGCCGCGGTCCCCGCCACGAGCAGGACCAGCCCCGCCAGCGGGCGGCCCGCCCGGTCACGCGTCGTGGGACGCCTGCCCGCGAGCACCGTGGCCGCGTCCGTCCTGGCCGCCTGCACGGCCGGCACCACGGCCGCCACTACCCCGCTGACCAGGCCGAGCACGGCGACCGGCACGACCTGTCCGACGGGCACCTCGAACGGCCCCAGCTCGCCGGCGGGCCAGATCCCCATGACGGCCGCCGCCACCCTGGCGACACCGACCCCGAGGATCGAACCGAGCACTGTGGCGACCAGCCCCAGGGTCAGCCCGTCGGCCAGCACGACCAGCTTGAGATGCCCCGCGGAGGCGCCCTGGGCGGACAGGAGCGCGAGTTCCCTGCGGCGGCGGCGGATGCCGACGGCGAAGGCGGGGCCCGCGAGCAGGACGACCTCGATCACGGCCAGCGCTATCCCCGCGGCGGCCGTGACCATCCCCGAGACGGTCGGCGTCATCCCCGGATGGTCGACGAGGGCCTGTTCCCGGCCGTTCCCCGCCGAGGGCGGATCGGCGAGCACCGCGGGTGACGTCGCGACGATCCCGGCCTGGTTGAGGCGGAGCGTCCCCGTCCAGGTGAGCGGGGCGGGAAGGTCGGCCAGCCAGACGTCATTCGTGTTGGGATCTCCGGCGGAGAACAGTGAGCCGGGCGGTCCGATGAGCGCTCCTTCGTACTCGGTCCGCTGCTCGGCCACCGTGCCCACCACGTGTTTCTCCGTGCCGTGGTGGGTGTAGCGGATCGTCGCCCCAAGGGGGATCTTCCTGGAGGCGGTGGCCACGACCTCGTCGGCGCCCAGCGGGTAGCGTCCCTGGATCAGGGGGAACATGCCCTTCGTCATCGGATCCCCCAGGTCCAGCTCGACGATGTTGGCTGAGGTGTACCTGCCGTCCAGCGAGTAATCGTCGTAGGTCGCACGGAGCGGGACGACCCGTGCCCCCTGGCCGAGCAGGGCCTGGAGCTGTACCCGGGACCTCGGCTCGGCCCGCCGGTCACTGCGCGGTTCCCAGCTCTCACCGAGAACGGTCTGCCGGACCGGCCTGCCCTCCCTCGTGTCGACCAACCTGGCGTCGGCCGTGCCCAGGAGCATGGGCACCTGTTCCTCAAGCGTCACGTCACGGGTGGCGAAGAAGGTGAGGACGGCGGTGACGGCCAGGACCGGGAGGCCGATCATGACCACGATGAGCGCGCTGCGCGCCTTGGCGCGCCGGATGTCCCTGCGGGAGATCCGCAGCGCGGCGATCAGGGCGCTCATCGGGCGCTCTCCATGGGGGCGGAGGTCATGTCGGCGATCTCCCCGTCGCGCAGGAAGACCACCCGGTCGGCCCAGGCGGCGTAGCGGGGCTCGTGGGTGACGAGGAGGACCGCCGCTCCCGCGTCGCAGCGGGTGCGCAGGAGCTGGAGGACCTCGTCGCCGGTCGGGGTGTCGAGGGCGCCGGTCGGTTCGTCGGCCAGGATCAGCCTCCGTTGGCCGGCCAGCGCGCGGGCGATGGCGACCCGCTGGCGCTGGCCGCCGGAGATCTCGTCGGGGAAGCGGTCGGCGACGTCGGCGAGGCCGACCTCGGCCAGCACCTCCCCCGCCTCCTGCCGGGCCTGGGCCGCCCTGACTCCGTCCAGCTCACGCGGGAGCATGACGTTCTCCACCGCGGTCAGCGAGGGGATCAGGTTCAGGTCCTGGAAGACGTAGCCGACGTGGCGGCGGCGGAGCCCGGCGAGGTCCGCGGCCCGCATGCCCGTCAGCGACGCGCCCTCGACGGCCACCTCGCCCGAGGTCGGGATGTCGAGACCGCCCGCGAGGTTGAGCAGTGTGGATTTGCCCAACCATGATTTATCGCACTTCTTTTTCATAGAATGGAGAGGTAGAGCAAAGCGGAAGGAAAGGGGAAATACCGATGGCAGTCGAGGCTAAGACCCTTACCAAAGCCAAGAGTGAGCAGCACGCACGCATCACGGTCATCAAAGAAGCGATGCTCAACGGCGCCGCCATGTCTATTGATGGCGTAGCCGGACAATGGAATGCCGCAGGCGACATGTGGACCGCCGACGATCCCACAGCGGGTAACACCTTGATCTTGGTCCGGATCTCCGACGCCGAAGAAGAGGAGGTCAACGGCGTAGCCCGCCAGATCGAGGACACGTGCACCCTGACCGCCCGTCGCGGTGCGAAAGTCGGCATGATCCTTGTAGAGAACGACACCTCAGCGTTCAAACGCCGCAAGATCAAGCTTGCCAACGGAGAAACTCAGCTCAGAACCGTACGTCCGAAGTTCCGGTTTGCTCTCAAGTTGCTTAACGAGGCCAGGTATCGCCGTTTCACGACCTACCACCTTGACCGCACGGTTCGTGACCCCCGGGACTTGGAAGACTTGATTGATGTAGTGGAGGGGTCGCGCCCGCGCATCATCGCCGATTCATTCACCGGCAGTTTGAGACTGGCCACTGACAGCGACATCACCTCTGCCCGGATTCACTGTGCCATCGCGAACCAGGCATCCCGTGACACCGTGCGCCGAGTCTCGCGCGCCCGCAAGGAGCAGGCTCAAGAGGGCAGGTTCGGCGGGGGCCGACGCCGCTTTGGGTTCGAGCCAGACGGGATCACCCACCGCCCGCAGGAAGCAGACGCCATCGCCCGTTACCACGCCATTGGGCTTACCGGCGTGTCCGTCAAGGAGATCACCCGCGACATGAAGCGGGAAGGTCTGCTCACTTCCACCGGCAAGCAGTGGACCCCGCAAGGAGTGCGGGACATGTTGCTACGCCCCTGTAACGCAGGGCTCAGCGTGCATCGGCCAGATGCCCCCCTGAACCTTCCCCACGACGAAGACTATGACGGGCAGGAAAGGGGAGATCAGGAAGCCGACGACGCCCCCAGGCTCCCGCACTACACGCCTGAGGACGTTGTCGGCACATTGCCCGGCGAGCCGATCGTTACTCCGGAGGACCATTGGCGATTGGTGAACATGTGGACCGACCCCGACCGCCGCGCCAGCCAGGCAGGCAACACGCCGAACTCGCTTGGATCAGGCATCTACCGGTGTCCGTGTGGGGAAACGGTGACCCCGCAGAACAAGAAGTGGAGGCGTAAGGACCCCGAGACCGGCGAGATCATCCGTATCGACGTGGAGGAGACCTATCGGTGTCTAGGACCCGGCAACGGGCACATCACGTGTCCCCGCCCTGCGATTGACGCGCTGATCACCGCAACGATCAAAGAGCTGATCCGCATCTCCGACCCTGCCGACATCATCGGCCGCCCCACCGCAGGAGCCGACATCCCCGCCCTACGCGCGGAAATGGCGGTCCATGAGGCACGGCTACAGGAGATCAGCGCCGACCGTGAAGCGGACCTCATCAGCCGGGCACAGATGCTCGACATGACCGCCAAACGCCGCAAGAAGATGGCGTCGACGAAGGCCAAGCTTGATCAGGCGCTTGAGGACGTCCACCCCGCCGCGAAGCTGATCGGAGCGGAAGACATCGACGCCGCATGGGACGATCTCACCCTCGGTGAACAGCGGGAGATCTGCCGTCGCATGCTAGCGGTGACCATCCAGCCCATCGGGCGGGGAAAGCGAGTCCCCATCCGTGAACGGGTCACCATCGCCAGGCGTCAACGGGAGACGCAAGGCGCCTGACCTGGAAACGACTACGGCCCCGGGCGAATGCCCGGGGCCGTAGTCATGCTCTGAACCTCACCGACGATGGTTCTTGAAGACCAGCGCGAGGTAATCGCGGTCTTCGTCAGTCAGCGGCCCCAACTCCGCCGCTGTCTGTCTGACCCACTCGTGATCATCATCCGTCAGGCGATAGCCCGACGATGACCGGCTGACTACCCGCGTCCCCTGACAGTCCCCAACAACCTCACGGGCGCGTAACGCCCGGTGTCCGCTCTGTATCGTTTCGCTACGGTTCCCCTGCCCAAGATCACCAAGCGACCCCGCCGTGCCCTCCCTGGTCTTCGGCCCGCCCGCCCACCCTGGCGAATCGGTGCCTTCGGCGCGTTCTTCCCGATGCGCCTCACGCCTGCCCACTACAGCCCGACCCGCAAGTCAGGCGCCCATGACTCCTCCCCTCACCCCATTACCGATTTACCGTACATAGATAACGAACAGACCATATATCGGGTTCCACGCGGGCCGTCATTAACGCCTATTACAGACACCCGTAAATACGGCATCCAGCACGCCGCAGGAGCCCTCCGACCTGCTCTCAGCCGCCCCCGGCACGATGCGCCACATTGCCGAAAGAATCCGAGCCATCAGACGATTCGCTTCAGGCCGAGCGCCAAGGCCGCAGTACGACCCCAACCGGCTCGCATCACTTTTTCCGTTTCCAAGACCAGTGCGCCCCCTCCGCGTCACCGTGCCCCAAGTCGCCGGGTAAGTTGCCGAATTAGCCTTATAGGTATCAAGGGGCGGCAGCGCTCCGCGCCGCCACCCGGCGCGGCACGCCCGCCCGCGCCGGACCGACATCGGCCCCGGGCATGCGGCCTTGCGGCCGGTCCCAGGCCGCGCCGCCCCGTCACGGACAGGCGGACCACGCCGCCCACCGACCCGAGAACGCGCCGCCACTCACCTACCCGCCGCACCGGGAACGCCCCGCCGCCCCACCCAACCCCAGACATGCGACAGCCCCGCCATCACCCAGACGACGGGGCTCAACAAACACTGTCAGGACCACGACCTATTCGAACACACTTTCGGCCCGTGGTGGCGCCGGCCCGCACTGCCCTTAACGGGCGTCCCTTCGGGATGACCTTCGGTCATGCGACCGGCCCCACCACTCCTCACCGGCAAAGGCCCGTACCGCCAGGGCTCAGGCTGTCGGCAGGAAACGGGGAACATTTCTCATTCGGGCGTCCTCCATTTAAGGTTTACGGAGCGGCATTCTTTGCAACAGCACCCATAGGTTTTATATGCATTGTTACTCCCATGTTCAATGCGAGGATTCCTTGTCATTTCTAGCACGTCTGTAAGAGCTAAGCTCCATGTCTCATCCCACCTTTCTCGCTTCCATAGCTGCACATGGGTAATTCCCTCTCCAAAAACGATTGGGAAAAGCTGTTCTCTAGTAGATGCGCGCTTTTCTAGAATGGCGGCGAGAATCCGGACACGACGAGCGGGGCTGTCTAGACGAGAAGGAGGACGGACGGCCGCCTTACATGGCCCTTCACGACACCCCAAACTATACCCTTGGCGTGTTCTGCATAGGTTCCCCGGGCACTCAACGGGGCTTACAACAGGTTTAACTTTCCCCTTTCCCCAGCAATATGCATTAGCAACCTCTCGTCCAAAATGCGGATTCCGCTGCCGCTCTGTATACAGCAAGATCGAAGTAAACCCTAATTCTTTACATGCTCCCCTCATTGAGTATCCGAGCTTCAGTAGATATAGCACCTGCTTACGCAGATGTGCGGATTCTAGCTTTCGTTCCATTCCTTTTTATATGGCCTTACGTCCCGACTTGAAGGCGCGACAATCGCCACACCGGCAATGCGATCCCTGGTAACCATTCCTGGTGCCGTGAGAAACGGTTGGATCTCGGACCTGAGCTAGTGTCTCATCAAGCAGACTTCGCCAATCGTGATCCCACGTTCCTCGCTTCCATAAAAGTCGGAGACTTGGAAGCCCTTCCCGCTCGGTGATCAGGGTCAGGCCGTCACGAGAGCAATCATTCTCTCTGAGTATTGCAGCGATAATACGCTGTCGAATTTCGAGATCATCCAGAGGGGAAGGCTTCCGGATGGTCGCAGCACACTGCGCTTTTCGGCAGATGTACTTAAAATATCCTTTCGGCGTCCCGCAGCGCGGACCAGGGCACTCTACGCCCTTCACTGGGCGTAGCCGACCTTTTGAGGCTTCAACTACGAGCGCATCAAAAGATGAATCGCCGATGCGCTCATGAAGTATCATTCCCGGGGAGACGTTTACTTGGCGTGCAACTTCTGTCAGTGGCGCCCCCGTCTCTATTAGGGCCAGCACTCGGCCCCGCATCTCAGGGTTTTGCAGGGTTCTCATTCTCTTCTGGTGTCCCTCTATTTGCATCTTCCTGTACGGCGGAGAGGACCGCCTCAATGTGGTACCTCAAGGCGATATCGGCGTCACTCTTCGCTTTTTTGTAGGAGGTGTACGTATGCCGAATCCGGTCCCCTTTTGCGGAGGGAAGGTGGGGATCTAAATGCCATATGCGCTTACAGTGAGAGTCTAGTTCGGCAGTGATTGTGAAGCATCTAAGGCCGCCCCAGTATCCGTATTCCATATTGGTAGCGACTGAGGCTTTACGCCACTCAATCAACGGGTCGATCATTTTTCCTCATCGGGCTTTGAGGGCATGGATATTTCCATCCATACGGCGGTACGATTTTTCTTCGTTTGCCGTACGCCCCAGCGATCGGTGAGCAATTCGACTAGCTGTAGGCCGCGACCACCCGCAACCATTTCATCCGGCATCTGTGGCGTTGGCACGCTGCTAGATCCATCGTCGATCACTTCGACGTAAAGCGTCGTTCTGGCGAGCACCCTGATTGTGATATTGATAGCGCCCCCCGGCTGGCCAGAGGCCGTATGCATCACGGCATTCGTTACCACCTCACTCAGCAGCAGAATCGCATCATCTGTTTGCGTATAGCCCGCATGCATGAGACGTGATGTCGCATACTGCCGAGCAAGCCCCACCGATTCCTTTACTCCCGGCAACACAAGCGTTCCTATGAACTCTGTTGTGTTCACCGGGCGACCTGCCGAATTCGGTAGACAGTCTCACTGTCCAAAGCCAGCGCCGAGCACGTACGGCCCCGACCCCAGGCGAACACCCATGCCCCGTTCTGCCGCTTGGTCGCAGTCACCCGAAGTGGTCCCCGGGCTCTCCGTATCACTAAGTACGGTTCTCGCTGGGGCGTGAGTTCGATAGCAACCGTCAGGCCCAGCATCCGCAGGTCCCAAGCCAGCCGCACCAGATGGATGTATTGATGCTGAGCGTCTGTGCCCCGTCCTGTTCCCTGTCCTGACAGTCTTTGCGTACAGTGACCCACTGATCGCACCTCCACTACACGTGTGCGGTCGGGACCCGTCGCGGTTGCCACTGGGGCGGGTCCCATTTCCTTTATGTCTTGTTTGTGGGCTTTGTCCTTCATGGAACCGGGGTAGGGCAACTAGGCCCCTCCGAGTGATCCAGCCATTAGCATCGGGTTCGGTCGTCGTCGAAGCGATGTTGCGGTGTTGCCGCAATAAAGTTGCGGCAACCTTTGCAACTTCGGCTTGTCAGGCGGGAAGGGGTCGATGTGACGACGGGGCAGGATCTTCGGGAGCTAAGGAGAGCCCGGAAGGTGAGCCTGGATGTCATAGCCAGACAAGCAAAGGTCTCAAGAGGGCATATAAGCCGCGTCGAGCGTGGGGAGAGAGAAGTCACGCCCGCTCTCGTCGCTGCCTACGAAAGGGTCCTTGGCGTCACTGTTGCGGCAACAGCGGGCGATGAGGTCGCCCCGGGTACCGTCGATGACGTGAGGCGTAGAGACCTACTCAGCACCATCGCGGCAGCATCCCTAGGAGCCGCCACCCTAGAGCCGTTGGGCCGTCTGTTGGCTGACCCCTCAGTTACTCTCCCGGATCACGTGGGGGTCAGCGAAGTAGAGGCGATTGAAAGCGCGACAGCTCTCTATATGAGCATGGACCTTGCCCGGCACGGCGAAGTCGCCGCAGCTATGGCGCGCGGAGTACTGACAACGGGGATGGGGTTCCTTGACCGCAGGATGACGCGGAGCACTAGAGATCGCCTCCATTCCGCCGTAGGACTTCTGGCCGATCGCCTTGGATGGGCCACGTATGACGCAGGAGCCCCCGCGCGGGCTATCTCACTCCTCACGGTTGCCCTAGACCACGCCGCTAAGGGACCTGATAGAGACTTGCGCGCCCACACCATGCTTGACCTATCTACAGTCCTAGCGGATACGGGGCGAGCGAAAGAGGGGGTGGAGGTTCTTCGGTTGGCGCTAGGAGACGATCGGATGAGTTCCGCAGAGCGAGCGAACTTGCATGCTGTAGCTGCTAGGCACTGTGCCGCTGCTGGAGATCGCCTAGCAGGGCTACGGCATGTCGCGCAGTCGGAAGAAGCCGCAACACTCAACACCCCCGCTTACGGCCCGGAGTGGGCGCGTCAGATCACCCTGTCTAAAGGTCACCATGACAGTGCTCTAGGGCTCGCTCTTTACGCGCTCAACGAACCTGTCAGGGCACGCGACCGCCTAACCGCAGCGTTGACCCGCCTAGATGCTGGCCGCACGCGCACGGGCCTACGGTGTCTCGTTCGGCTCGCCATCCTTGACCTCCGAGCCGGAGATCCCCAAGGGGAGACAAGGGCGCTTCGGGCGGTCGAAGGAACTGCAGGGGTGCGCTCTGCCCGCATCAACGCCGATGTGCACATGTTGATCGAGGAGGCGCGTCAGTCCAAGCCCGATCTTGCAGCCGACCTGACAGCCGCTCTGAGTGCGTAAGGTTCAAGCATGCGACACAGCTTGCGCTCAGTTGCCGACGAGATCGGCGTATCCGAACGGGATCTTTTGATCGTCGCCGAAGCCGACCTAGGCGGCCTGTTCGACCCGTCCGAGGAGACGGTTTCGGACGAGGGGCGCCGCCTCCTTGTTGCGCATTTCCTTGGAGGAACTGACCCCGAGCCCCGCAGGTGAGAAGCTGTTCTACCTAGCTAGCTGCCAGACCCGGGAGTCCTCGCTTATGGCGGGGGCTCTCTCTGTTTTACCTGTTCGCTAACGCGCGTGCAGGTGGGAGCCCCCCGCCGCCCGATTGTACGGGGCTCGGTCGCCCTATCAAGGGTGGCCGTGACCGTAGGGCAACCGGCTCACGTGGAAAGGCGGGGGCTGAGGTACACGCAAGGCCACCCTTGACAGGGCTCCCTCGGCAGTCCCGTAGTCGGCAGCTATGGGGGACGGGGAAGGTGGGGCGGCTTGGTAGGTGGTGGAGGCCCGCGCCGAAGGAGCGGTCAGGGCCGTAGCGCAGGGCGCGCGGAGAGTCCTCGCAGCTCACAGGGCCTATCGAGCCCAGCGAAAGAAGTGTAACAACTCCATACCGGGTTTGCCGGAGCCGGAGGGCCCCATCACCGCGATCAGCTCCCCCGCCGCCACGTCCAGGCTCACCCCCCGCAACGCCCGTACGGCCTGCGACCCCTCGCCGTGGACGCGGGTCACGTCCGTGAGCCGTAGGACCGGTTCTGTGCTCATCGATGTCTCTCCTGCGTCTGGAAGGAGGCCGTGAGCACGGCCTCGCAGTGGTCGAGCCAGCGCTGTTCGGCCTCCGCCTGGAAGATCATCGAGTCGATGACCAGCCGTTGCGCCGGGCTCTCCGCGTTCGCCCGTTTCGCCCGGGTCAGTTCCTGCAGCGTGCTCATGGTCGCCACGCGCTGGGCCTGGATGACAGGCCGTACGTCGGCGCCGGCGGCGACCGCCATGGCGAGCTTGATGACGAGTTCGTCCCGAGGCCGGTCCGACTGAGCGACGGGGGTGCCGAACCATCGCTCCATCTCGGTCAGACCGGCCTCGGTGATCGTGTAGACGACCCGGCCCTGCTCGTCCTGCTCGCCGGGTGTCACCAGGCCGTCACGCTCCAGGCGGGAGAGCGTCGTGTAGACCTGGCCGATGTTGAGCGGCCAGGTCGCCCCCGTCGACGCCTCGAACTCGGCTCGCAACTGATAGCCGTAGCGGGGTCCCCGGCTCAGCAGAGCGAGAAGTCCTTGCTTGATCGCCATGAATACCGAGTATGCATACCGAGTATAGTTGTCGCAAGAGATCCGCATATTCTGGACAGGTTCCACCGCGGGGGCGGATACTCGGGGGATGAGCTCGACGCATCCCCCGGCCCGCGCCTCCGACGGGGACCGCGATCGTGCGATCAACGAGCTTCGTGACCGCGCCGTCGAGGGTCACCTCTCGCACGACACGTTCCTCGGCCGGGTGGACATGGCCCTGCGCGCCCAGAGCCAGGGCGAGCTGGAGAACCTGGTCGCCGATCTGCCGCAACGCGGCCGCTTCCGCCGGATGGTCACCGAGATCGTCTCCTCGGCCTCCGACTTCACCAAACGGGTGGAGTCCGCCTGGCGACGCCCGAGACTGCCCAGGCTCGCGCTGCCCGGGGACAACCGCACCCGCTACGTGGTCGGCCGGGGTTCCGCCTGTGACCTGGTCCTGGCCGACCTGACCGTCTCCCGGATCCACGCCGAACTGCGCCGCGACGGGGAGGGCTGGATCGTCGTCGACCTCGGCTCGCTCAACGGCACCCGGCTCAACGACTGGCGGCTGGTCGGCCCGGCGAAGGTCCGCGCCGGAGACGTCGTGTCCTTCGGAGACTGCGTCTTCCTGGTGATCACTCCCCAGATGGGGTGACCCCTCTGGCCGCGAGCGTCCGCGCGGTCAGGGGATAGCGCCTGGCCAGCAGCAGGCTGATTCCGGCGAAGAGGGCGGGCAGCAGTGTCCCGCCGTACAGGGTGACCGCGACCGCGGCCTCCGGCTGCGCGACCGGGTTCGCCGGGCCCGACTCGACGAAGCCCGCCGCGCCGAGCAGCCAGCCGAGCACCAGCGCGCCCAGCGCGAAGACCACGGTCTCGCACGCCGCCCAGAGCCCGGTGAACGAGCCGGCGCGGCGCCCGCCGGTCACCAGCGTGTCGTGGGCCACGACGTCGGCCAGCATCGAGACCTGCAGCAGCTGCAGCCCGGCATAGCCGACACCGACGACGAGCAGGCACAGATGCGCGTAGACGGGCCCCAGGCTTCCCGAGAGGGCCGTTCCCGCCGCGCCCGCCGCGAACAGCGCCGACCCCAGAGCCATCGCGCCCCGTTTGTCGTAGCGCCGGGACAGCCGCACCCACAACGGCATCGTGACCAGCAGCGGCCCGACGACGCACATGAAGAGCGTGGTGACGGCCCCCGGATCGCCCAGGATGTAGGTGGCGAAGTACGGCGCGCCCGCGAGCAGCACCCCCGCGGCGAACATCTGCGCGCAGCCCAGCGCGAGCAGCGGCATGAACGCCCCACTCGACCTGGCCTCGGCGAACTGGGTCCTGATCGACGGCCCCGCCCCGCGCGCCCCGGTGACGGCGGGGGCGGGGGTGGCGGGGACACGGGCCGTACCGAAGAAGGAGGCGAGCATGGAGGCCAGCAGCACCGCCGCGACCAGCAGGCCCATCAGCCGATAACCGGAGACCTCGTCGCCCGCGATCGCCGGAGCGACGGAGCCGGACAGCAGGATCGCTCCCCCGACGAAGGCCATCTTCCACTGCAGCAGCGCGGAACGCTCGTGGTAGTCGTCGGTCATCTCCGCGGCCATCGCCTTGTAGGGCACCTCGTAGAAGGCGTAGGCGGTCGCGGTGGCCAGATAGCAGACCGCGACGTACAGCGCGGCGGGCAGACCCGTGAGCGGCGGCCCGGCGAACATCAGCGCGAACATCACCGGAAGGGTGAGCGCGCCGAGCAGCATCCAGGGACGGCGCGCGCCGAACCTGGAGACCGTGTGGTCGGAGCGGCGCCCCACCCAGGGGTCGAGGACCATGTCCCACAGCTTGGGCAGGAAGACCACGAGCCCGGCGGCCCACGCGGGAACCGCCAGCACGTTCGTCATGTAGAACAGCAGCAGCAGACCGGGGACCGTGGAGAACGTTCCAGTGCAGACCGAGCCGACACCGTAGCCGACACGCACCGCACGGGGAACGATCAGGGGTGCGGGGACGGGCGCCGGCGTGACCATGGCCACATTCAAGCGCACGGTCTCCCGGGTGACGGTCCCCGAGGGCGGAAACGTTTCCGGATCGTCGCGCGAACCCGGAGCCCGTGATCGTCGGCCGCGATGTGGTGACACGGGCGGCACGCCCCCGGAAGAATGCGGAACCCATCCAGCGCCCAACGATCTGGAGGAACCACCATGCGCAGACCTCTGGGGATACTCGCCTGTGCCGGGGGCCTGGTGGCGCTCGGCGCACCGAGCGCCACCGCCCAGAGTGCCCAAGTCGTGACGGTGCCGCAGGTACGGCAGGCCGAGTGCCGCGTCTACGCCGCCGCCCCGGCCGTGTCCTCCGCGGAGAAGATCCAGGCCTCCGCCATCCGGGTCGGCTGCACCGGGAGCGCCCTGGTCCGCATCCGGATCATGCAGGCGAAGACCGGCACCGACCCGGCCGTCGGAAGCGCCTCCCGGCGGGGCGTCAACGGACGGGTCACCGCGACGGCGCCGTGCGTCTCCGGTGTCTACTACGCCGTCGTCGCCGACGACCAGGGCAACACCGGCCGTTCGCAGAACGCCACCCTGTCGTGCGGCGTCCCCAAGGCCGTTCAGGAGGTGCTCCGGCTGACCAACGCCGAACGACGGGCCGGAGGCTGCCCCGCCCTCAAGGACGACTCCCGGCTGCGCGCGGTCGCCCAGGGGCATTCCGCCGACATGGCGGCCAACGACTACTTCGAGCACACGTCCAAGGACGGCAGGACCATGGACAGCCGGATCAAGGCGTCCGGGTTCAGCCCGCTGTCGGCGTGGGCGGAGAACATGGCCTGGGGTCAGCGGACCCCGGCCGAGGTGGTCAAGGCCTGGATGAACAGCGCGGGCCACCGGCGCAACATCATGACCTGCTCCTACACCCACGTCGGGATCGGCATGGCCACCAGCCCGCGCGGCCGTGTCTACTGGACGCAGGACTTCGCCAGGCACTGACCCGGGCGGGAGACGCGTACGGCCCGCGCCCCCGTGACGTGAACCGTCGCGGGGACGCGGGCCGTACGGCGACCGCCCTGGCGAGCCCGGCTACTTGAGCCAGCTCATCATCGGACGCAGCTTGGCGCCGGTCTTCTCGATCGGGTGCTCGGCCAGCTCCTCGCGGTAGGCGGTGAACTTCTTCTGGCCGCTGTCGAACTCCTCGACGAGCTCCTTGGCGAACTCACCCGACTGGATCTCGGCGAGGATGCGGCGCATCTCCTCCTTGGTCTCCTTGGTGACCACGCGCGGGCCACGGGAGTAGCCGCCGTACTCGGCGGTGTCGGAGACCGACCAGTACATCTTGTGGATGCCGCCCTCGTACATGAGGTCGACGATCAGCTTCATCTCGTGCAGGCACTCGAAGTAGGCGACCTCGGGCTGGTAACCGGCCTCGATCAGGGTCTCGAACCCGGCCTTGATCAGCTCGGAGACACCACCGCACAGGACGGCCTGCTCGCCGAACAGGTCGGTCTCGGTCTCCTCGGTGAAGGTCGTCTTCAGCGCGCCCGCGCGGGTGCCGCCGATGCCCTTGGCGTAGGACAGGGCCAGGTCCCAGGCGTTGCCGCTGGCGTCCTTCTCGACGGCGACGAGGCAGGGCACACCGCGCCCGGCGGTGTACTGGCGGCGGACGAGGTGACCCGGGCCCTTGGGGGCGACCATGGCCACGTCGACGCCCTCCGGCGCCTCGATGAGGCCGTAGCGGATGTTCAGGCCGTGGCCGAAGAACAGCGCGTCGCCCTCGACGAGGTTCGGGGCCACGTGCTCGGCGTAGAGGTGGCGCTGGATGTGGTCCGGCGCGAGGATCATGGTCAGGTCGGCCTCTTCGACGGCCTCCGAGGGCGAGACGACGCGCAGGCCGTCGGCCTCCGCCTTCTCGCGGCTCTTGGAGCCCTCGGGCAGGCCGACCCGGACGTCCACGCCGGAGTCACGCAGGGAGAGCGCGTGGGCGTGGCCCTGGCTGCCGTAGCCCAGGACGGCCACGTGCCGGCCCTGGATGATCGACAGGTCGGCCTGGTCGTCGTAGAAGATCTCAGTCACTCTCTTAACCTTTCGGGTTTTCCCGTACGGCTCGTACGGTCTACGCGCTCCGGTCCAGGGCCCGGAGAGAACGGTCGGTGATGGAACGGGCACCGCGGCCGATGGCCACCATGCCCGACTGGACAAGCTCCTTGATGCCGTACGGCTCCAGCAGCTTGATGAAGGCCTGCAGCTTGTCCGGAGTGCCGGTGACCTCGATCGTCACGGCGTCCGGAGCCACGTCCACGCAGCGCGCCCGGAAGAGGTTGACCAACTCAAGCACGCTCGAACGGTTCTCGGCGTCGGCCCGCACCTTGATCAGGGTGAGTTCACGGTGCACGGCCTGAGCCGGGTCGAGCTCCACGATCTTGAGCACGTTGATCAGCTTGTTGAGCTGCTTGGTGACCTGCTCAAGCGGGAGGTCTTCGACGTTGACCACGATGGTCATCCGGGAGATGTCCTCGTGCTCGGTCGGCCCGACCGCCAGCGAGTCTATGTTGAATCCGCGGCGGCTGAACAACGCCGCGACGCGCGCGAGCACGCCCGGCTTGTTCTCGACCAGCACGGAGAGCGTGTGCCTGCTCATGCCATTCCCTTCGCCCGGCCGTCCGCCGGAACACCGCTGTGCCTGTCGGTCCGCTCGCCCACCGCTAGTCCTCGCTGTCCCAGACGGGCGCCATGTCACGGGCGAACTTGATGTCGTCGTTGCTGGTCCCGGCCGCGACCATCGGCCAGACCATGGCGTCCTCGTGGACGACGAAGTCGATCACGACGGGCACGTCGTTGATCTCCATGGCCTTCTTGATGACCTCGTCCACGTCCTCCGGGCGCTCACAGCGCAGGCCGACGCAACCGTAGGCCTCGGCGAGCTTCACGAAGTCGGGGATGCGGCGGACCGTCTGCAGGTTGGTGTTGGAGTAGCGCTGGTTGTAGAAGAGCGTCTGCCACTGCCTGACCATGCCGAGGTTGCCGTTGTTGATGATCGCGACCTTGATCGGCACGCCCTCGATGGCGCAGGTGGCCAGTTCCTGGTTGGTCATCTGGAAACAGCCGTCGCCGTCGATGGCCCACACCGTGCTGTCCGGCCTGCCCATCTTCGCCCCCATCGCGGCGGGGACCGCGAAGCCCATCGTGCCCGCGCCGCCGGAGTTGATGAAGGAACCAGGGTTCTCGTAGCCGATGAACTGGGAGGCCCACATCTGGTGCTGGCCGACGCCCGCGGTGTAGATCGCGTCGGGGCCGACGACCGCGCTCAGCCGCTGCATGACGTACTGCGGGGCGATGGAGCCGTCCTCGAACTCGGTGTAGCCAAGCGGGTAGGTCTCCCGGTAGGCGTCGAGCTGGCTCCACCACTCGCTGTAGTCGCCCTTGCGGTTCTCGTTGCGCACCGCGTTGATCAGCTCGGTGATGACCTCCTTGCAGTCACCGACGATCGGGACGTCGGCGTGCCGGTTCTTGGAGATCTCCGCCGGGTCGATGTCGGCGTGGACGATCTTGGCGTACGGCGCGAAGCTGTCCAGGTTGCCGGTGACGCGGTCGTCGAAGCGGACGCCGAGCCCGATGAGCAGGTCGGCCCGCTGCAGCGCGCCGACGGCGGGCACCGAGCCGTGCATGCCGGGCATGCCCAGGTGCTGGCGGTGACTGTCGGGGAAGGTGCCGCGCGCCATCAGCGTGGTGACCACGGGGATGCCGGTCAGCTCCGCGAACTCCAGCAGTTCCCCGGCCGCCCCGGCCTTGTGCACGCCGCCGCCCACGTACAGGACCGGGCGCTTGGACTCCGCGATCAGCTTGGCCGCCTCGCGGATCTGCTTGGAGTGCGGCCTGGTCACCGGGCGGTAGCCGGGAAGCTGCATCACCGGAGGCCACTGGAAGACGGTCTTGTTGGTCAGCGCGTCCTTGGAGATGTCCACGAGCACCGGCCCGGGACGGCCCGTCCCCGCGATGTGGAAGGCCTCGACGATCGTCCTGGCGATGTCGGCCGGGTCGGTCACCAGGAAGTTGTGCTTGGTGATCGGCATGGTGATGCCGGAGATGTCGGCTTCCTGGAAGGCGTCGGTGCCGATGGCCGCGCTGGTCACCTGGCCGGTGATCGCGACGATCGGGACCGAGTCCATGTAGGCGTCGGCGATCGGCGTGACCAGGTTGGTCGCTCCCGGGCCGCTGGTCGCCATGCAGACCCCGACCTTGCCCGTGGCCTGGGCGTAGCCCTGGGCGGCGTGTCCGGCGCCCTGCTCGTGCCGTACGAGCACGTGCCGGACCTTGACAGAGTCGTATAGGGGATCGTAGGCGGGAAGAATCGCGCCGCCCGGAATCCCGAACACAGTGTCGACTCCGACGTTCTCCAGTGCCCTCACGAGGGCCTGGGCTCCTGTCATCTGTTCGGTCATCGGCTCGTTCCTTGTGTGGCTGAGCATGTTTGATGGGGTTGAGCTCTACAACGGCATAAAAAATGCCCCATCCCGCCGGGGATGGCGGATCTGGGGCGGCGCGCAGGACGAGATGCTTCGCTATCGGCCCGCGCGCCGGCGAAGTACTACGAGAATCCCACGGTGATGCATGGGTCCACCATGGCCGACGCACCGGGCCCACGTCAAATTCATGGGACGGGGATCTCACGATCCGAGACGGAAAAATACGGGAACCTGGACGACACCTTTCCCACTCCAGGTCGCTGACCAGGTAAAACGACCTTCGACGGCCGACCGGTCCGTCAGACGCCGCTCGGCATACTCGGCATGTCCGTGTGCATGAGCGAGTCGACCCCGCGCGCCGCCATCGGCCGCGCGACCAGGAAGCCCTGACCCCTGGTGCAACCCATCTCACGCAGCAGTTCGAGCTGTTCCTGACGCTCGATGCCCTCGGCGACCACGATCAGGCCGAGATCGTGGCCGAGCCGTACGATCGTGCGGGTCAGCAGGGTCAGCGTCTCGTCGCGTCCGAGACCCGAGACGAACGACGGGTCGATCTTGATCATGTCGACCGGGAGCTGCCGCAGCAGGGCGAGCGAGGCGTAACCGGTGCCGAAGTCGTCGATGGCCAGCCGTACGCCCAGCTCACGCAGCTCAGAGAGCCGGTTGACGGTCTCCTCCGCGTCCTCGACCAGCATCTCCTCGATGACCTCCAGGGTCAGCGCGCTGGGCGGCAGGCCGCTCTCCGACAGGGCCGACTCGACGCTCTCCACGAAGCGCGGCGCCATGATCTGGCGGGCCGACAGGTTCAGCGACAGGCCGATCTTCCACGAGGAGGCGTGCCAGGAGGCGACCTCCCGGCAGGCCTCACGCAGAATCCACTCACTCAACGGCACGATCAGGCCGGTGTCCTCCGCCGGGCCGAGGAAGAGCTCGGGCGGCACGAACGCGCTCCCCCGCCACCAGCGCACCAGCGCCTCGACCGCGGTGACCCGCGAGGTGGCCAGGTCGACGACCGGCTGGTACTCGATGGCGAACTGGTTCTCCAGCAGCGCCCGCTGCAGGTCGGCGGCCAGTTCGAGGCGCCTGACCACATCGGTGTGCATGTGCGCGGCGAACACCTCGACCCGGCGCCCGCCGAGCTCCTTCGCACGGGCCATCGCCACGTCCGCGTTGCGGATCAGATCGGCCGAGGAGACGTCCTCGTCGGCGAAGGCGACCCCCACGCTCGCGGTCAGCGCGACGTCGCGGTCCGCCACCCGGAACGGCTCGGAGGAGACCGTGCGGACCAGGCGCTCGGCCAGGTCGACCGCAGTCTGGGCGTCCGTCGCCCCTTCGAGCAGCACCGCGAACTCGTCGCCGCCCCACCGCGCCAGCGTGTCGTCCGCGCGTACGGCCGCGCGCAGCCTGCGGGCCGCCTGGCCGAGCAGGTAGTCGCCGCTGGCGTGGCCGACCGAGTCGTTGACCGCGGTGAAACCGTCCAGATCGAGGAAGACCACGGCCGCGGCGCCCGCGCCGGGACGGGCCAGCACCTCCCGGGTGCGCTCCTCGAAGTAAGCCCGGTTCGGCAGTCCGGTGACACCGTCGTGGAAGGTCAGATGGGCGACCTGGTTGCGCAGGGCCTCCTGGTCGCTGACGTCCCTGGTGGTCACCAGCAGCAGTTCCTCGCCGCGGACCCGACGGGTCGCGACCGACTCCGTCGGCCGCCAGGTGCCGTCCGACGCCCTGACCCGGCAGGCGACCATGCAGGTCCCCGCGCTCTCGGCGGACTCCTCGTCCAGGCTCATCGCGCGCATCGCCACCTGGATGGCGGGCACGTCCTCCGGATGGATGTAGTCGAAGATCCTCCCGCCCACGATCTCCTCGGGGCGGTAGCCGTACGTGGTCTCGACGCCCTCGCCGATCTCACGCACCACGCCTTCGTAGTCGCACACCAGGACCACGTCCCCGGTGCTCTCCGCCAGGTCGTGCAGCTGCCGTTCCCCGAGATCGACCAGGCGCCGCATCCGGCCGGTCTCCATCAGCACGACGAACAGCCGCAGCACCAGGACGACGACGACCGACACCGAGACCAGCGCCAGGACCGGCACCGGCCCCTGGACGCCGCCGCCGAGCACCCGCAGGAGCACGACCACGGCGGCGACCACGACCAGGACCAGCGGCGCGGCGGACAGCAGCGAGGAGGCCGTCTGACCGACCAGCTCCTCCGTCTCGCCCTCCGCCGGAGAAGACTCGGTCTCCTGCTGTTCCCCCGTCGCGGACTCCGCGACGGCCTGCGCCGTGGTGTCGCCCGCCGCCTCGTCCCGGTCCTCGCCGGAGATGTCGGGGCGGGCCGTACGGTCGCTCCACGCGACCGCGGCGAGCAGCAGGAAGGCCGCGGGCGCCAGCCACACCTGGCCCAGCGGCGGCTCGTCGCCGGTCAGCCTGGCCAGCGCGGTGACGGTCTCCGAGGCGGTGACCGCCGCGAGTACGGCCAGCGCCGCGAGCCCGACCGGCCAGGCCGAACGCCTGGCGGGCACGACGGCCGGGCCGACCGCGCAGGCCAGGACCAGGCAGAGCAACGGTGAGGCGAGCGTGACCGCGAAGGTGCCCGCGTCACCCGCGTCGCGGTAGGCGGGGCCGAACAACAACACCCAGCCGATGACGAAGAGCGAGGCCGCGCAGACATAGGCGTCGGCCAGGTCCCGTAACAGCGCCTGACCACGCGCCTGTCTGACCGCGCACAGACCGGTGCCGACGGCGAGCATCGCGGTGCCCGCGAGCAGGACCAGATCGGCGAACGTCACCACGAAGGGCGTCCCGTCGGCCAGCGGCCGTACGGCGATGCCGACCAGCCAGGTGGCGCTGCCCGCGGCGAGCCAGCGCCAGGCCAGCGCGCTGGCCCGGTCGGACGGACGGCGCGCGGCGGCGAACAGCGAGAACGCGGCGAACGCCGCGGCCGTAACGCCCGCGACCGCGCCGACGATCACAACGGCAGCACCACTGAGAAAGGCGGCAACCAGCCCCACCACGCCGGTCAAGGCCGCGGCGGTCAGCGCTACCCGGGGGTCACGCCAGCGGATCAATGTCGTCTGCCCATCGGTTTCGGTTCGTCTCGCGTGCGCGGCGGTCTCTGTTTGCCGTGCCCGCGTTGCCGTCGAAAACGCGTCGTCCTTCGTCCTCCGCGTCCCACGACGGCACACGATCAGTGTGTGCTCTCCGGCCGACGCGGATGGTGACAACGCCGGAGTCGTCACCGATCCGATAACCGCGCGAGCGATCGGACTCGCAGTAATTCACCGTACGCACCCCAGGTCACGAGGCAGCCACGGTCGGGAATCCTTTCCCGGTCAGTACGAACCGGTGATCACGTTTTTAAGCTGCTCTCCGGCGAGGTGTCTCAGCAGCTGCGAGCGCAGCAACCTCAGCAGACGCCGCCCCGAGGCGGGGGTGCTTCCCGCGACGTGCGGGGTGATGAAGACCCCGGGCGCCGACCACAGTGGGTGACCGGCGGGAAGCGGCTCCGGGTCGGTCACGTCGAGCGCGGCGATCAGCCTGCCCCGTTCGAGCTCGGCCACGAGCGCGTCGGTCTCGACGACCCCGCCCCTGGCCGCGTTCACCAGCAGGGCGCCGTCCCGCATCGACGCCAGGAAGGCCGCGTCGACCAGCCCCGTGGTCGCGGGGGTCGCGGGCACCAGCAGCACGACCACATCCGCCTTCGGCAGCAGCTCGGGCAGCTCGTCCTGCCCGTGAACGCCCTCCCGCGCCGTCCGCGCGACCCGCACGACGTCCACCTCGAAGCCTTCGAGCCGCCGTTCGAGCGCCTGACCGATCGAGCCGTACCCGACGACCAGCACGGTCGAGTCGGCCAGCACACCGGTGTGATGGTAGGTCCACTCTCCCCGCCCCTGAGCCGCGGCGAACCCAGGGAACTCCCGCAGCACCGCGATCATGGCCCCGACCACCCACTCCGCGGTACCCGCGTCGTGCACACCCCGTGCGTTGCACAGCACCACGCCCTCGGGCAGGTGGGGCCGGTAGGCGTCGACCCCGGCGGTGACCGTCTGCAGCAACCGCAGCCCGTGCATCCGACCGAGCAGCTCGGGAACCAGCGAGGGCGGGATCAACGGCGGAACCCAGACCTCCACCTCCCCGATCCCTTCGGGCGCCGGCCCGGTCCCGTCGTAGACGACGCACTCCACATCGGGAAGATCACGAAGGACATCGGCCGCGGCCTGCGAGGGGACCCAGATTCTCATGGCTCCGATTATCGCGCTGTGCCTCTTTGCGGCGCCTTCGGCGGCGCAAAGAGACACAGCCCGCGACGCCGAAGGCGGCGCAAATTACTCCGTCTGGGGGGTTCCGCCCGCCACGCACTTCAGGTTTAGTTCGGGGCGGTAGACGGTGGTCTGCTTGACGCGTTTGATCTCTTCGCCGCCTTGCTTGAAGATCCGCCAGACGTCGATCGTGAAGCCCTGCTGGCCTTCCATGGGGATGCAGCCCGGGCCGCTCTCGGTCACGCTCTTGAACGGCGTGAGATTGTAACGTTCCGATGAGATCGACTCGATGTCGTAGCGCTTGGTGCTCCAGAAGGCGACCGTGACGCCGCTCGCGGTGTAGGAGGTCTTCACCAGCACGCCGTACTTGGAGTCGTTCCGCCAGCGGAAGTCGGGCTCCGGCCAGGAGACCGTGGACTCGCGGCCCGCCGGGTAGCGCGAGATGTAGAACTCGTGCGGCACGTGCTGGACGTCTTCGAGGCCGCCGAAGAACACCGCGTTGTACATGGTCGTGACGAACTGGGAGATGCCGCCGCCGACCGAGTCGATCAGCCTGCCCCCCTGGATCATCGGCGCCGGGACGAATCCCCGGGCCGTGTCGCGTTCGCCGATGACACCGTTGAGGGAGAAGGTCTCACCGGGTTTGACGATGTAGCCGTCCATGATCTTGGCCAGGGTCCTGATGTTGGTCACCCTGGGCGGGCAGCAGACGTACGGGGTGGTGAACTCGCTGATCTTCTCCTTGATGCCGAGGGCACGTGCCTGCGCCTCGGAGAGTCTCGGTTCGACGGTCGTGAGCGTGACCTGGACGGTCCGCTCGCCGCCCTCGGCGAGCATGGCGGCCATGTCGTCGGCGAGCTTTCCGGTGTCGACGCCCTGTCCCTTGTGGCCGGGGACCAGCTTCGGCTTGTCGCCGACGATCTCGAAGGTGGGTTCCCTGGGGGCCAGGTCGGGGTCGACGAGTCCGTTCTCCAGGTCGGCGACGGCGCCCCTGGCGTCGAAGACGGGGCGCATCTCGCCTTCCGGGCCGGGTTCGTAGGACAGGTGGGCGGCGAGGGTCTCGGCCGTCATCCGCACCTGTTTGTCCCCGCGGACCAGGGTCACCGGGCCGGAGAGCGCCTTGGTCGCCTCGGTCCTGGCCTGCTCGACCGCCTCGGGGGTGGCCTTCGGTTTGATCACCGAGACGGGTAGGTCGACGACGCCGGGCGAGCCGAGGAAGGCCTTCGCGATGGCGTCCGCCGCCGCCTCCTGTTCCAGCCTGCGGCCGTCCCTGGGGACCACGGCCACGGGCCGGGTGCCCTTGAAGGTGACCTCGCCGTCCCTGACCTTGAGATCGATCCTTCTCGCCAGTCCCTTGACGGCGTTCTTCATGAGTTCGGGGTCGACGGAGATCTTGGGGTTCAGGTCGTTGGTCCCGGTGAGGGCCCGCCAGACCTCTCCCGGCGAGGGGAAGTCACTCGGTGCCTGGTCGATCGTCGCGACGACGTCGAACTCCAGCCCGGCCTCCTCGGGGTCGAGGGTGTACTCCTTGCCCGCGGCCCGCAGGGTCATCGCGCTGGTGGCGGGGGCGGCGAGTTTGTCCCTGAGCCGTTCGGCGGCCTCGGTCGCGGTCAGCCCGCCGATGTCGACGCCCCTGACGTTGGTGCCGGGCAGCATCTTGCCCGCCATGACGATCGCGGGGATGCCGTAGGCGAGGCAGCCGAGCACCAGCAGGAGCAGCAGGGCCAGCAGCAGCCCGCGTCCGCCACGGCGTGCGGGTGCCCCCTCGGTGCGGGGTGATCCTCCCCGGGGAGGCCCCGCGTCACCGGGTGCGGGCTCCTGACGCGACGGGGCGGCCTTGTCCTGGGGGGCCGCCATCCGCCAGGGCTCCGGCTTGGGGGTGGGCGGCGGCAGGCCGGGCGAACCGGGGGATCCCGGTGAGCCGGGGTTCACGGGGCCCTGTCGTCCACCGGCGCCGCGCGCGCCGGGAGAGCCGGCCGGACCGAGCAGGCCGGGCGAACCGGTGGGACCGAAGATGTCGGGGGAGACGCCGGGGGGCAGTTTCGAACGTCCCTTGGGCCTGTTTCCCGGCGGCTGGGCGGGGTCACGGGCGCCCGGGGGAACGGGATGCGAGGGCAGAGGCACCGCCGCGAACGGGTCGGTCGGCGGATCTGTCGACGCTCCGTTCCGCACTGCCTCAGGCTCCTCCTGCTTCGTGGCCTCTGCTTCCGGCAACCCTAAACCACAACCGTCCGCGGGCACCCTTGGTGAGCGGTAACAAATCACCTCGGCATGGCGGGTTTGCGGCATGGTTCGTGCTTCGCAAGAGCCCTTTCCCGCCTTTTCCGGCACCGTCGGAGTGGTTTTCCGCGCCCCGGACCGGGCCCACCGTACGGGACCTGGAGAGGAGTCCGTACGGCGGGCCCGGTCCCCGTCAGGCGCCGAGCGCGTCGACGGCCGTGCGCGAGAAACGCACTCCGTCCTCGGTGGCGAAGTATGAGCAGGAGGCCCATCCGACGGTTCCCGCGGGCAGTCCCGAGGCCGACCTTCCGCCGAGTCTGAACTGGCACCAGGTGCCCGAACTGACGCTGAGGATCTGTCCGTAATCCCCGTAGTAGAGGTAACCGACCACCCAGCTTCCACCGGGGGTCGATCTCAGCCGGACGCCGTTGGCGATGACCATGGCGTCGATCGCCCGAGCGCTCGTGACGGCGGAAACGGCGGCCTGTGCCGGGGTGACGACGGCCGGCGTCGCGCAGACGGCGGCCGAGAGCACGGCGAGGAGCGCCAGTTGTCTCTTCATGGAATTCTCCGATCTCGGGCTGTGCGGTACCAGAGAGAAGGGGGAGATTAATGTGATTACTGTGCAAGAAGTTAACAACCCCAGTCAATGCACATTTAGTGGGAGAAAGTGGGTTTCCAGATAACAAAAAGGCCCCACCGAATCGGTGGGGCCTTTCACCGGCCGAAGCCGGCCGAAATCTGGCTGCCTCCAGAGGGACTACTCGGAGACGCCGAGCTTCTCCAGCAGGAGTTCACGGGCGCGGGCCGCGTCAGCCTTGCCCCTGCTGGCCTTCATGACGCCGCCGACCAGGGCACCGACCGCGGCGATCTTGCCGGAGCGGACCTTCTCCGCGGCGGCGGCGTTGTCCGCCAGCACCTGGTCGATGATCGCCGAAAGCTCACCCTCGTCGTTGACGATCTGCAGGCCGCGCGCGGCGACCACCTCGTCGGGGGAGCCCTCGCCGTTCAGCACGCCTTCGAGCACCTGGCGGGCCAGCTTGTCGTTCAGCGCTCCCCCGGCGACCATCGCGCACACCCTGGCGATCTGGTCAGGGGTGATCGCCAGCTCGCCGAGCGAGACACCCGCCTCGTTGGCCCTGCGGGCCAGCTCGCCCATCCACCACTTGCGGGCGTCGGCGGGCGGGGCTCCGGCGGCGACGGTCGCCTCGACCAGGTCGATGGCGTCGATGTTGTGCATGGACTCCATGTCCAGGTCGGACACGCCCCACTCCTGCTGGAGCCGCAGACGCCGTACGCGCGGCAGCTCGGGCAGCGCGGCCTTCAGCTCGGCGACCCACGCGGGGTCCGGCGCGATCGGCACCAGGTCGGGCTCGGGGAAGTAGCGGTAGTCCTGCGCCTCCTCCTTCGAACGCCCCGAGGTCGTGGTGCCGGTGTCCTCGTGGAAGTGCCGGGTCTCCTGGATGATCACGCCGCCGTCGGCCAGGATCGCGGCCTGACGGGAGATCTCACCGCGGACCGAACGCTCGACGCTGCGCAGCGAGTTGACGTTCTTGGTCTCGGTACGGGTGCCCCACTCGGTCGCTCCGCGCGGCATGAGGGAGACGTTCACGTCGCACCGCATGGAGCCCTCCTCCATGCGCACGTCGGAGACGCCGAGCGCGCGCATGACCTCGCGCAGTTCGGTGGCGTAGGCGCGGGCGACCTCGGGGGCGAGCCGGTCGGTGCCCGGGATCGGCTTGGTGACGATCTCGACCAGCGGGATGCCCGCGCGGTTGTAGTCGACGATCGAGTAGTCGGCGCCGTGGATGCGCCCGGTGGCGCCGCCCACGTGGGTGGACTTGCCGGTGTCCTCCTCCAGGTGGACCCGCTCGATCTCGATCCGCACGGTCTTGCCGTCCACCTCGACGTCGAGGTAGCCGTCGAAGCAGAGCGGCTCGTCGTACTGGCTGATCTGGTAGTTCTTCGGCATGTCCGGATAGAAGTAGTTCTTCCGGGCGAAGCGGCACCACTCGGCGACGGAGCAGTTGAGCGCAAGGCCGATGCGGATCGTCGACTCGATCGCGGCGGCGTTGGCCGTCGGCAGCGCCCCGGGCAGCGCCAGGCAGACCGGGCAGACCTGGGTGTTGGGCGGGGCGCCGAACGTGGTCGGGCAGCCGCAGAACATCTTCGAGGCCGTGCCCAGCTCGACGTGCGTCTCCAGGCCCAGCACCGGTTCGAAGCGCTCAAGCGCCTCGTCGTACGGCATCAGCGTTTCCGTGCTCATCGGTTGTTCACCAATCCTCGTTGACTGGGCGGGAGACTCGCACCTCGCGCGCCGCTCCGCCCGCTGCGTCGGGCTCTCGCGCGCTCATCGGTCGATCACCCTCCTCGTTCACTCCGCGGAGCGCCCGCGTCCTGCGCGCCGCTCCGCCCGCTGTGCCGGGACCTCTCCCGCTCACAGGTAACCAAGTCCTTTCAGTGCGTTCCTCGTCTCGGCGACCCAGTCGGCGTATCCGGGGACCTGGGCCAGCACGGCGAGGTCCATGTTGCGCCCCGCGTACTGGAGGTAGTCGCCGATCGGCTTGCCCCGCCGAGGAACGGTCGCGGCCAGCACGGCCTCCGGGTCGGTGATCCTGTCCGCGTCGCGGGGACGGGCGGGGAGCAGGCCGAGGTCGCTGCCCTCAAGCCGGGCCCACATCGCCCGGTCGGCCAGCAGCCACCGCTCCGTCTCCCCCAGGCCGATGACGGGCACCAGGTAGTGCGAGTGATAGCGGACGCCGTCGCCCTTGCCGCGCTCACGCTCGCTCTCGTGGGTGAACAGCAGGTGGCAGTCGGCGGCGAGCTCCTCAAGCGCCGTGACCACGCCCTCCCTGCTGGAGGAGACGACCTCCGTGGCCCCGACGTCCACCGTGTGCGGGGACATCCAGGTCAGCTCGCGCAGCTGGCGGGAGATCACGATGCCGAGGAAGCCCTCCTCGACCTCTCCCCTGGCGATCAGGCCGGGTACCAGCGAACGGCTCATGCCGCCGTCCCGAGGTATTTGCCGACCTGTCGTGGCGAGACGAACGTGCCCGGCTCGCCGTCCGGCTGGACGGACTTGGCCACGGTCACCCGGGAGACCCGGTCCCTGTCGGGATCGACACGGACCGCGGTGTCCAGGAAGGTCAGCGCGTCCGGGTCGGCCCGGTAGGTCTCGGCGACCACCACCGGCGAGTGGGTGGTGAGAATCACCTGCCGGTGCGGCTCCACGCCCCCCGGCCGGGTGATCCGCTGCCTGACCCGTCGCAGCAGCTCACCGAGCCGTGTCGGGTGCACGCCGTTCTCGAACTCCTCGACCAGCAGGGTGCCCGGGTGGTCGGGGTCGTGCAGGGCGGCCAGCAGGCCCAGGACGCGCAGGGTCCCGTCGGACAGCAGAGGCGTCGGGACGCTTCCCTGGCCGTCGACGACCAGTTCGAAGGAGCACTCCTCCCGCTCGGTCCTGGGCGTCAGCGCGACCACGTCGGGCACGATTCCCGCGAGGTCGGCCGTCAGGTCGGCGAGCGCCGCCGTACCGGCCATCCGCCCGAGCACCGCCGCGAGGTTGCGGCCGTCCGCGGCCAGCGGCCCGCGGTCCTCGGCGGGCCAGCGCCCGCGCATGACCCGCGGTTCCGGCACGTAGCGCCGCCACGTGGTGACCGTACGGCGTGGCGTCTCCTCGGGCTCGGGGTCCTCGACCATGAGCTCCAGGAGTTCCTCCGGCAGGTCGCTGGCCACGTGGCTGACGACGACCCCGCTCGACCTCGGGATCTTCAGGACCATCTCCGCGCCCGCGTCGAACCTGACCGGCAGCAGGGCTCCGGGCTCGGGGGTGACCAGGGTCTCGACGGAGACGACGAACCCCGGCACGGGCGTCCCCCGCGCGACCCGGTGGAACTGCTCGGCGGGCAGACCCCTGGAGGCGCCCAGCAGACCGCCCTGGCCGGTGACCTCGGCGGCCACGAAGTCCAGGGCGTCGAACAGGTTCGACTTGCCGCTGGAGTTCGGGCCGACCAGCACCAGGAAGGGCGGCACGTCGAGGACGAAGTTCAAGAATGACTTGAACCCGTCTATCTCGATCCGAGTGATCATGCCGCCTTTCCCCCTGTTTTCCTTTCTCGCCTTACCTGTGCCCTAGGACCTGTTCCGTGGATCTTCTCGCCTACCGCGGCCGCCTGGACGGCGCCCCGCCGCGTTGTCGTCGTCACCCATAACCCCGTTATGAGCTCCTCCTCCGCCTCGCGGGGCGCCCGTCCGGCCGGTCCTCGCCCCGGCGAAGATCGGCAGACAGGCTCTAGAGCACCGGGGCCTTGGACAGCAGGCTGCCACCCCAGCGGCCCTCCAGCGCCCTCTCCACCGCGGCGCCGACCCGGTAACAGCGGTCGTCGCCGAGCACAGGGGCCATGATCTGCAGGCCGACGGGCAGCCCGTCCTCGTCCGCCAGGCCGCACGGCACCGAGATGGCCGCGTTGCCCGCCAGGTTGGTCGGGATGGTGCACAGGTCGGCGAGGTACATCGCCATGGGGTCGTCCGCGCGCTCACCGATCGGGAACGCCGTGGTCGGCGTGGTCGGCGAGACCAGCACGTCCACCTGGTTGAAGGCCGCCTCGAAGTCGCGGGCGATCAGCGTGCGGACCTTCTGCGCCTGGCCGTAGTAGGCGTCGTAGTAGCCGCTGGACAGGGCGTAGGTGCCCAGGATGATGCGCCGCTTGACCTCGGGACCGAACCCGGCGGCCCTGGTCAGCGCCATGACCTCCTCGGCGCTGCGCGTGCCGTCGTCGCCGACGCGCAGGCCGTACCGCATGGCGTCGAAGCGGGCCAGGTTGGAGGAGGCCTCGGACGGCGCGATCAGGTAGTAGGCAGGCAGCGCCGTGGTGAACGACGGGCAGGAGACCTCGACGACCTTGGCGCCGAGTGATTCGAGCAGCTCGACGCTCTCGTGGAAGCGGGCGAGCACCCCGGCCTGGTAGCCGTCACCGCCGAACTCCCTGACCACGCCGATGCGCAGCCCCGCGACGTCGCCGTTGCGCGCCGCCTCGACGACGGAGGGCACCGGGGCGTCCACGGAGGTGGAGTCCATCGGGTCGTGCCCGGAGAAGGCCTCGTGCAGCAGCGCGGCGTCCAGCACGTTGCGGGCGAAGGGGCCGGGTGTGTCCAGGGAGCTGGCGAAGGCGATCAGCCCGTAACGGGACGAGCCACCGTAGGTCGGCTTCATGCCGACGATGCCGGTGACGGCCGCGGGCTGGCGGATCGAGCCACCGGTGTCGGTGCCGGTGGACAGCGGGGCCTCGTAGGCGGCGACCGCGGCCGAGGAGCCGCCCGAGGAGCCACCCGGGATGCGCGACAGGTCCCACGGGTTACGGGTCGGCCCGTAGGCCGAGTTCTCCGTGGAGGAGCCCATCGCGAACTCGTCGAGGTTGGTCTTGCCGAGGATCACCAGGCCCGCCTCGCGCAGCCGCCTGGTCACGGTCGCGTCGTACGGCGGGCGGTACCCCTCAAGGATCTTGGAACCGGCCGTGGTCGGCATGTCCGTGGTCGTGAAGACGTCCTTGTGCGCGATCGGCACACCCGCGAGCGGGCCGAGCCGCTCCCCGGCGGCCCGGCGGGCGTCGACGGCGCGGGCCTGCGCGAGCGTCATCTCCGCGTCGACGTGCAGGAAGGCGTTGACCTTCGGCTCGACCTCGGCGATCCGGTCGAGGTGGGCCTGGGCGACCTCGACGGCCGAGACCTCGCCGCCGGCGACCAGCGCGCCGAGTTCGGCGGCTGAGGTGTGGACGAGGCTCATGCTTCCTCCCCGAGGATGCGCGGAACACGGAAGCGGTCGTCCTCGACGGCCGGGGCGGCGGCCAGCGCCTCCTGCGGCGTCAGGCCGGGCCGTACCTCGTCTGGGCGGTAGACGTTGGTGAGCGGAAGCGCGTGCGAGGACGGCGGGATGTCGTCGGCCGCCACCTCGGCGACGCGGGCGACCGCACCGATGATCACATCGAGCTGCGCGGCGAAGTGGTCGAGTTCCTCGTCGGCCAGCGCCAGCCGGGACAGCCTGGCGAGGTGAGCGACCTCGTCGCGGGTTATGGCGGACATGAGTCGTTGAACCCGTTTCGTGAATGGCAATTGGACACTGTCATCCTAGGGCTCGTGACCTGACGTACCTGACCCAATAACCCGCGCCCTCCCTTCTGGCGTCTCCGCGGGCCCCCGCGCCACCGGACGGCCGTCGTCGAACCGTCCGGGGAGCGCGCGTGCCGGCCTTCGCCGGGGTCAGGCCGTCTGGGGGTCGAGAACCTCGCTTCCGCGCAGGAATCCGAGGTCGGGCACGGCCCTGCCCCGGTGCTCGCTCAGCCAGACGGTCGCGTCGGCGGCGGGCATGGGCTCGGTGAAGAGCCGTCCCTGGGCCAGTTCGCAGCCCATTTCGACCAGGCGGGCGGCCACCTCGTCCGACTCGACGCCCTCGGCGACCGAGCGCAGCCCCAGCGAGCGGACCAGGTCGATGATGGAGCGGACGATCCGCTCGTCGTCCACGGACTCGCCGAGCCTCCTGACGAACGAGGCGTCGATCTTGACCTCGGAGACCGGCAGGCGCTGCAGGCGCACCAGCGAGGAGTAGCCGGTGCCGAAGTCGTCCAGCGCGAGCTGCACCCCGAGCGCGTTCAGAGCGCGGACGGCGTCGGCGGTGTAGGCCTGGTCGGTCATCAGGACGCGCTCGGTCACCTCCAGCTGGATCGCCTCCGGCGGCAGGTGGTACTGCGCGAGCCCGGCCCCCAGCAGGTCGGGAAGGGCCGAGTCGAGCAGGTCACGGGCGGAGACGTTGACGGAGATCTGCTCGTTGAGCCCGATCCGCCACCAGTGCGCGGCCTGTTCGAGCGCCTCGTCGATGACGTACTGGGTGAGGTGCCGGATGAGGTAGGACTGCTCCGCCATCGGCACGAACTCCCCCGGCGAGATCATCCCGCGCTCGGGGTGGCGCCACCGCAGCAGCGCCTCGACCCCGCGCACCTGACCGCTGGCCAGGTCCAGCTTGGGCTGGTAGTGAAGACGCAGCTCACGGCGGTCGATGGCCCTGCGCAGGTCGCCCATGAGGTTGAGCCGCTCGGGACTGTTGCGGTCCTTCTCCGCGACGTAGACCTCGACGCCCGTGCGTGCCTCCTTCGCGAGGTACATCGCCACGTCGGAACGCTGCATCAGCATCTCGAAGTCGGGGGCGTGGTCGGGGTAGAGGGCGATGCCGACCGAGGCGTCCAGGTCGAAGGTCATGCCCTCCAGCCTGACCGGCTCGGTGAGGGCGACCCGCAACCGCGCGGCCACCTCCCTGGCCGCCGCCGCGTCCCTGATCGAGGGCAGCAGCACCGCGAACTCGTCGCCGCCGAGCCTGGTCACCACGTCTCCCGGCCGTACGCTGTGGGTGAGCCGGTGCGCCACGATCTGCAGCAGCCGGTCGCCGACCGGGTGACCGAGGGTGTCGTTGACCTCCTTGAACCGGTCGAGGTCCAGCAGGAAGAGCCCGACCTTCTCCCCGGCCCTCGCCTCGGCGATGGCCTCCTCGCTGCGGCCGACGAGCATCTTGCGGTTGGGCAGGCCGGTCAGCCCGTCGTGGGTGGCCTGGTGGTCGCGCCGTACGGAAAGGGTCGCGGTGAAGTAGACGGCGGCCATCGGCGCGAGGAAGAGCGGCACCAGCGCCGGGGAGTCGTTCATCACGACCACGACCAGCGGGGACAGGCCGAGCAGGCCCGCGTAGACCAGGCTCTGGTGGCCGATCGTTGTCTTGATCACCCGGTGCAGGGAGCGCCGTTCGTGCAGTGCGACCGCGCCGGAGACCAGCAGCGCCCTGACCGAGAAGTAGGCGAGCCCGGCCAGGGCGAGCGCGAGCAGGTCACGCCCGTCGGGCACCCAGGAGATCGCCGGGGCCGAGTGACGGCAGAGCACGGCGAGCACGGCCCCCGCGGCCGTGAGAGCCAGTGTCGTCTGGGCGATGTTGAACATGACCCGGTGCCACGCCTTACGGGTGACGGCGCTGTTGACGACGATGGCGACCGCCTGCGTCAGCACCGCCACCGGCAGCCCGTAGTGGAGCAGGGCCGCGAAGGTGAACATCGTCGACGGGTAGGTGCCCCCGACCGTCATCGACGATGACAGCATCACCGGCCGCAGCTCGCCCAGGACGACCAGGACCGCCAGCATCCAGAACATCGGGCTGCGCGCGAGCCCCGCCAGTTGCGCGGGGCCGGTCAGCCACTGGGCCAGCAGGAGAGCCGTGAACCCGAGCGTGATGACGGCGGTGAGATAGGCCCACAGCGGTGAGCCCGCACGCGGACCTGTGTCGCGTGTGTCATTTGGGTCGGCCATGAGTAACAAAACCCCCATTAGTTCACTATGGGAGAGTACGGCCTCTGGGCCACTTCGCGGAACCAATTGCGCACGTTCCGTCACCGGCCATTCGAAGCACCCGTCACGGAACGGCCCCCCGCTCGTCGTTTCCCCTGGTCGGCCTCTCGCCCCCGTGGTCACTCCTCCGGCGTCACCGCCACCGCGGCAGCCGCCTCCGGCCCCTCCTCCAGCAGGACCCGCAAGCCATCCTCGTCGAGAATCGGCACTTTGAGCTTGACTGCCTTGTCATATTTGGAGCCTGCGTTCTCCCCAACAACCACGAAAGAGGTCTTTTTAGACACCGAACCGGACACCTTTCCGCCCCTGGCTGAAAGGGCCGCGCCCGCCTCGTCACGGGTGAAGGCCGCCAGCGTCCCGGTCACCACGAACGTCAGGCCTTCGAGCGTCCGCGGAAGCAGGTCGGCGGGAGGCTCGTCCTCCATGCGGACCCCGGCCTGCCTCCAGCGGGTCACGATCTCCTTGTGCCAGTCGACCTGGAACCAGTCGTGGATCGCCGCCGCCACCCGGGGGCCGACCCCCTCGACCGCGGCCAGCTCCTCCTCGGTCGCCCGTTCGATCGCGTCGATCGAGCGGAACTCGGCGGCGACGGCCTGCGCGGTCGGCGGGCCGACGTGCCGGATCGAGAGCGCGACCAGCACCCGCCAGACCGGCTGGTCCTTCGCCCGCTCCAGCTCCTCCAGCATCTTCTCGGCGTTCTTGCTCGGCTCGCCGCTCTGGTTGGCGAAGAAGGTGACGACCTTGGGCTCGCCGGTCTCCGGGTCGGTCTTGGGCAGGCCGGTGTCGGGATCGCGGACGACGGACCTGATCGGCAGCAGCCGCTCGACGGTCAGGTCGAACAGGTCGGCCTCGGTGCGCACCGGCGGCTCCTGGGGCGGCAGCGGCTGGGTCAGCGCGGTCGCCGCGACGTAGCCGAGCCCCTCGATGTCGAAGGCCCTGCGCCCGGCGGCGAAGAAGATGCGCTCACGCAGCTGGGCCGGGCACGCCCTGGTGTTGGGGCAGCGCAGGTCGGCGTCGCCCTCCTTCTCGTAGGCCAGCTCCGTGCCGCACTCCGGGCAGTGCGTCGGCATCGTGAACTCACGCTCGGTGCCGTCGCGCAGGTCGGCGACGGGGCCGACGATCTCCGGGATGACGTCGCCCGCCTTGCGCAGCACCACGGTGTCGCCGACGCGCACGCCCTTGCGCGCGACCTCGGAGCCGTTGTGCAGGGTCGCCCGCTCGACCGTGGAGCCCGCGACCACGATCGGCTCCATGACGCCGTACGGCGTGACCCGGCCCGTGCGGCCGACCCCGACCTGGATGTCCAGGAGCTTGGTGTTGACCTCTTCCGGGGGGTATTTGTAGGCGATGGCCCAGCGGGGCGCCCTGCTGGTCGAGCCCAGGTTGCGCTGGATCTCGATGCGGTCGATCTTCACCACGACGCCGTCGATCTCGTAGACCGGGTCGTGGCGGTGCTCGCGGTAGAACTCGATGAAGGCGTTGATGCCGTCGAGGTCGTCCACGACCTTGTAGAGGTCGCTGACCGGCAGGCCCAGCGCCCTGAGCCGCTCGTAGACCGCCGACTGGGTCGGGGGCAGGGCCTCACCCTCCCACTTGCCGACACCGTGGACGATCATGTGCAGCGGTCGCTGCGCGGTGATCCTGGGGTCCTTCTGCCGCAGCGAGCCCGCCGCGGAGTTGCGAGGGTTGGCGAAGGGGGGCTTGCCCGCCTCGACCAGCTGCTCGTTGAGCTTCCTGAAGCCCTCGACGGGCATGTAGACCTCGCCCCTGACCTCGACGAGGTCGGGCACGTCCGGGCCGGTGAGCCGCTGGGGGACGTCGGCGATCGTGCGCACGTTCGCCGTGACGTCGTCGCCGACGCGGCCGTCGCCCCTGGTGGCGGCCCGCACCAGGCGGCCCTTCTCGTAGACCAGCGCGATGGCCAGGCCGTCGATCTTCAGCTCGCACAGGTAGGGCGCGATCTCGCGCTCGGCGAGCCGTTCCGCCCTGACCTGCCAGGAGAGCAGGTCGTCGGCGTTGAAGGCGTTGTCCAGGCTCTCCATCCGCTGCAGGTGGGCGACCGCCGTGAAGTCGCTGGAGATCGGCGCGCCGACCTTCTGCGTCGGGGAGTCCGGCGTGCGCAGGGCCGGGTGCTCCTCCTCGAGGGCGCGCAGCTCGCGCATCCACGCGTCGTACTGGGCGTCGCTCGCGGTCGGCGAGTCGAGCACGTAGTAACGCCAGTTGGCCTCGTCGGCCAGCTCGGCCAGCTCCGCGTGCCGTTCAAGCGCCGCAACCGGCACACCCTCGACCTCAGCGCCCATCGCAGGCTCTCCCCTCGTCAACCAGAAACGAGGAGAACGCTATCGCCGACCACCGACAGCGCGCGGCGCCGTTACCCGCCCATGGACAAGCTCCGCGGACGAGCCCGCCCCGGTCACGCGACCGCCGTACGGCCCGGCGGCGGGGAGGTCACTCGCCCGGGTCCTCCCGCAGCACGCGGGCCGCCCGCGCACACGTGGCCAGGGCGGTCCTGGCGTAGGCGGGTGAGGCCCCGGCCAGCCCGCACGCGGGGGTGAGCACGACCTGCGAGGCCAGCGTCGAGGCGGGGAAACCGAGCCTGCTCCACAGTTCCGCGGCGGGCCTGGCGATCACCCCGATGTCGGGCAGCGGCGCGTCCGTGCCGGGCACGACGCCGAGGAAGAGCGCGACCCCCGCCTCGATCGTCTCGCCGATCGCGTCCTCGTCGCGTCGCCTGAGCAGGGAGGCGTCCAGCGAGATGCCGCGAAGACCCGCCTCGCGCAGGACGCCGAAGGGCACCCTGGGCGCGCAGCAGTGGGCGATCGGGAAGACCCCCCCGGGCAGCACGGAGCCGAGCAGCTCGGTGGCGTCGTGGGCCTCGACGGCGGACAGCCGCCCGAAGCCGGACGCGGTCGGGACCGTGCCCGCCAGCACCCCGGGCAGGCCGGGCTCGTCGAGCTGCAGCACGATCTCCGTGGCGCCAGGCACCCTCTTGCGCACGTCGGCGACGTGCGCGGCGAGCCCCTCGGCGAAGGAGGCGGCCAGGTCGCGCACCGCTCCCGGGTCGGCGAGTGTCCTGTCGCCGTGACGCAGCTCGACGGTCGCCGCCAGCGTCCACGGCCCGGCCACCTGGATCTTGAACGGCCCCCGGTACCCCTGGGCCGCCTCCTCAAGGGCGTCGAGGTCGCGCAGCAGGTGGTCACGGGCCCGCCTGGCGTCGCGTCCCGGCCGGTCCGCGAAGCGCCACCCCGAGGGCTGGACCTCGACGGCCAGCTCGACCAGCAGCGAGGCGGACCGCCCGATCATGTCGGCGCCGACGCCCCGCCCGGGCAGCTCGGGGAGGTACGGCAGAGCGGAAAGCTCCCCGAAGACGACCCTGATCGCCTCCTCGTGGTCCTGCCCCGGGTGCGACCCGACACCCGTCGCCGTCGCCTCGCCCCACGCATATCCGGCCGCGTGTTCTCCCATGTCCGCTCCCCGCCCTCTCACCGAACCCCGGGCACCCGCCCGCCTCGCCCGGTCACGGCAGTCAGCTTAGGACCGCCGGACACCGTGACGGCGCTTGATCGGGTTCAGTAGGGTTCTGCCCGGTATCACCGGTCTTGGGGGACAGAAGGTGAACGGATTAACGCGAAGGCTGACGGCCGCGGCCATCGCGATCGTGACCGCGGGGGCCGCCGTACCCGCCGCTCCCGCCGTGGCCGCGCCCACCAGGTGCGCGCCGAAACGCGGCACGACGAGCATCGCGGAGCCGTGGGGGCAGCGGCGGCTCAACCTGCCGCAGGCGTGGCGGCTGTCCAGAGGCGCCAAGGTGACCGTGGCGATCGTCGACAGCGGCGTGGACGTCACGCATCCCCAGCTGACCCGGGTGACCGCGTTCGACCTCACCGAAACCGGCAAGGCGGACTGCGTCGGCCACGGCACCGCGGTCGCGGGCATCATCGGCGGGGCCAGACTCAAGGGGGTGCCCTTCGCGGGGGTCGCGCCCGAGGCCAGGCTGATCTCCATCAAGCAGCCCCTGGGCGACGAGGGCGACCTGGGCAGGCTGGCGCTGGGCATCGTCAAGGCGGCCCAGCTCGGCGCCGACGTGATCAACGTCTCCATCCAGGCGAGCGACCAGCCCGACCTGCGCAACGCGGTCGCGTACGCGCTGGCCAAGGACGCGGTCGTGGTCGCCGCGGCGGGCAACGTGAGCAAGGAGGACGGCACTCCGGCCCCCGCCTACCCGGCCGCCTATCCCGGGGTCATCTCGGTCGGCGCGGCCAACTCCGACGGGAGCGTCGCCGACTACTCGAACTCCATGACCCCCGTCACCGTGCTGGCCCCCGGCAGTGACATCACCAGTACCTGGCCGGGGCGGTCCTACGTCGAGAAGGAGAACGGCACCAGTTTCGCGGCGGCCTACGTGTCGGGTGTCGCGGCGCTGGTGCGCTCCCGCTACCCGGAGCTGAACAAGGACCAGGTGCGCTGGCGCATCGCGCGGACCGCCGACGGCGCCTCGGGGACGGGCAGCGGCGCCGGGATGGTCAACCCGCTGCTGGCGGTCTCGACGATCATGGCCTCGGACGAGGTGGCCCTGGCGCCGCAGGAGCCCGCCCCGCTGCCCGCCGACGCGATCCGGCGCACGCCTCCCGAGGACGCCCTGAGCGTCTCGATCACGCTGTGGGTCGCCCTGCTCTGTCTCGCCGGAGTCCTGCTGGCCGTGGTGTTCAGGTTCACCGTGCCGAAGGGCCGGCGCAGAGGATGGCGACCAGGGCATCCGGGAGAACAGACGTGAAAGAGCTGTGAAACGTGTGAACTTCACTGATCAGATTTGCTTTGATAGCCCTAGATCTACCTATAGCAGTCTTTATCGATAGTTGAGTTGGAAGGATGGCCGATGGGGGATTTCAGCCCATTGACACCTGAAGATCCGGAGCGGATTGGTGTCTACCTCCTCACCGGACGTCTCGGCGACGCCTCCGGTCAGACCGTCTACCTGGGGCATCTTCCCGATCAGGAGACCACCCGGGTCATCCGCCTGCTGCCCGCGCCGCCCGGTGCCGACCCCCAGACGCGGGAGCGGATCACCAACCGGCTGCACGCCGCCAAGCGGATCTCCGGCGCGCACACCGCCAAACTTGTCGAGGTCGGCTGGTTCGACGACTCCCCCTACGTCGTCCACGAGCACGTCGAGGGCCGCTCCCTGCGCGAGACGGTCACCGCGGACGGACCGCTCGACCCCGACGCCCTGGAGCGGCTGGCCTCCGGCACCCTCACCGCCCTCACCGCCATCCACCTGGCGGGCCTCGCCCACGGCGGGCTGAACCCCGACACCGTGGTGCTGAGCGCGGAGGGGCCGCGGGTGCGCGACACCGCCCTCGGCGTCACCGGGCCCGAGCCCGACTACCACGCCCCCGAGCTGGTCCACGCCAACCTCACCGGCGGTCCGGCACCGGCGCCCGGCAGGCCCGCGGACCTGTTCGCCTGGGCCGCGACCATCGCCTACGCCGCGACCGGCCGCGCCCCCTTCGGCGGGGACCCGCAGGCCGTGCTCAACGGCTCCCCCGACCTCACCGGGCTCGCGCCCGCGCTGACCGCCCTCCTGATCGCCTGCCTCGACAAGCAGCCACAGCAGCGCCCCGACACCAAGGCCGCCATGCTGCAGCTGCTCGGCGACCGGCCCGCCCTCACCGGAACGGCCGTCACGGGGGGCGCCGTCACAGGGGGCACGGTCGTCGGGGACGCCGTCGCACCGGCCGTGCCCCAGCAGCAGGACGCCGCCGCCTCGCAGCCTGCGGCGTCCGCGGGATGGAGCGCGCCGCCGCTGCCCAAGGACACCGCGGCCTCGACGCAGCCGCCCATCGTGCTGCAGGTCGCGGCCTCGACCACGGGGAGCAAGAAGCCCGGCGGGCTGCTGCTGGCCGCCTGCGTCGGCACGGTCGCCGTGCTGGCCGGAGCGGGCATCTGGGCCGCGGGGAACTACACCTCGCTCAACAACGTCGAGCGGGCCTCCGCCGACGGGAAGGTCGCGAACCCTCTCGAACTGGTCGACCAGGGCAAGGGGCGGCAGCCGTACCCGACGGACGGCACGGGGGGTCAGGGACAGCAGGGCACCGGTGACGACCCCTCGGACCGGGTGACCGTGCCGTGGGGCACGACGCCCGACCCGAACGTCCCGGACGTCGCTCCGCTCCAGCTGACCACGGAGGAGCCGACGGGTGAGCCCCCGGTGCCGACGCTGACCTCGTTCACCACTCCGCCGCCCGCCGTGCCGACCACGCCCCCGATTCCGCCGACCAACGTCCCCGCGCCCCCGAGCGCGGTGCCGACCGCGGACACCTCGGCGAAGCCGACCGGGAAGCCGACGGGCAAGCCGAGTCAGACGGCCGAGCCGACGCAGGCCCACACGCCGACGCCGACCGTCACCGTGACCGTGACTCCCACCGTCCCGCCCAGCGGACCCGCGACCGCGTCCCCCAGTGGGTCCCCCAGCGGGTCTCCCACGGCCTCTCCCAGCGGGACGTCCACGGCGTCCCCGACGCCGAACAGCAGCCCCGGGCCGAGCCAGACGGCCTCCCCCTCACCGGCACCGACGGCCGCCCCGACGCCCGCGGCGAGCGCACAACCGACCCACGCCGCGAGGCCGACGCCGACGCCGACCCGAACGGCGCGCACCTCCGAGGACGCCAAGGCCGTACGGCCGGCTCCGACCAGGACCGCGAAGCCCGAGGCGAAGCCTGAGACGGAGCGTCCTTCGGAGAAGCCCATCGAGCCCGGCAACGTCAGGCCGCCGCTCCAGCCGACCGCCGAGCCCTCGACGGCCAAGCCCCCGGCCGAGGAGTCCCGGCCGCAGACCAACCCCTACACGCCGCAGCAGGCCTGCGGGGCGGGCTACTACGTGCAGCGTTCCGTGCCCTTCACCGGCGGAGCCGTCTACCAGCTCTACAACTCCTCGACCGGCTCGAACTGCGTGGTCACCATGAAGACCACCGACATCGGGAAGGCGACCTCCGTCTGGGCCACCCTTCAGGTGAAGGACGGCGGGAGCAAGACCGAGCGCGGGGAGTTCAAGTACTACGCGGGCCCGGTGATCCTGCCCGCGAAGGGCAAGTGCGTGAGCATCAGCGGTGGCAACTCGACGGACAGCGCCAGCGCCCCGATGTCCAACTGCGGATGACGCGCCTCTGAGCACCTCGGAACGACGTCGGCCTCCGCCGGGTTCTCCCCGGCGGGGGCCGACGCCTTCCAGGCTTCCTCAGCGCCGTTCGAACCGCCCGTCCTCGGCGCCGACGGAGTGGGCGAAGAACTCGTAGGCGGCCTCCATCCGCTCGCGTGCGTCGTCGAGGCCCAGGGGGGTGGTCGGGAGCCCCGCGTCTTCGAGGATCTCCTTCGTCCTGCGCTCCCTGTCGTCCTCCGCGCCCCCGATCGCCCGCATGAGCTCCTCCGCCAGGACGTGGCTGTCCAGACGCATGACGCGAGGGTTGAGGTCGATCTTCTCGACCCTGCCCGAGGAGCCGACGGTCACGCCGATCAGCCCGTCCGCCCCGGTTCCCGTGCCGCGCACCTCGTCCAGTTCGCCTTCGATCTCGGCCAGGCGCGCCGTCTGACGTTCGGCGTCCCTGCTGATGCGTTCCAGGTCTTCCAGCCCGAAGTTGGTGGGATCGAACACCACGCGCCTCCTCCTGACGATGAGTGACAACAGATAACCGAAATCACTCCTGACACCAGAAAAGCCACACGGTACCGTAAAGATCACTTAAACACCGCTGTTCACACACGAAACCACCAGATGTCCAAAAGCTGAACTACACGGGGGTAAGTCGGCGGATGAGTCAGAACATTCACGTCACCTCAACCTGCATCGCGAACATCCAGCGCAACCTCAACGAACGGGTGGTACCGGCGTTCGAGGACCTCAAGACGAAGATCGACGAGACCAACGTCGACAGCCCCGGGTTCGGCCTGCTCGGTCTCGCCTTCGGCGGCGCGTACGAGAGCACGCAGCGCGACGTCAAGAAGTCCGTCGAGGACGCCACGGCCGCGATCAACGCCTGGGTCGGCGCCCTGGAGACCGTCAAGCAGAACTGGAGGGACGCCGAGGACGCGAGCAAGGTCACCTACTCATGACGGCTCCGCCGGAAGGCGTCGACTCACCCATCCGAGAAGTCCGAGAAGAACGACGGCAGCGACAGCAAAGGCGGCGGAGAAGGTGACGGGACCAAAGGTCGACCTCACCCACCATGGTCGGGCGGCGACGGCGGCGCGCAGGGAGCTCACGGCTTTCGCGGACGAGGCCCTCAAGGCGCTCAGGGCGAACGCCAGGCCGATTCCTGCCCTGGCCACCGCGGTGGCCATCGTGAGCACGGCCGTGGCGAACACCCCGGGGATGAACGACGCCAAGGCCAACTGGAACGCCCTCGCCAAGGCCCTTGAGGTCGCCTACCCCTCCCTCATCGGCAACGCGGTCTTCCTGTCCCGCGCCGACTGGCAGGCCGACGACCGTGAGGAGTTCCTGAACGCGACCGCCCTGTTCAGTGGCGAACTGCAGAAGCTCAGCGGCGTCTGCTACACCCTGGAGGGCAAGGTGGACGCGGTCCACCAGGCGTACTACGACTACTGGAAGGGAATCCTCGTCCTTTCCTCCGCGGTGACCCTCTACATAACGGCCATCCGGCTCGCGAGCAGGGGCAATCCGGCCACGGCCGCCGCCGCGCAGGTGGCGCTCCAGCGACTCGGCCCCATCGTCAACAGCCTCGCCGCCAAGATGACCGCGCTTCTGGGCGGCTACCTCGCCCTGATAGGCACCACCCTGCTTCCCCTCACACAGCGGATGCTCGACCTGAACAACGTCATGCCGACCGGCGCCATGAAGATCGACTTCAAGAAGGCCGTCATCTCCACGGAACCGCCCTCGGCCTGGGTCGCCCCCAAGCGTGAGGTGGGGGAGCCCGCCTCGAACAAACCCGACCCCAAGGTCGACGCGACGCTCGACAAGATCAACGGCAGATAGCCGCCGCTCGGACCCGTACGGGGTCAGAAGCCCGAGGACAGGTCCCGCAGGGTGCGGGCCAGGTCCTCGCCGATCTCCTCGAGCTGGCGGCGGGCCGCGGCCATGTCCAGCGTGATCGGCTCGCCGCCCGTCGCCTCGCTGATCAGCTCCTCGCTACGGCGACGCGCGTCGTCCTGCGCCGCGCGGACCGCCTCGGTGACCGCCTCGGCGATCGTGGCGGTGTCCAGGCGCGCGATCCTGGGGTCGAGGGTGACGCGCTCCAGGCGCCCCGTCGAGTCGACCACGGCCCGCGCCATGCCGTCGGCCGCCTCGCCCTCCCCCATGATCGCGCCGAGCTCGTACTGAACGCCGCTGAGCCTGTTCAGCATCTCGTCGCTGCGCCGTACGAACTCGTCGAGACCTTCCGGGGTGTCCAGGCGCAGGTCGTCGAAGTCGCGATTCATCTGTGTCATGGCGCGGGGAGCTCTCTCTTGGGGGCCAGCCACTGGAAGCCCGCCGAGGGCGGGAGCCGGGTCGGCTGCCCGGGTTGCGAGGGGGGCGGTTTCTGGAAGGAGGGCAGGTTCCCTGTCACGATCATCGCCTGGGTGAAGTCGATCTTCGCGGCGCCGGTCGGCGAGAGGTTGAACATCTGCCAGAACGCCTTACCCGAGAAGAACAGCGAGACGCTGCTCGCACCCGCGGCGATGATCTTCACCAGCGCGGCGGTCGAGGCGCCGATGATGCCGCTGGCCAGGGTGCCGAGCATTCTCAGGTTCAGCATGGCGGACCCGGCGAACGGCGTCGTCAGCATGGCCGCGGCGATCAGCAGGAGGGAGATCAGCCGGGCCGCCAGCGCGGCGAGCGCGGCCCAGTAGGCACGGTAGGCGTCGCCCAGTTCGTCCACGATCCCCGCGACGGCCTTGACGTAGGCGCGCAGGCTCTCCACCGCCTCCTGGTACTGCTGGACCGCGTGGTTGAACGCCTCACGGTCCTTGGCGATCCACCCGTCCTTCTCCTTGTCCCGCAGGGAGGCCAGGAAGCTCTTGTTGAGGGTGTCCAGGCGCGAGTGGATCGACTCCCAGTTGTTGTAGGCGTCGGCCATCCCCGGCACGTTGGCGACCGCCGTCCCCGCGATCGCCACACCCGCCCACAGGGTCGGCGCGAGCCGCGCGCCCTTCTCCAGGCTGCTGATGATCTTCGAGGAGTTGACGACGACACCCTTGGCGCTGCGTGTCGCGGTCCTCCACTGGGGCCTGTTCGAGGCGGTCATCGGCGGACGACGACGCCGCTGGCCGCTTCCGCGGTCTTCCAGTTGCCCTCGGCCGTCAGCAGCCCCTCCTGCCAGGAGGCCAGGACGTCGAGGGCCTCGGTGAACCTCTCCTCCATCTGGCGCTGGATCTGGCGGTACCTGATCCCGATCGCCACCTCACCGGCCGCCCCCCAGCCGGGAAAGGACACGTGGGTGCTCGCCACCATGTCCCGCAGTTCCCTGACCTTGGGGATGGTGGTGTCGGTCACCTCGCTGTGGAGTGCTCGAATCGCGTCGGACGTGACGTGAATGTCCAGCGCCATGTGCCCCTCCTTGATCAACGGTCGTTCCTGTATCTCCTATCACCGCCCGGCCCGCCGCCCCGGCTTTCCCGGATCTTGTTCAGCGGGCTTTCGATGATCGGAAACGCTCTGGACGGCAACCGTTTACATCCACCACAAAAGGGGCCATTTTCAAGATCGTCCTTCTATGCTTGCGGTAACGCATCCAGCGATACGGGGGTTGGGATGCAGACCCGGCGTGACCTCTACCAGGCGTACAGGCTGATGACGCAGCGCCTGGGCACCGCCCTGCTCCAGGGCGAACCAGACCTGCCCGAGTCGCCCATGCGCAGACACAACGTGGCGATGTTCGGCGGCGTACTGGTCGCCGTGCTGGTCGCCGCCGTCTTCGGCGTGATCGGCCTGCTGCGGCCGGGCAACGCGACCGCGCTCACCGACCCGGGAACCGTGATCGTCGAGGAGGAGACGGGCGCCACGTTCGTCTACAGCGCCCCCCAGGGCACGATGATCCCGGTCGTCAACATGGCCTCCGCCCGGCTGCTGGTCGGCCAGGAGAACGTGAAGGTGCGCCTGGTCAGCTCCGCCTCACTGGCCCGCTACCCGCGCGGCACTCTGGTCGGCATCCCCGGCGCCCCGGAGTCGCTGCCCGCCCGTGACCGCCTGATCCGCTCCCCCTGGTCGGCCTGCGTGGTCGAGGGGACGGACGCCAACGGCGAGCGCAGGCCGTACACCACCCTGGTCGGGGGGTTCGCCGTCGGCGGCGATCCGATCGGGCAGAACAAGGCCATGCTCGTCGAGCAGGACGGGCAGGCCTGGTTGCTCTGGTCGAACCAGCGGATGCGCGTCTCCACCGAGGGGGCACGGGCGCTGACCGAGGAGCGGCCCCGCCAGGTCCCGCTGGCCTGGCTCAACGCGCTGCCCGCCGGACCCGACTTCCGCTCCCCCTCCGTCCCCGGCCTCGGCCGCCAGGCGCGCGGCCCCGACGGCGGCGGATCGATCGTCGGCAGGGTGTTCACCGTCCCGCCGGTCGCCGGCGGAGGCGCCAAGTGGTACGTCCAGCTAGCCGACGGCCTGGCGCCCCTCACGCCGACCCAGGCCGCCCTGCTGCTGCAGGACCCCGGCAGCAAGAAGGCGTACGGCCGGGCACCGGTCAAGGCGATCGAGCTGGACCCGGCGACCGCGACCGGCGCCAGGCGTTCGGCGACCTCGATGGGCGGCGGTGACCTCCCGCAGACCATGCCCGCGGTCATCACCCCGCCGTCGACCAGTCCGGTCTGCGCCGTCTACGCCGACACCGAGCGCGGCTCGGCCAAGGCGCTGCTGACGGTCGGCAGCACGGTCGCGGTCCCCACGCCGCCGAAGGGCTGGTTCAACCAGGACGTGGTCGACCAGGTGGTCCTGCCGTACGGCGGAGGCGCCCTGGCCGGGCTGCTGCCCGGAGACGGCAGGCTGGACGCGATCCAGTCGCTCTACCTGGTCGACGACCAGGGGCGGCGGCACGCCGTCACCTCACCGCAGGCGCTGACCGCCCTCGGCTACACGACGCAGGACATCGCCCCGCTGCCCGCGCACCTGGTGCACCTGATCCCCGAGGGACCGGCGCTCGACATCCCGGCGGCCAGGAAACCGGTACAGGCCGACCGGCCCCAGACCACCGGGACGCAGCAGCGGCGGTGACCGGTCAGATGATGCCGGGAATGATTCCGCCCTTCGGCTTGGGAACCTTCAGCGCGGAGGTGTCCGGCTTCACGGTGAGCCCGGTGTTCTTCTCGTACTGCAGTTTGACCTGGGTGAAGTCCGTCTCCAGCTCCGGCATCGACCGCATGCCGTAGAACAGCCGCCCCTGCTCCTTCGACATGTCGTTGACTATCATCAGGATCACCCCGACCGCCCCGATCGCCAGCAGCTTCTTTTTGAGCACGGCTCTGACGACGGCGTCGAGTCCCTTGAGAAAAGTGTTGATCTGCAGCATGAGACCCGCCCGCAGCGGCGGGAAGGCCCACAGGGCGAGGGAGGCGGCCGCCGCGACGGTCATGGCGCCGATCACGAGCGTGGCGAACTGGAAGGTCCCGTGGTACAGGGACGCGGTCTGGTCGAGGGTGTCGGCCGTTCCCTCGCGGAACCTCTTGACGCCGTCCAGCTGGGTGACGAAGTCGTCGATGGTGGAGGCGAAGAGCTTCTGCGCGTCCCCCTCCCACTTGCCCTCCTTCTCGGCCCTCGCCTTCAGGTCGATCAGCTGTTGTTTGAGCGTGTCGATGTCGACCCCGCCGGCCCCCTTCGGGTCACGCCACTCGCCGGCCGCCTTCGCCATGTCGCCGGGGTTGGAGACCATCGTCCCGACGGCCGCGACGATGAGGTAGGCCCCCGGATGCATGAGGACGGCCGCGGCGGCGAGCCCCGTCGGGATCAACGACATGTATCCCCATCGATCACTCTCGTACGCCACGGCTCGTCTCCTTCTCCGGCATCCGGTTCCCGCTCAAACGCCTCAGCGCTCCGTCTCCCTCGGGCCGCGGCCCGAGGGGGTCAGTCATTCCTGGCCGATCACCGGTGGGGCGATGTCCTCGTCGCCGCCCCAGACGCTCTCGTCCTCCGAGGTCCAGGTGGTCTTCTCACGTTCCTTGCCCTGCTCGCCGCCGGCGCCGGGTGCCATCGGCATCATCGGCATACCGCCCATGCCACCCGCGCCGCCCGTGCCCGTGCCGGACAGGCCGCCCGGGAGGGACCCGTTGCCGCCGACCCCGGAGAACGCGCCGCCCCGGCCGGGCGAGCCCGGCCCCAGCGTGTCTCCCGTCCAGGTGGTACCGCCCGGCAGTCCCGAATTCCCGGTCGGCACGTTGCCCAGGTTGCCCGGGTTGCCCGGGTTGCCCACGTTGGGAGGGTTGTAGGACGACAGGGCGGTCTTCGTGGAGTCGTCCAGCCCGAGGGCGGGCTTGTTGAGGTTGTCCCCGATGCCGTTCGGATCGGGGAGCTTGGCCCCGGGCGAGTTGGGGTCGGGCAGGTTCGGGTCCGGCAGGTTCGGGTTCGCCCCGTTCTGGCCGGGGAAATTGGTGTTGTCAGGGAATTTGATGTCGTCAGGCTTGGTGCCATTGAGGGAGCTGGTGTCGTCGGGGAACTTGCGGTCCAGCAGGTCCTTGTCCGACAGATCCGTCCCCGACGTGGGGAACTTCATATCGTCACCGGCCCCGCCGCCGAGGCCGCCGCCCATCTTGGGGAGGCCGCCACCGCCCAGCTTGCCGGGGCCTCCCAGATTGCCGGGACCCAGGTCGCCGGGGCCGGGCTTCTCCTCGGTCGTGCTCGCCTTCTCCGCGGCCGCGTAGTTCTCGGACGCGGCCTTGAGAGCCGCGTTCCACGAGTCGATCGCCGCCCTGCCCGCCTTGAGAACGTCGACGGCGCCGTCACGGGCGGTGTCGTGGGCGGAGTTCAACCCCATCCCGAGCACGCCGAAGGCGGGCGGGGCGATGCCGATCGAACCGGTGCCGTGGATGAGACCGTCGACGTCCTTGGCTCGGCTGCTGAACTCGGTGCCGAGGTTCTTCAGCTGGTCATCGGTGAACGAGACGACCTTGACGGGACCACCGACCCCGAGCGAGATCCCGTCCAGTGGCGAAGCGCCCATTTCATCTCCTCACGACATCCTCGCGACATCCTCGCGACGGACGACCACAGCACATCAGACGATCACGGGGGGAGTGGTGTCGCCACCGTTGCCCCAGACCTCGTCGTCCTCCAGGAGCCAGGTGCTGCTCTCCCGGTCCTGCTTCTCCTCCGAGCCCGCGCCGCCGCCGGGAGCCATCGGCATCATCGGCATCCCCGAGGTTCCCGCGCCCCGAGGCCCACCGGCCCCCGAGCCGAGGCCTCCGGCTCCGCCGAGGCCCCCGGTGCCACCCGGCAGGCCGACCCCCACTCCGACGCCGGTTCCCGTTCCCGTGCCGGTGTTCGCACCGGTGCCGATCAGGCCGTTGGTGTTGCCGAAGGTGCCCGCTCCCTGGCCGTTGGGCAGACCGTACGTGCCGTTGCCCAGGTCGTTGGGGCTCAGGCCCGCGAGGGAGGTCGAGCCGGTACCGGACCGGTCGTTCGGATCGGTGCCGGGAAGGGAGCCGTTCACGGTTCCCGGGTTCGTGAGGTTCGGGTTGGAGCCACCGATGTCGGAGCCCTGGCCGTCCGTCCCCGGACCGGGCGGGAAGCCGTCCACCGATCCAGGCCCCTGCCCGGGGAAGTCCTTGCCGCCCTGCCCTGAACCGTTCAGGCCGCCCAGGTCACCCTGGCCGTAGGGGTCCGAGCCGTTCAGTCCCAGGCGGTTGGTGGGGTCGTCGACGGACAGCCGGGTGGGCGTGCCGTTGTAGTCGCCCCCGCCCGGCCCCGTGACCCTTCCCCCGGGGCCCGTGGGCAGGTTGACGCCGTCGTAGTCGGGCATGGGGAGCTGCATCGGGGTCGGCAGCGAGTGCTGCACGTCCTCGGGCAGTTCCCTGTAGTGCTGGATGATCTTCTCGTTGATCTCGTTGAACCGGTCCCTGGCCCTGTCCTCCGCGCGGTACGCGCCGTAGAACGGGATCTGGTCCGCCCAGTCGGTGTCGTGGTCGGAACGCGAGTCCTCGCCCCGCTTGGTGACGATGTTGCGCTGGGCCCAGGTGAGCGTCTCGGAGTAGCCGCGCAACGTGGTGCCGACCTGCCGCATCTTGCCCGCCAGCTCGCGGATGCTCCCGTGCAGCCGCTGGAGCTCCTTCTGGGCCTCGACGCTCTCGGCCCCCTTGTAGGTCCCGGCCAGATCGGTCGCCCGCTGCTTGAGGGTGGCCGCGGCCTCCTGGAGCAGGTCGTGCGCGGCGACGTAGTAGTCGCCCGCGCGCTTCACCGAGTTCGGGTGGGTGGCGTCCACCCACTCCCTGACCTGGTCCTTGATGCTGTCGAAGAGCGTGACCGACAGGTGCGTCTCCTGCGGCTCGATGCCGTACTTGAGCCGGTTGGAGCCTGTTTCCGCCATGATGGCCTCCCTATCAGGCGCCCGTCTTGGGAGCCGTGCCCTCGTTCGCCACCTCAGCGCCGTCGTAGGCCTTGGCGATCTCGTAGAGCGTGTCGATGACGGCCTTGTACTGCTCGATCGTCGAGGAGTACAGGCCGCCGCCCTTCTGGCCCCGCTCTCCGACGAGGACCGAGTAGGACGTGTTGATCGCCATGGTGAACTGCTGGGCGGTCAGCCACTTGCCGAGGTGCTCGTCGCTGAGCGCGCACTGCAGTTGCAGGTCGGGAAGCGACCCGCCCCCCGGGGGAGGCCCCGGCAGCTCGGCGCGCTCTCCCTTGGCCGTCGCCACCGCGGTCGCGGGGGGCGGCGTGGGGGTCGTCAGCTTCTGCAGCTCCTTCTCCAGCAGCCCGGCGATCTCCTTGATCGTGGCGCGGTTCAGGTCGGGACCGCCCTTGCCGCTGCTGTCGCTCTTGACGGTCAGACCGGGCCAGTCGGGATCGAGCTCGATCGCCATGCCGCACCTTTCGGAAAGTTCGGAAAAGTCAGGTGATGACCGGGGGGATCACGTCTCCACGGGAGTTCCAGACGTCCTGGTCCTCGGACAGCCAGGTCGTGCGCTCCTGGCCTTGCTCCTCGGCTCCGCCTCCCGCGCCACCGCCCGGCGACATGAACGGCATCATCGGGGAGCCGCCCCTGCTCGCCGGGGACGAGGCCCCCGGTACGGCTCCCGCCCCGCCTGTCCCGAGGCCGGGACCGCCGAGCCCGGGGCCGCCGATCACCGTGGGGGCGAGGGGCGGACCGGACGTCGTGACCGGGGACACGGGCAGGACCGTGTGCTGCTGGATCGTGGGCGGCGCGACCAGGTTGGTCGGGGCGAAGCTCGCGACCTCGGTCCTTCCCGAGCCGTGGGTGGCGCCGGTGCCGTCGGACGTGGTCTCGTGCCCGCCGATCACGGCCGGGGCCGTGCCGTCTCCGCCCGAACCCGGGCCTGTCGCCTGGCCGCCGGGGCCGGTCGATCCCGGGTCGCCCGGGGAACCCTGGCCGCCGGTGCCCGAACCGGGACCGGCCGTACCCGAACCGTCGGTGCCGCCGGGGTGACCCGGGGTGCCGGTGCCCTGGGAGCCGTCGTCCGTGCCACCCGTGCCGTCCGGACCGCCTGGGCCACCCGAGCCGCCCGGGTCACCGTGTCCGCCGTTCGCGCCGCCGGGGCCGTACGGACCGTCGGCCGGTGAGCCGCTTCCCCGCCAGGGGCCGGTGTCCGTCCGCGAGGCGCTCCCGTTGCCTCGCGACCCGGTCGGCCGTCCCACCGGGGAGTAGTCCGTGGTCGTGTAACCGCCGGGTCCCGCGGGTTCCGCGGCGACCGGAAGCGTGTAGGTGAACTCCTCGGGGATCTTCGCGTAGAGCTCGGCGATCTGCCCGTTGAGCTTCTTCAGGAGGTTGCGGGCGTCGACCGTCCCGTCCGCCTCGGGGGGCTGCGGGCCCACCTGAAGCGCCTTCGCCCGCTTCGTACGCAGGCCTTCCATCTCCTGACGCGCCGCGGGCAGGTGATCGCCGCCGTACGTCCGCAGGACGGTGCCGACCTCCTTCATCACCGCGGCCAGCTCGGTGCCCGTCGTGTGCAGCATGCGCAGGGCCTTGTGCGTCTCGACGGCGGCCGGACCGCCCCAGACCCCGGCGAGCCTGGCCGCGTTGCCCTCCAGGGCGCCGATGACGAGTTCGATGACGGCTGCCCCGTTGGCGAACCCGAACCCGGCGTTCTCGATCTCGGCGGGCGAGGTGTTCTTGAGCCAGTCGTCGATCGCCGTGAAGGAGTCGCCGACCTCCCCCTGGACTGGTGCGGCGGCCGAGCGGACCCGCACGGTCCGTTTCTGGGTGTCCACTGCTCCCCCTGTCACCCGTTCCCGGCGCCGTTGGCGGTGTTGGCGCCGTCGTACTCTTTCGCGCTGTCCCTGATCGTCTTGATGACCCGGGCGTACTGCTCGACGAACTCCGCGTAGACCTGGGCGAGGACCGCGATCCTGCCGTCCGTGGAGGCTCCCCCGGCGACCGTCTGCCCGAACGTCCGGGCGGCGGGCCACTCGCCGACCTCCTGGCCGCTCAGGTTTCCGCTGGTCTCGACGCTGGCCGACGAACCCGTCGTGTAGCCCTCGGAGAACGCGGGGCCCGTGAACCCCGCGGCGTACTCCTCAAGCTCCTGCGCGACCCTTCTCATCTGGAAGGTGTCGAACTCGGTGATGTTCGCCACGTCGTTCAGGTTCGGCCACTTTGATGCGCTCATGCCTCTCCTCGGCGCGCCCGACGCCGCTCCGGCCGCCGCGTACGGCGGCGGCCGGAGGGCACCCGTTCACACGGGAACCGTGTCAGTGGTTGCTCCAGATGGCCTTGTTCCGCGCCTCGGCCGCCTTGTAGTTCTCGCTGGCGATGCCCAGGGCCTTGGCGGCCTCGTTGAGCTGACGCCCCATCTCCTGCTCCGCGGCGTCCCAGACCTTCCTGTGCTCCTCGAAGAAGTTGGCCGCGTCACCGGCCCAGTGCTCCCCGAGCACCTGCTGGAGCTTGGTGATGAGGTCGTCGGTCGCCTTGTCCATGGCGGTGACGACCTGGAGGAGGCCCAGCTCGGCCTTCTCCATCTCCACGAAGTTGACCTTCGTATAGTCGGACACTCTGTTCTCCGTCCTCGACTGCGGGATGGGGCCGTACTACCTGGCGCCGGTGTTGATGAGCGCGTCAACCCGGTTCATACCGGACTGCACGTCCTGGTCGGCCGCGTCGTAGGTGACGGAGCTGTCGCCCAGGTTCTGGGCGATCTTCTCCAGGTCACTCCGTACGATCGTCATCTGCCGGTCCCACTCGCGCATGGCGCCCAGGAACTTGGCCGAAGCAGTGCCCAGCCAGCCCGAGGCCGTCAGCTCCTGCGTGGTCGTCTCGACGCCCTTGCGCAGGCCCTCGACGTACTGCGCGGTGTCCACGACGAGCTCGGACGCCTTCTTGATCTGTGCGGGGCTCGCACCGAAAAACTCCGCCACCGGTCACACCTCCGTGACATAAGGCCTGCTTGTCCGTGGTGGTGTCACGCCCCCGTGCGGACCATACGGCCCACGCGATGCCACCCGGATGGCCAGAGAAGCCACACGAGCGGACAGAAAGGACTACCCCGACGAACATCATCAGACGGCATGCTAGCCATCAGGGATCACATAGCTAACATGTATTCATATTACGGAAAAGTAAACATTTAGCGTCTTATCTATAAACGAGCAGGCCAGGCGATCGCGTGACTCCTCCATCACGGAAAGAAGTCGGCGGAAAAAGGCGACGTTCCGTGATCCGGAAAGCCGCCTACGTGAACCTCACAGTTCGAGACGGCGCCGGATACGGTCGAGTTCCCCCATCACGTCCTGGAAGGCCCGGTCGTAGGCATCCCCCGCCTCCTTGACCTGCTCCAGCGGCCCGTCCGGGCCGCCGAACGTCCTCAGCGGATTGTCCCCCTCGCCGAACGCCTGGTCCGCGGCCTCCCCAAGCTGTCTCTGCAGGTCCCTGGACGCCTCGGCGAAGACCTCCTTGATCCGCTCCGCCAGCTCTCCCGAACTGAGCCGCATGGCCTTGGGATGCAGTTCGAGTCCCCGCAGCCCCTCCGCGGCGTACTCGACCGCGACCAGGCCGTCCTCGTCCTGGGCACGACCGACGAGCGTGGTGATCGTCCTCTGCAGCTCCTCCATTTTCGCGAATTGCGAACTGTTTCCAGAGAGCAGCTTTTCCACGTCTATGTTGGCGAACTCACCGAATTCCATCTCGCTCCTTGATATGGCGCTGCCTGCGGCAGCGCGGGTTCGGGCGCTCCGAGCCGACGCTTTCCCTCGTCGCTCATCCGCTTCGCTCCTTCGCTCCTCAGTCCAAGCGCCGGCGCGCCCGAACCGGAAACTCCTCACGCACGGCACCGGTAAGGCATAAAAGCCAAACCCCCACACCTGGCGCCGGGGAAAATCGCAGGTCAGCCGGCCAGGCCTCGGATCCAGGTGTAGAGGTCGAGGACGCCAAGGGCCAGGGGGAAGAGGGCGACTATGAGGACGATCTCCAGGATGTCGGCCGCCCTGCCCCAGAAGGGGGAGGGTTTGCCCGACTGCAGCCACAGGCCCATGCCCGCGGGTACGAGCGCGACGCACAGCAGGCCCATCGCCACGGCCAGGGCGACGCCGCCACCGGCCAGGGCCCTGGAGAACGCCAGTACGGCCAGCCCGAAGACGCCGGAAAGCAGCAGCCACAGTCGCTGCCCGGTTCCCTGGAAGACACGGGCCCGCATGAGGAGCGTCAGCGACAGCGTGGCCGAGGTGGCCAGGGCGACCCAGCCGGGGTCGAAGGCCAGGTAGACCTGCGCCACCACCGAGGTCAGGCCGATTCCGGCGACGAAGCCGGTGGCGTAACGCTGTGCCTGGGCGGTGCGCTCCATGATGGACGGGCCGTCGATCCGCTGGTTGTCCAGGCGCAGTTCCTCGGCGTTGGTCGGCATCGAGGGCATCGGCAGACCGGCGAACCTGAAGGACAGCATCGGGAACAGCGGGCCGCACGCCAGCAGGACCGAGGCGGCGATCGCCCCGACCCCGGCCGGAGGCGCCTGGGCGAACATCACCACGGCCGCGCAGACGGCCCCCGTCGCCGAGGCGATGGACACACCGAGGAAGGCCTGCACGCCGTCCGCGACGGCCAGCGTGCCGATGGTCGCGACCAGGCCCGTCGTCGCGAACGCGGCCAGCATGTGCGCCGAGCCCAGCCCGGCCAGCCCCGTGTCACCGGCGGGCGCCAGCAGTCCGGCGAGGAAGGCGTACGGCAGCGCCGCGCAACCGATCATCGCGCCCGCCGGGGCGTCGCCGACCGCCCTGGACAGCAGGCCGCCCGCGACGGTCAGCAGCAGCGCGAAGGCTCCGGCGAAGACCGCCGAGACCCGCCAGGGCGGTCCGGAGAACAGCAGGACGAGGGCCCCGACCACCAGGAGGGCGGTCGCGGCGCCGACCCCGACGAAGCGGGTGTGCCTGACGCCCCAGCCGCCCGGCGCCTCCCTGAAGCCGGTGGCGACGACGTCGGCCACGTCGTCGAACATCGCGGGCGGCAGCACGGCCTCGCGGGGCCGCAGGTAGAGCACCTCCCCGTCGAGCACCCCGAGGGCGCCCAGGCTCTGGCCGATGTCGAGGGGCGCGCCGCCCGGCCGTTGCAGCACCCATCCGGGGGCGGCCGCGGATTCGCCCCCGACCTCGCCCATCGCGCGTAACAGGCCGGGCAGGACGTGCGGGAGCGGGATGTCCGCGGGCAGCGCCAGATCGGCCTTCCTGCGGGGGGCGACGATCGTGATGTGGCACATGGGAGGCAACGGAGCGGCGCTCTGAACTGGGAGACCCGGTGTGACGGCTCCCTGGGGGACCTGAGCCAGCGACCTCACGGTCGTCCTCCCTCTTGGTTGCAAGCATCGTGGAGCATCACGGAAACCACCGATATGCCGGATACGGTAGCGGGGAGAGTAGGGATCACGCGCGACATCCGTCGGCAATCGCTTTCGCCACAGATGTGCATAAACCGACCAGGAAGGCACCTCCAGGGTGAGCATCGTCGTCGTACGGCGCCCAGAGCGCCGTCCCCCGCCCAAGCCCCCGCGAGGTGAGATCCTTCTGGAGTCTCCCCCGGAGATCCCCGAGGTGCAGTCGCAGGGACTGACCGGTCTGCTCACCTACCTGCCGATGGCCGCGGGCGCCGCCGGAATGGGCCTGATGTTCACCGCGGGCGGCACCGGAAGCCCGATCATGTACGTGGCCAGCGGCCTGTTCGCCGTCTCCATGATGGGCATGACCGCCGGTCAGCTCGGCCGCCAGTCGGGCGAGCGCAAGAACCGGCTGAACGGCCTGCGCAGGGACTACTTCCGCTATCTCGCCCAGGTCCGCAAGAAGGTACGGCGGGCCGCCAAGCAGCAGCGCGAGGCCCTCGAATGGAGCAGCCCCTCCCCCGACTCCCTGTGGTGGGTGGCCCTGGGTCCCCGGCTGTGGGAACGGCGCCCCCGCGACGACGACTTCGGCACCGTACGGCTCGGCACCGGTGTGCAGAAGCTCGCCATCCAGCTCATCCCGCCGGACTCCAAACCGGTCGAGGACCTGGACGCCCTGTCGGCGGGCGCGCTGCGCAGGTTCGTCAGGGCCCACTCGACGGTCTCCGAACTGCCGGTCGCCGTCGCCCTGCACTCCTTCGCGCGGATCAACCTGACCGGCGACCCGGTGGCCGTGCGCGAACTGGTCCGCGCGATGGTCGCCCAGACGGCCGTCTTCCACTCCCCCGACGACATGCGGATCATGGTGTGCGCGGGTGAGGAGTGGATGGCCCAGTGGGAGTGGATCAAGTGGCTGCCCCACGCGCTGCACCCTGAGGAAACCGACGCGGCGGGCCAGGTGCGGCTGATGACCGACAACCTGGCCGAATTGGACCGGCTGCTCGGCGGGACGCTGAAGGAGCGGGCGCGGTTCAGGCCCGGAGCCTCGCCGGACGCGCTGCCGTACCACGTGCTGATCCTCGACGGCGGGCACGTGCCGCACGACTCGCAGCTCGGCATGGACGCCATCCAGGGCGTCACCGTGATCGATCTGTCCGGCTCCGCGGGGCCGATCGAGGAGAAGAACACGCTGCGCATCGACGTGCGGCCGGAGGGCTTCTTCATGGTCAAGATCGACCACGCGGGCAAGCGCAGCTCGACCCGTCTGGGTGACCCGGACCGGCTGGACTTCCTGCGCGTCGAGGGCCTGGCCAGGCAGCTCGCCCCGTTGCGCGCCTCGACCGTCAAGGGCGGGGAGACCCAGGACGCGCTGTCGGTGAACACCTCGCTGACCGACCTGCTCGGGGTCGGTGAGCCGACCCTGCTCGACCCGGCGGTGACCTGGCGGCCCAGGGCGGGACGCAACCGGCTGCGGGTGCCGATCGGCCTGGGGGTCGACGGGCGCCTGGTCGAGCTGGACATCAAGGAGTCCGCGCAGGGCGGCATGGGACCGCACGGCCTGGTCATCGGCGCGACCGGTTCCGGCAAGAGCGAGCTGCTGCGCACGCTCGTGCTCGGCCTGGCCATCACCCACTCGTCGGAGATCCTGAACTTCGTCCTCGTCGACTTCAAGGGTGGCGCGACCTTCCTCGGTCTGGACACCCTCTCCCACGTCTCGGCGGTCATCACCAACCTTGAGGACGAGCTTCCCCTGGTCGACCGCATGTACGACGCGTTGCACGGCGAGATGGTCCGCCGCCAGGAGCTACTGCGCGCCGCGGGCAACTACGCCTCCCTGCGCGACTACGAGCGGGCCCGCGAGCAGGGCGCCGACCTGGCGCCGATGCCGACGTTGTTCGTCGTCATCGACGAGTTCAGCGAGCTGCTGACCGCCAAGCCCGAGTTCATCGAGCTGTTCGTGATGATCGGGCGGCTCGGCCGCTCGCTCGGCGTGCACCTGATGCTGGCCTCCCAGCGCCTTGAGGAGGGACGGCTGCGCGGCCTGGACACCCACCTGTCCTACCGGATCGGCCTGCGGACCTTCTCGGCCATGGAGAGCCGGGTCGTGCTCGGGGTCGCCGACGCCTACGAGCTGCCGTCCGCGCCGGGCAACGGCTATCTGAAGTTCGAGACGACCGGGATGACCCGGTTCAAGGCCGCCTATGTCTCCGGCTCCTACCAGCCCGACCCGCTGTCCTCCGCGGCGCGGGGCGGGACGGCGGGCCTGCACCAGGTCGTCGAGTACGGTCCCGGCTTCGCCCCGGTCCCCGTCATCGAGGAGCCGCCCAAGGAGCTGACGACGGGGGAGATCCCCGTCGAGCGCGCCGCCGCCAGCCTTCTCGACCTGGTGGTCGGCAGGCTGGCCGGGCAGGGACCTCCCGCGCACCCGATCTGGCTGCCGCCGCTCGGCGACCCGCCGACCCTGGCCCACCTGCTTCCGCAGATCTCGGTCACCCCGCAGCTCGGGCTGAGCACGCCGAGCTGGGCCGGCCGGGGCAGGCTGCACGCCGTCATCGGCGTCATCGACAAGCCCTTCGAACAGCGCAGCGACCCGTTCTGGCTGGACCTGTCGGGAGCCGCGGGTCATGTCGGCGTCGTCGGCGGCACGCAGAGCGGCAAGAGCACGGTCCTGCGCACCCTGATCACCGGCATGGCGCTCACCCACACCCCGCGTGAGGCGCAGTTCTACTGCCTGGACTTCGGCGGTGGCTCGCTGGCCGCGCTTGAGGCGCTGCCGCACGTGGGCGGGGTGGCCAGCCGCCTGGACGGTGACCGGGTGCGCCGTACGGTCGCCGAGATCTCCGCGCTGCTCCAGCGGCGGGAACGTGACTTCGCCGAGCAGGGCATCGACTCGATCACCGCCTACCGGCAGCGGCTCGCGGAGGGGGCGGAGGGCGACGGCTACGGCGACGTGTTCCTCGTCGTCGACGGCTGGCTCACGGTCCGGCAGGACTTCGAGTCGCTCGAACCCGTCATCACCGACCTCGCCGCCCGCGGTCTCGGGTACGGCATCCACGTGGTGGCCGCGACCAACAAGTGGTCGGAGTTCCGGCCGGGCATCCGCGACCTGTTCGGCACCCGGGTCGAGCTGAAGCTCGGCGACGCCTACGAGTCGGAGATCAACCGCAAGTCCGCGCTGGCCGTGCCCGAGGGGGTTCCCGGGCGGGGACTCACCAAGGAGGGCCTGCACTTCCTGTCGGCGCTGCCGAGGATCGACGGCGTGCGGAAGGCCGACGACCTGTCGACGGGTGTGCGCGCGCTGGTCCACGCGATCAGGGACGCCTGGCAGGGTCCGCCCGCCCCGCCGGTCCGGCTGCTGCCCGCCGTACTGCCCGTCGGGACACTGCCCGGCGTCGAGCAGACCGGGCGCGCCCGCATCCCGCTCGGCATCGACGAAGCGGCCCTGTCGCCGGTGTTGCTCGACTTCGAGGCCGACCCGCACTTCATCGTGGTCGGCGACACCGAGAGCGGCAAGTCGAACCTGCTGCGGGTCATCACCGAGGGACTGGTCGCCAGGCAGACGCCGCAGGAGGCCATGATGATCGTGATCGACTACCGGCGGTCGCTGCTGGACTCGGCGGCGACCGAGCACCGCATCGGCTACGCCGCGTCGAGCGCCGCCGCGACCGACCTGATCAACGACGTCCGCGGCGCGCTGCTCAAGCGGCTGCCCCCGGCCGACCTCACCCCCGAGCAGCTGCGGGACAGGAGCTGGTGGCAGGGCTGCGACCTGTACATCGTGGTGGACGACTACGACCTGGTCGCGACCTCCTCCAATCCGCTGCTGCCGCTGGCCGACCTGCTGCCGCAGGCCCGTGACATCGGTCTGCACCTGGTGATGTCCCGCGCGATGGGCGGCGTGGGCAGGGCGATGTTCGACCCGATCATCCAGCGGGTCAAGGACATGGCCAGCCCCGCGGTGATCCTGTCCGGCAACAAGGACGAGGGCTTCCTGTTCGGCAATGTCCGTGCCCATCCGCTGCCGCCGGGACGTGGTTACTACGTCGACCGCCGGTACGGCTCCCGCCTGACCCAGACGGCCTTCTTCCCGCCTTCCGAGGAGACCTGATCGAACCCCGGTAATTGTCCTAATAAGGACACACTTATAGGACAACCTGCGGATATATGAGGCGCGTCTCCTCGGTGTTCACCGTTCATCCCCACACGCTGGGAGCGCTCCTTGCTCAGACGTCTCGTGGTCTCCGCGGCCCTGACCGCCTCCGTGCTCGTGCCCACCACCGCCTCGGCCCTGGTGGCCGCCGCCGTGCCCGCGGGCGCGACGGTCTCGTGCACCTACCAGCGCTCGGGCAACCACTGGAACTGCGTCACCCCCGGCGCCTACTGCCCCGCGGCCGCCCACGGCAGGTACGGCTACGCCAAGGCCACCGGCCGTAAGTACACGTGCACGCGCTACCCCAACGGGCGGTGGCGCTGGAAGCGCGCCTGATCGAAGCACGGCGCCCCGTCACACCGGCGGGGCGCCCCGTCACACCGTCAGCGGAAAACCGGTTTATTTACAGAGAGTAATCACCGGCGTCCGAACCATATCTTTCACATATAAGATTTGTTAATACCCGTGACGCAACCGCTCCCCGTGGATCACATTTCCGTTACGTAACATCAGAACCCAGCCCATTTTCTTAGACTTTTTTCACGCGGCGCCCCTAATGTTCGTGCGCATGGAAGAAACCAGCGCGCAGAAACCGAACCGCCGACAGCTCCTCATCGCGGGCGGGGTCAGCATCGCCGCCGCCGGTCTGGGCACCGGCTACCTGGCCTCGACCGCGTCCGCGAGCACGACGGCCGGTGCCGCGCACACCCCCACCCCCACCATCCCCACTCCCACGAGCAAGCTCTGCCTGCCGCTCACCAAGGAGACCATCGAGGGGCCCTACTACCTGGACTACGACAAGTACCGTTCGGACATCACCGAGCACAAGCCCGGTGTCCCGCTGCTGCTGCGCATCCGGATCGTCGACTCGGAGAACTGCAGGCCGCTGCGCAACAAGGCCGTCGACATCTGGCACTGTGACGCGCTGGGCATCTACTCCAGCTACGAGAAGGCCTCCTCGGGTGACGGCCCCGGCTTCCCGACCGCGTTCCCCACCGCCTTCCCGACGGACCTCCCCACCGGCGCCCCCGGCGGCGGCATGCACGCCGAGCCCGACAGCGACACCACCTACTTCCGCGGCTTCCAGATGACCGACAGGAACGGCTGGGTCACCTTCAGGAGCGCCTTCCCCGGCTGGTACATCGGCCGCGCGATCCACATCCACGTCAAGGTCCACGTCAACGGTGTCTTCCGGCACGGCGCCTACCTGGGCGGCAACGACTGCCACACCGGCCAGCTCTACTTCCCCGAGAAGCTGATCGAGGCCGTCTCCGTGCTGAGGCCGTACTCGACCAACACCAAGACCCGCACCACCAACGAGCAGGACATGCTCTACACCGGCGACACCACCGCCGACGGCATGCTCGCCGTGCACTACGACCCCAGGCACGTGGCCAGGGGCGTCAGCGCCTCGATCACCCTCGGTGTCGACCCCGACGCCGTCCACGACGGCCAGGACTGGCCCGGCGGCCCCTTCCCGCCGTTCCCCACCACGCCTCCCGGGACCCCGACCCCCTCACCGGCCCCCTGATCCCGCGCGGGTCGATCTCCACCCCCGGCACGCCGTACTTCCATCGGCGTGCCGGAGACCTCCCGGCCTCCTCGTGACCACGCCGAGGGCCAGGACGTCTCCATTCCTGTCCGATCGGTCAGATCTGACCGATCGGACAGTTATCATTGGGGCATGGCACGTCCCCCTTCCGCGCTGCGCGAGCACATCCTGCGCTCGGCGCTGCGGTTGTTCTCCGACAGCGGTTACAAGGGCACCTCACTGCACGACATCGCCCAGGTCGCGGGCTGTTCGAAGGCGGCGTTGCTCTACCACTTCGCGAGCAAGGATGCGATCCTCACCGAACTGCTGACCCCGGCGGGCGAGGGCCTGGCCGCGCTGCGCGCCCGGCTCGTCGAACTGGACGGTGAGCAGGCCGCGCGGGCGGCCGTCACCGGCTTCGTCGACCTGGCCCTGCGGTTCCGGCTGGAGGTCCGGATCCTGTTCCAGGACATCCCCATGATGACCGTCCACCCGGCGCTCGGCGCCGTCCCCGCCACCATCAGGCGGTTACTCACGGCACTGGCCGGGGGCTCGACCGCGCCCTCGGACACGATCGCCGCCTACATGGTCCTGGGCGCCGTCTCCGTCACCGCCGCCGACGATCTCGGCGTGCCCGAGGAGGTCCTGCGCGCCGAGATGATCCGCGGCGCGCTGCGCACCCTGGGCCGTGAGCCCGACCGCCCCTGAACCACCCCGGACCGGCCCCGGCCTCCGCCGGACGCCGAACCTCGCCTGAACGGACCCCTCCCTCTCCATGGCTGCTGTGCTGTACCGGCTCGGCCGGTTCTCCTTCCGCAGGCGCGGGCGCGTGCTCGCCGCCTGGCTCATCCTGCTCGCCCTGCTCGGCGGGGCCGCCGCCGCGTTCTCCGGGCCGACGACCGACAACTTCACCATGCCCGGCACCGAGTCCCAGCGGGCGCTGGACTCCCTGCGGCGGCAGTTCCCCCAGGCCGGCGGCACGACTGGCACCATCGTCGTCGCCGCGCCCGAGGGCGGCAAACTGGACCCGGCCGCCCTCGCGCCGATCGTGCGTGAGGCGGCGGCCGTACCCGGGGTGCTGGCCGCGATGGACCCCTTCCAGGTCGGCGCCGTCTCCCCCGACGGCCGCCACGCGCTGGTCCAGGTCCAGTTCGACAGCCCCCTCGACAAGATCACCGACGCCCAGCGCGCGGCCTACGAACAGGCCGGGGCCACCGCCCCCGGCCTGCGGGTCGAGCACGGCGGCGAGATCATGAAGGCCGAGGTCGAGATCGGCTCGACCGAGGCGTTCGGCGTCCTGATCGCCGCCGTCGTCCTCGTCGTCACCTTCGGCTCCCTGGTCGCGGCGGGCATGACGCTGCTCAACGCCCTGATCGGCGTCGGCGCCGGCATGGCGGGCCTGTTCTCCCTGTCCGGCGTGGTCGAGCTGAGCAACGTCGCCCCCGTCCTGGCGCTGATGCTCGGCCTGGCCGTCGGGATCGACTACTCCCTGTTCATCACCTCCCGCTACCGCCAGTACCTGGCCGAGGGCGTGGAGGCCGAGGAGGCCGCCGGACGGGCGACCGGCACCGCGGGATCGGCCGTCGTCTTCGCCGGGGCCACGGTCATCATCGCCCTGGCGGGCCTGGCCGTGGTCGGCATCCCGTTCCTGAGCGTCATGGGCCTGGCCGCGGCGGCGACGGTGGCGCTGGCCGTACTCGTCGCGCTGACCCTGCTGCCCGCCATCCTCGGCTTCGCCGGCGCGCGGGTGCTGCCCCGCAGGCAGCGCGCGGGTGCGGACACGGGTACGGGCGACGACCGCGAGGCCATGGGCTTCCGCTGGGGACGGCTCGTCACCCGCCTGCGCGTCCCGGTGCTGGTCGTCGCCGTCGTCGTGCTCGGCGCGCTGGCCCTGCCCGCCAGGGACATGCGCCTGTCGCTGCCCGACGCGGGCACCGCCGCCGAGGGCTCGACGGCCCGCGAGGCGTACGACCTGATCAGCGAGGGGTTCGGCCCCGGCTTCAACGGCCGTCTGATCGCCGTCGTCACCGGCGACGACGCCCAGGCCACCGCGAACGCCGCCAAGCAGGCCGCGGGCGCCATCCAGACCACCCCGGGAGTGCTCGCCGTCACCCCGCCGCAGGCCAACGCCCAGGGCACGACCGCGCTGCTGACCGTCATCCCCAAGACGGGTCCCGCCGACGCCGCGACCGAGCAGACCGTGCACGCCATCCGTGAGCGGATGAACGACATCCAGGGCGCCCGTGTCGCGCTCTCCGGCGTGACCGCGATCGGCATCGACATCTCGGCCAAGCTCGCCGACGCGATGCCCGTGTACCTGCTGCTCGTGGTCGGGCTGTCGATCCTGCTGCTCCTGCTGGTCTTCCGGTCGATCCTGGTCCCGCTGAAGGCCGCGCTCGGCTTCCTGCTCACGATCGGCGCCACGTTCGGCATCACCGTGGCCATCTTCCAGCAGGGGCACCTGGCCGACCTGCTCGGCGTCGGCAGGCCGGGGCCGCTGGTCAGCTTCCTGCCGATCCTGCTCATCGGCATCCTGTTCGGCCTGGCCATGGACTACGAGGTCTTCCTGGTCTCACGCATGCGGGAGGACTTCGTCCACGGCGACACCGCACAGCGGGCGACCGTGAACGGCCTGGGCCACAACGCCCGCGTCGTCACCGCCGCCGCGCTCATCATGACCTCCGTCTTCGGCGGCTTCGTCTTCATGCACGACCCGATCATCAAGTCCATGGGCTTCGCCCTGGCCGTCGGCGTGCTCATCGACGCCTTCGTCGTCCGCATGACGCTGGTGCCCGCCGTGATGTCCCTGCTCGGCCGCGCCGCCTGGTGGCTGCCCCGCCCCCTGGCCCGGGTGCTGCCCAACCTCGACATCGAGGGCGAGAGCCTCAACCGGCGGACGGATGAGCCCGTACCGGCGGTGATCGGGGCCGGCTGAGCGGGGTTCACCTGGAACGGACGGGAGGCCAGGCCGTGCGGCCATTCGAGTTCGTCGCGCTCGCGACCACGACGCTGTCGTTCCTCACCCTGGCGCTGCCACGGTTGCGCGGGATGAGGCCGGTGAGCCACATGCCGCCCGTCGCGCTCCTGGCCGCCGTGGCGCAGGTCGTCGTCGAGGGTGCTCGCTGGCAGCTGTTCCCCGTGTACGCGCTGGCCCTCTCGTTCTTCCTGGTGTGGTTGTGGGGACGGCGGCTCAGGGGTCTCCTCGGTGTGGGCCCCCGTGTGGGTCTCGGCGTCCTGGGACTCCTCGTCGCCCTCCCGCCACCCGTCGCCCTGCCGGTCTTCACCTTCCCCGAGCCCACGGGCCCGTACGGCGTCGGCACCGTGACGTACCACTGGACGGACACCTCCCGCCAGGAGACCTTCAGCGCCGACCCCGCCGCCCGTCGTGAGCTCATGACCCAGGTCTGGTACCCGGCCGCGCGTTCCTCGGGCGGGGAGCGCGCGCCCTACACCGAGGGCGTCGAGGCGCTCGCTCCGGCCCTGGCCAGGATGATCGACCTGCCGTCGTTCACGTTCGACCACCTGCGGTACGTGACGACGAACGCGAGGAAGTCGGTGCCGGTGTCCGCCGGCGTCCACCCGGTCCTCGTGTTCCTTGAGGGCTTCAACGGCTTCCGCCAGATGAACACCTTCCAGGTGGAGGAGCTCGTCTCCCACGGATACGTCGTGGTCGCCGTGGACCACCCCTACATCGCGGCCTCCGTGACCTTCCCCGACGGCCGGCACGTCACCGGCTTCGGGAAGAACGAACTGAACGCCCTGGTGCAGCAGAGCGTCAGCCCGGCGAGGATCGCCCCGACGTTCCAGGGCAGGTCCTATCCGGAGGGCATCGTTCCCTATCTCGTACGGGACGTCTCCTTCGTCCTCGACCGGCTGACGGCGCTGAACGCCTCCGACCCCGAGCACCTGCTGACCGGAAAACTGGACATGCGGCGGGTGGGCGCGTTCGGCGTGTCCCTCGGCGGCATCGTGGCCGGTGAGGCGTGCCGTACCGAGACACGGCTCGGCGCCTGCCTCGTCATGGACGCCCCGATGCCCGACGACGTCGTGTCCCCCGGTCTCGGGCGACCGGTGCTGTGGATCACGCGGGACGCGCGGACGATGCGGCAGGAGAAGTGGAACAAGGTGGACATCGCCCAGCACCAGACCTCCATGCGGACCGCGTTCGACAACCTGAAGGGCGACGGCTACTTCGTCCAGGTGCCGGACATGTTCCACGTGAACCTGACGGACGTCCCCTCCTGGTCACCGTTGTTCCCTTACCTGGGGGTCACCGGCCCCGCCGACCCCGGGCGGGTGCACGAGATCGTGAACGCCTACTCGACGGCGTTCTTCGACAGGCATCTGCGCGGTTCGCGGGAACCCCTCCTTGAGGGGCCGTCGAACCGCTACCCGGAGGTCGTCCTCCAGCGCCGACGGCCCTAGGCACAGGTGGTCTGGTAGGGGTAGCCGGGGAAGTGAGTCGCCCATTCGGCCAGGTCGAGACCGTGCCCCGCCCGCCGGCAGACCGTCCGCGCCGCGACGCCCAGATCGAGGTCGTAACGCCGCAGGGGAACGTGCTCACCCGCCACGTACAGGGTGTCACCGTCGATCGTCATCGCGGCGACGAATCCGACCGGGGTGGAGATGGGCGCGCCGATCGGCTGCCAGGTGGCGGTGTCCCACAGCTGTACCGTGCCGTTCGCCATCCCGGCGGCGAGAACGCTCCCGTCGGCGGAGAAGGCCAGGGAGCTGACCCAGTCCGAGGCGTACGGCGAGGCGGGGATCAACGTGCCCAGCTGGCGCCGTACGGTGCCGTCCCACAGAGTGGTCTGTCCCGTCTGGTCACCGACGGCCAGGAATCTGCCGTCGGCGCTGAAGGTCAGCACGCTGGCCGGATGGAAACCGTTCGCGCGCACGACGGCGCGGCCGGAGACGAGATCGGTGACCTGCCCTCCGGAGGTGACCAGCAGACGCCCGTCGGGGGCCAGGGCGATCTCGCCGCTGACGCCGGGGACGGTCGCGGTGGCGGCGCCCCGTTTCAGGTCCCACAGGGTGAGCGAGCCGTTCGTGGGCGGCTCGCTGATCAGCAGGGTGCCCGAGTCCCAGGTGTAGGCGAGAGACCCGGCACTGGCGAAGGGCCCGAACCTGCCGACGACGCGCCGACCGGCGAGGTCCCACACCTTGACGCTGAAGGGTTCGACATAGGTGTCGCCGTACGCCAGACCCTTTCCGTCGGGCCGGAACGCCGCCGTCATATGACATTCCGGCATATCGGAGTTCAGTGCCCTGCAGGGGACCGGAGAGGGACCGGGAAGCCGTCGTCCGGTCCTGGTGTCACGGAGCTCGACCCGGTCCGCGTAGACGGTGGCGAGTATGTTCCCGTCAGGGCTGAAGAACGCCGACAGGGCGCTCGCGTTCCGCCATCCGGCGTCGATGACGGAGTTCAGCTTCAGCGTCCTGACGGTCGCGGGCCATGAGCCGGCGTTGGGCGAACCGGCGAGGTAACGCACCCAATCGGCGGCCGGGTCGACTCTGATGTCGAAGGCGTGCTCACCGGCCAGCGGGTGACGGAACAACGCGGTGTCCAGCGCGCCGATCCGCCACACGAGGAGTTCGTCGGAATTGGCCGTCGCGAAGAAGGCGCCGTCCTCGCTGAAACCGATCTCGCTCACACCCGGTTCCCTGACGGCGGGGAGTTCCCTGCCCGACGGCAGCTCCCAGAGCCGGACCTCCGCGTCTGCGGCCATCAGCAGCCGTCGCCCGTCAGGCGACAGGTACAGGCGCTCCTCACCGCACTGCTTGGCGGAGAGCGTGGGCATATGGGGAACGTCCAGCTCGCGGCCGGTCCTGAGGTCCCACACCCGTACCGGCCCGCCGGGAACGCAGAGCGCCATAGTCGTGTCGTCGGCGCTGAGCGTGGCGTCCGGCGCACCCGCCTCGGCCATGGAGCGTCCGTCCCTCGCCGCCCTCATCGCCATCAGGATGGACGGCCGCTCGCGTATCCGCTGGGCGGTCCTTCCCTCCCTGGGGGTTCGCACCTGCGCGATCAACCGCCTGACGGCGGCGTCCCAGACGCGGACGCGATAGTGGGAGCCGTCCGCGTGGTAGGTGATGAGACGCTGTCCGCTGGGGGCCAGCTCGACGCCCTGGTTGGCGCCGTCGAGAGACTTCGGGTCGCGCCGGCCGGTTGTCACGTCCCACAGCCTCACCCCGCTCACCTTGGAGGAGACGTCGGAGAGGAGGGGCAGCCAGCGAGGGCTTTCCCGATCCTCCTTCGTGACGGGCGGAACCGGTGTGGTCATGATGGCCCGATGGGTCTCCACGTCCCAGCGGACGGCCCGGTCCGCGCCCAGGCTGTACAGGGAGCGGCCGTCTGGGCTGAGCCTGCGCATGGTCTCCGCCCCGGTGTCCGGATCGGTGAACACCTCCTGCTGAGCCTGGAGGCTCGCCGTACGGAGGTTCGCCCGCGTCTCGGGAAGGTCGGCCAGGCGCCAGGCGGCCAGGCTGAGCCGCATGGACAGCTGCGGGTCGGTCTGACGCAGGCTCGCGGCGATCCCGGCGGCCCGGCGTGCCTGCGCCTCGCGCTCCTGCCGGTCGCGGATGAGGTTCTGCTGCCAGGCCAGCAAGCCTGTGATCATCACGACGGTCGTCAGCACACCGATGAGGGAATTGCGCAGCCTGCTCCTGCGGCGTTCGCCGCGGCGCCCCGCCGTACTGGCGGCGAGGAAGTCCCGCTCCAGCGGGGTGAGCTCCTCGGCCCGCTCGGCGAGGTGCCTGCGCGCCAGCGACAGGCGCAGCCCCCGGTAGAGGTCTCCGGGGTCGCGGGCGTGCGCCTGCCAGGCGTCGGCCGCCTCGGTGAGGCGGCGGTGCACGCGCAGGCGTTCCCGGTCCTCCTCGACCCAGGAGCGCAGCCGGGGCCAGGCGGTCAGCAGCGCCTCGTGCGCCAGGTCGGCCGTTTCGTCGTCGAGGGTGATCAGGCGGGCGCACGCCAGCCGTTCCAGCAGCAGGGGGCTGGGGTCGTCCGGGCATCCGGTGACCAGTTCGGCGCACCCGGCCGGGCGCCGGGTGTCCTGGGCGCCCGCCTCCCCCGGGGTGACCAGGCGCAGCAGCAGGTGGCGCAGCCGTTCCCGCTGCTCGGGGGTGAGTTCCTCGTAGAGTTCCTCCGAGGTGCGGGCGACGGCGCCGCTGATGCCTCCCGCCGCCTCGTACGCCTCGACGGTCAGGGCCTTGCCGTGGTGGCGCCGCCAGGTCTCCAGCAGGGCGTGCGACATCAGCGGCAGCCCGCCGGGCTGCCCGGCGACCTCGTCGAGGATCCGGTTGGTCAGTTCGCGTTGCACGATCAGGCCCGCCGCCGTGGCGGGTTTGACGATCGCCTCACGCAGTTCGGCCGGGCTCATCGGGCCGACCGGGACGGTGGCGTCCCTGACGGCCTCGACCAGGTCCGAATGGTGGGTGAACTGGCCGAAGAAGTCAGCGCGTACGGCCAGCACCACCCGGGTGCGCCGGTCGTCGCCTCCCACGGCCACCAGCGCGTCGATGAAACCCCGGCGCTCGGCCGGGTCCTCGCACAGGGTGAAGGTCTCCTCGAACTGGTCGATCACCAGTACGTCGGCGGCGTCGCCGGGCAGTCGCGGGTGCACGCCCGGTGTCAGGACCCGTACGGCGCGCCCGCGCAGGGCCGGTACCAGCCCCGCGCGCAGGAGAGAGGACTTGCCGCTTCCCGAAGGGCCGACGACCAGCACGAACCGGTGGGCCTCCAGCAGCGTGACCAGCCGCTCGACCAGCGCCGACCGGCCGAAGAAGTAGGCCTGGTCCTCGGTCTCGAACCTCGCCAGCCCCCGGTACGGCGCCCGCGCGGTCTCACCGTTCCTGGCCGCGTGTTCCCGCTGGGCGGCGCGGGCCTCCTCCCACCTGGCCCGCCACTCCTGAGCGTCCCCGCCGCACGCCTCGACGTAGGCCAGGGCGACCGGCAGGGTCGGCAGTCTGTCCCCGCCCGCGGCCTGGGCCAGCGTGGCGGCCGAGAAATGCGCGCGCGCCGCCATGGCGCGGTAGGTCGGGCCGCCCGCCTCCTCACGTAATTTGCGTAACTCCACGGCGAATGCGGCCGCCGGGCCATCGGTGGGATCGACCGGCCGTTCCCGGCGCCCTATGCGTTCCCCCAACTTACTCTCCCCGAATGTGACCAATTCCCATCAGACACACCAAACCAGCACAAAATACATAGACAAACCGGGGCAATCAAGCTTGTCCAGAGTGACGAATGAGGGTTCCAGACAATTCCCGATCCGCCAAGACTTGAAGCCGTAAGCCCCCGGCCTGCGGCAACGTCCCGACCGGGATATCCGATGCGCTTCGCCCGGCGCGCCATTCGTTTTCGAACACATCCGCGCCGCAGAGGCAATGCGACGAAAGAAACACACATGCAAAAGAAGATCATGACCGGCCTGGTGGCGCTCGCCGGCGCCGCCACCCGTACGGCCGGCGGCGCGGCGGCCTGCGACGTCCGGCACGGGCCGTGGTACGAGAGCAACAGCTGGAACAAGGTCGACGTCTACAACGAGTGCTCCGGCGGGAAGTACGTCCGCGTGAACATCCCCGGCCGGAGCGACCACGGCCCCGTCTATGTGGCCGGTCGCACCGCCAAGACCATCACCCACGGCTGGGCCTGGAGCGTCCCCACGGGACGTTCCCTCTACTACGCCACGTCCTCCGGCGGCTGCTAGGACGCCGGCCTCGCGCGGAGACTCACCCACCCCGACGTCCACGGCCGGCTGAGCACACGGGGGTCCGCGCCGGAAGGGGTGGCCGAGTACACAGGCGAGGACGACTCACCGCCGCCCGGGGTGCCGGTGTCCGAGATCATGGCGGGCCGCAACAGGGGCCGGACCCGCCAGGCCTCCGGACGGCGGCGCCCGCGGGCGCGGTGCCACCACAGCCGCGGCCGCGCATGGCCCGCGTGCTCTCCGGCCGGAGTTCTCAGTGCGGGGCGATCACGGCCTTGAGGGCGACGATGACCAGGCCGAGGACGAGGTTGACGACCCCGGAGAAGACGACGACGCCTCTGGCGGAGTGAGCCTTGACCGTCGCGGTGACGGCCCAGGTGACCTGACCGGCCACCGCGACGCCGAGCGCCACCCAGGCCGCGACCACGTCCGAGGCACCCAGCCCCGAGGCGAAGGCGGCGGCCACCGCAGGGGGGATCGAGGCCTGCGCGAGCGGCCACTCCTCCCTGGCGACCGAACGCAGGCCGGCCCAGGTGAGCGGCCTGCCGGGATAGCCCCCGCTGACGAACTCGGCGTAGACGTGGGCGATCCAGAACACCACCCCGGTGCTGATCAGCAGGGTCACCAGCTCGGCCGCGGGCGGCGGGCCGCCCTGCGCGGTCGCCCCGGCGATCACGGAGGCCGCCAGCAGCGAGCCGTAGACGGCGCCCGCGAACTCCACGCGCTCCGGTCCCCCACTCGTGTCACGCCGGTTCATACGAGCAGTGTGCTGCGCCTCCGCGTGAGTGGCCGATCGACATGCGCGGCGATGGACAGATTTGGCGAGGCGGGCCCGCGCCCCCGTGAAATTCACGGGCTTTGTCAGAAAGACCAGGGAACAGGCGATGGATTTACGGTTCTTTCCGTTCTCGTTGCCGCCGAACGAAGGCCTGAACCGGTGGCCACCAAGAAGATCAAATTGTGCGCCTCAAAGGGCACAGGGGAACCACCGAGGACAACGCGAGGAAACCTGATCCATGAATGTCAAACGCCTCATGTTCACCGCCGCCGTCGCCGCCGCCTCACTGCTGGGCGGTCTACCGGCCTCGGGCGCCCAGGCGGACGACGCCCTGCTGACGACGACCCCGTCGATCGTCTCCCCCACCGCCGGTGGCGACGTCGCCTTCGCCGTCGAGGGCCGGTCCTTCCCCTCCCTGATCAAGGTCGCCGTCAACAGCACGTCGCTGAACTCCTCGTGCGAGGACACCAACCTCAGGCGGGTCGTCCTGCGGGCCGACCGCAACGGCTACTTCAACCTCGTCGGAGCGGCCCATGGGTGCGTCAGCGGCGCCTACCGGGTCGAGGCCACCGAGCTCGAGTCGCCCTACCGCACCTACTCCGCCAAGGTGATCATCGGCCACCCGCTGCCCGGCACCGGCATCCCCACGCTCAGGACCACCCCGGCGACCGCCGACGCCGACGGCGACATCGCCTTCGTCGTCAACGGCTACGGCTTCGCCGAGAAAGGCTACGTCCGGTTCACCAGCAACGGTCTGAACGAGGCCTGTCTCGCCACCAGTCTCAGGGACGGCACCCGGCTCAGGGCGGACAACAGCGGCCGCTTCGCGCTGCCCGTGCTGGGCAGGGGGTGCGTCCCCGGCCGCTACCAGATTGAGGTCACCGAGCTGGTCACGCCGTACAGGACCTACACCACCACGGTCACGGTCGCACCGGCCAAGTAGTCCGCCTCGGGCGGCCCTCACCCGGTGCCGGGAGGGCCGCACCGACGCATTGGGTGATCTGCCCCTTATGATCGATTCGGCGGTCTCGCATAGGGGGTAGAGATGGCGGGGATCGACTACAGCTACGACGCGCTTGAGCAGTGCCGTACGACCGTGCACGAACTGATGAAGAACTTCGGCGAGCTGGGTGGTCCGTATCCGGCCAAGACGACGGACTCCACCATCTTCGGCAGGCTGACCGACTCGTCCGCCCTGGCCGAGTTCCTCGACGAGATCGAGAAGACGGTCGACCGGGAGCTGACGGACGTCACCGGCAAGCTCAAGGACGTCGAGCGCGCCCTGAACGACATCGAGGACAACGTCCGTACGGCCAACCGCGCGGGCGGGGAGCGGTGACCGCGGACACGACCGAGGCGATCTCCGGTCTTCCCGGCGGCGGTACGCTCTCCGACCTCCTGAACAAGGTGAACGCCGACGCCGACGCCGTCAGCGCCGTCGCGACCCGCTGGCGTGGTACGGCGGGCAAACTCAACGAGCACGCCGGGCGGCTCGGCACCGCCGTCAACGCGGTCAACGACGCCTGGCAGGGCGAGTCCGCGGACGCCTTCGACACCTACATGCGCAAGTACGGCCGCGCTGCGGAGGCCCTGCACGACGCGCTGGCGGGCTGCGCCAACACCCTCGACACCGCGGCCGGGGTGCTGCGTGGCTCGGAGGCGAAGGTCCGCTCCATCTGCTCGACCCTCCTCGACGACGTGTCCGCCTACCGCACGGCCAACCCGAAGGCCGAGGAGAAGGACCTGCAGCCGCACATCACCTCGCTGGTGAACGGCGCCGTCACCGGAGCCCGCCCCCACATGGAGGCCGCCGACAAGGCCGTCACCCAGGCGCTGGCCGCCGTCAAGAAGCACATGGCCGAGAGGAAGATCTCCTTCGCCGACATCCTGGCCCCCCTCGACCAGACGTTCGTGCCGGGCGTCGGCCGTACGGTCGTGTGGGAGAGGACGGTCGGCTACCGGCCGCACATCGGACCGCACGGCGACACCGGGACACGGAACCCGGCCGCCTCAGGAGGTTACGGGCCGAGCGGCGCGCCCCCGCCCGGTGGCGGCCCCGCGCCGACCGGGAAGCTCAAGGAGTGGATCGACCAGGCGCTGGAGATCCTCAGGTCCCACGGCTACCCGCCGGAGAAGATGAACCCCGCCGACATCGCCATGATCATCCAGCACGAGTCGGGCGGCAACCCGCACGCGATCAACCTCTGGGACTCCAACGCCGCCGCGGGCACCCCGTCCAAGGGGCTGATGCAGACCATCGACCCGACCTTCGGCAGCTACAAGCTGAGCGGGTACGACAACATCTACAACCCGGTCGACAACATCATCGCCGGGGTCCGCTACGCGATCAGCCGCTACGGCTCGGTCTCGAACGTTCCCGGCGTCGTCGGCGCCAAGACCGGCACCGGCTACGTCGGCTACTGAGCGGCTTGCCTAGGCTGGGACGATGGAGCTGACGAAGTTCACGCACGCGTGTGTCCGCCTTGAGAAGAACGGCTCGGCCCTGGTGATCGACCCCGGGGCCTTCAGCGAGGAGTCCGCCCTCCAGGGGGCGCGGTCCGTGCTCATCACCCATGAGCACTTCGACCACGTGGAGGTGGAACGGCTGCGCAGGGCGGCCGAGGCCGAGCCGTCACTGGAGATCTGGACCAACGAGGCCGTGGCCGCCGACCTGACCGACGTCCCGGCCAAGATCCACGTCGTACGGCACGGCGACACCTTCGACACGGCGGGCTTCTCCGTACGGGTCGTCGGAGAGTGGCACGCCCCCAACCACCCGGACGCGCCGATCGTGAGCAACGTCGGTTTCCTGGTGGACGAGGAGGTCTTCTACCCCGGCGACGCGTTCACCCCGCCGGGGACCGAGGTCCCCACCCTGCTCGTGCCGACCAACGCGCCGTGGCTGAAGCTCTCCGAGACGGTGGACTACCTCCGCCAGATCCGCCCGGCCAGGGCCTTCTCCACCCATGACGGCCTGCTCAACGACGTCGGCCTCGGTCTGGTCGACAGGTGGCTGGCGATGGAGGCCGACAAGCAGGGGGCGGAGATCCGCCGCCTCGCGCCGGGAGAGTCCGTCGCCCTGTCCTAGCCGGGGGTCCGGCCCTACCGTGGGAGGCGACGTGATCTCCCCGGCGAGAGGAAGGGCGGCATGGACCCCAAGGAGCTCCGGCGGCAGTTCGAGACTCTGACCACCGCGCATCTGACGGACGGCTGCCTGCGAGCCGGGGTACCGGTGCGCTGCGCCCCGGCGGGCACCCGCTCCGCGGTGCCCGGTGGCCGCCTGGCCGGACGGGTGTGCCCGGCCAGGCACGCCGGCAGCGTCGACGTCTTCCTTGAGGCGTGCGAGCTGTCCGCGCCCGGTGACGTGCTCGTCGCCGACAACGGCGGACGGCTCGACGAGAGCTGCATCGGTGACCTCGTGGTCCTTGAGGCCCGGGCGGCCGGGCTCGTGGGGGTCGTGATCTGGGGGCTGCACCGCGACACGGCCGACATCCGGGCGATCGGGCTGCCGGTCTTCAGCCTGGGTTCGATCCCGACCGGCCCCCTGAGCCTGAACGAGCGTCCGGAGGGCGCGCTGGAGTTCGCCGCCGTCGGGGAGTGGACGGTCGGCCGCGACGACCTGGTCCTCGGCGACGACGACGGCGTGATCTTCATCCCGGCCGGACGCGCCGAGGAGGTGTTCACCCGCGCCGAGGCGATCCGCGACGTCGAACGACGTCAGGCGGACCGCATCCACGCGGGCACCTCACTGCGCGAGCAGGTGGCCTTCGGCGCCTACCTGGCCGGACGCGCCGAAGACCCCTCCCTGACCTTCCGCGCCCATCTGCGCGCGGTCGGCGGAGCCATCGAGGAGTGATCTCCGCCTCCCGCGAAGGTCACACGGCCCTGGCGATCGTGGCGGACCCGATCACGGTGTCCTCCAGGTAGAACACGGCGGCCTGGCCCGCCGCGACCCCGGTCGCCGGGGTGTCCAGGGCGACGTGGACCTCCTCGCCGGACACCTGGATGCGGCAGCCGTACACCTCACCGTGGGCCCGGAGCTGGACCGTGCAGGCCAGCGGCTCGTACGGCTCGGCGACGGGCCCGTTCCACACCGGGCGCACGGTCTCGACGGAGGTGACCTCAAGGGCCGAGCGCGGCCCGACGGTGACCGTGTTGGAGACCGGCTCGATGGACAGCACGTAACGCGGGCGCCCGTCGGGGGCGGGACGGTCGATGTGCAGGCCCTTGCGCTGGCCGACCGTGAAGCCGTAGGCGCCCTCGTGGCTGCCGACCACCTCGCCCGAGGCGTCCACGATCGGCCCGGGGGCCGTGCCGAGACGCCTTTCGAGGAAGCCCCGGGTGTCGCCGTCGGCGATGAAGCAGATGTCGTGGCTGTCGGGCTTGTCGGCCACCATGAGCCCGCGCCTGGCTGCCTCCTCGCGCACCTGGGCCTTCGTCGAGTCGCCCAGCGGGAACATCGCGTGGCCGAGTTGCTCCCTGGTGAGCACGCCGAGCACGTAGGACTGGTCCTTGCCCTCGTCGGGGCTGCGGCTGAGCACGCCGTCCACGAGCCGGGCGTGGTGGCCGGTGGCCACGGCGTCGAAGCCGAGCGCGAGGGCCCGGTCGAGGACCGCCTCGAACTTGATCTTCTCGTTGCAGCGCAGGCACGGGTTGGGCGTACGGCCCGCGGCGTACTCGCTGACGAAGTCCTCGACCACGTCGCGTTGGAACCGTTCGGCCATGTCCCAGATGTAGAAGGGGATGCCGATCACGTCGGCGGCCCTGCGGGCGTCCCGGGAGTCCTCGATCGTGCAGCACCCTCTGGCGCCGGTGCGATGCGACTGCGGGTTCGCGGACAGGGCGAGGTGGACGCCGGTGACATCGTGACCGGCCTCGGCGGCGCGGGCCGCCGCCACCGCTGAGTCGACGCCGCCGGACATGGCGGCAAGCACGCGAAGTCTCATAACACCCTTGAGGGTACCCGCGCGGGAGCCCTCTCCGCCGGGCCGGGCGGCGCCGTCAGATCAGGCCCGCCCGGCGGGCGCGCTCGACGACGCCCGCGATGACGCCGGTGACCCTGTCCACGTCGGACGACGTCGAGGTGTGCCCGAGGGTGAAACGCAGCGAGCCCCGTGCCCTGACGGCGTCGGCGCCCATCGCGAGCAGGACGTGGGAGGGCTGCGCGACACCCGCCGAGCACGCCGAGCCCGTCGAGCACTCGACCCCCTTGGCGTCCAGGAGCATGAGCAACGCGTCGCCCTCGCAGCCGGGGAAGGAGAAGTGCGCGTTGCCGGGGAGCCGGTTGACCGGGTCTCCGTTGAGGATCACATCGGGTACGGCCTGGCGGATCCTGGCGACCAGGTCGTCGCGGAGCGCGGTCAGCCGGGCGGCGGTCTCGGCCTGCCGGGCGACCGCGAGCCGTACCGCGGCGGCCATGCCCGCGACCGAGGGGGCGTCGAGGGTGCCGGAGCGCACGTCGCGCTCCTGGCCGCCGCCGTGCAGCACGGGGACCGGGTCGATCCCCCTGGCCAGCAGCAGCGCGCCGGTGCCCATCGGGCCGCCGACCTTGTGGCCGGAGAGCGTGAGGGCGTCGACCCCCGAGTCGGCGAAGACGACGGGAAGCTGCCCGATGGCCTGGACGGCGTCGGTGTGGAAGGGGATGCCGTGGTCGCGGGCGATCGCGGCGAGCACCCTGACGGGCTGCACGGTGCCGACCTCGTTGTTGGCCCACATGACGCTGACCAGGGCGACGCTGCCGGGGTCGCGCTCGATGGCGGCACGCAGGGTGTGCGGGTGCACCCTGCCGTACTCGTCCACCTCTAGCGACTCCACGACGGCGCCCTGGTGGTCGCCGAGCCAGTGGGCCGGGTCGAGCGCGGCGTGGTGCTCGACGGCGCTGATGAGGATGCGGTTGGCGCCCTTGGCCCTGCGCGACCAGTAGAGGCCCTTGATCGCGAGGTTGTCGGCCTCTGTGCCGCCCGAGGTGAACACGACCTCGCTGGGCCGGGCGCCGAGTGCCTCGGCGATGCTCTCGCGGGCCTCCTCGACGACCTGGCGCGTACGGCGGCCCGCGGTGTGCAGTGACGACGCGTTGCCGACCCGACCCAGCTGAGCCGTCATCGCCTCGACCGCTTCGGGAAGCATCGGCGTGGTCGCCGCGTGATCGAGATAGGCGGACTCCACTGCCGCACTTCCCTTCCCCAGATCGTTTGTCCCCTCCAAGGGTATCCGTGCCCGGCGGGAAGCCCATCCTCGGTTTGACCACTGTACCGTCCGGACGGTACAGTCCTTTGCATGAGGCGGGAGGAGTTGCTGGACGCGGCGGAGAGTCTGCTGTGCGACCAGGGCTCCCAGGCGCTCACCCTGGCGGCCGTCGCCGAGCGCGCGGGCTGCAGCAAGGGTGGGCTGCTCTACCACTTCGCCACCAAGGAAGCCCTGATCAAAGGCATGGTCGAGCGGCTGATCGAAGACTTCGACCAGCTCGTCGCCACCCAGGGCCACGACACCTACACAAAGAACTATCTGCACGCCACCTTCGCCGCCGTGCGCAGTGGCAGGCTGCGGCGCTGGGCCGTGGTCACCGGCGCGTCGGGCAATCCCTACCTGCTCGCCCCCCTGCGTGAGGCGATGGCCCGCTGGCACCGTGAGGGACTCGACACCGAGCCCGACCCCACGACCGCCCAGATCGTGCGTCTCGCCTGTGAGGGACTGTGGGACGTGGCCACCCACGACCCCGACCTCTACGACGACGAGCGCCACGCCGAGCTGAAGCGGCGCCTGCTGGCCCTGTTGCCCGCCTGACGGCCGGGCTTCTCGCGCCGCCCGCGGCGGTCGCGCTCCCCAAGAACACTGGCGGGGGGGTGCGCGGGGGGGGGCGCCCCCCCCCGGGGTTTGCCGGTTTTAAAAATGTTAAAAAAAACGTTTTGAGGGGTTTATTTGT